>CALXES010000009.1 GCA_944387385.1 uncultured Clostridia bacterium | reverse complement strand
TGACACAGGAAGAAGTTGACAAAGCACTTGTCGAAACTGGTGTATGTTACGAAGAATATATGATAAATGATTATGAAGATATTGTTTTTTAATAAATTGTATTAAATAAATGGAGAGTAAATTGGAACTCTCCAAATGATAACCTTAATAATATTTGAATTTATGCAGTATTTTTCTCTGTATATTTGGAGAGTTATTTTTAACTCTCCAAAACTTAAAAGGGAAAATTTTGGAGAGTTAAATGTAAGCAGTTGTGAAAAAGGCTGAGAAAGGCTAACAAAGGCTAACAGAGCAAAATAGCATATTACAGCCTTTTTCGGACGCTCTCAAATACAGTTAAAAAAGCAATAAAATTTATATATAAAAAAAGACCTGAAACATAGTAGTTTCAAGCCTTTCAAGAATATTTTTCTTTTGGTCGGAGTGATAAGTAAGATATGTTCAAATCACAGTGTTTTAGTTACCTTATGCGTGTTAATTAGCATTTTTATATATAAAATAACATAGATTATTTTAAGATAATTTAAAGAAAAACATTTTAAATTATTAGATTTTAAATTAATCTATTATTATATATAATAAATTAATAAAAATGATAATATATTCATTACGAAAAAAGTATGTATACGGAAAAAATTCGTAATGAAGACATAAACTTTTATATATAATAGCAAAACTATTTTAAATAATAAAAAGGTTGATTAAAAAATCAACCTTTTTTAATTTATTATAAATTAGTAAACACCAAAAGGGTTTCCAAAGGGAATTTCTCTTTGGCACACGAGAACTTTTACAAAGTTCTCTAGTGTGTTAGAGAACTTATGCGAGCAAATGTAATTTTAACAAATAATAAGTGTATTATTTATTTAAATAATTGTGAGCATTGTTCTCTCATATAAATTAATAAATAATTATAACCTTTATTTTTTTATAAAACAAATATATTTCTATTTATATACATTAATATCTTTTAGAATAATATTTTTTCACCACTGCTAAAGATACTTATTTCTTTCATTTAGATTATATCCATAAATATAATGAATTTTTTAAATTATATTAGTATCTACTAATCTTTATATAATCTTTTGAAATTTCCTTTAAATTTTTAAAAGCCATTTTTATAAAAGTATATTAATATTTTTCTATTTCTTTTTATTTGAAGTAGATATTTTCATATAATAATCTCCTGTTTTATATTTTTACAATAATATATATTAATATTAAAATTATAAAAATTACAATTAAAGATATACTAATATTGGTATTTAAATTTTTTATTGTTTTTTTATATATTTTGGTATATAAATCAGTATTTTTTATATTATGATATGAAATTGTTTTGCTTTCAATATTGGTTTTCTTTTTATTATTTCTTTCCTCTACAAATTTTATTAATTTAACATCTTCATTTTTGCTATTATGAATTTTTAATTTAAGTTCTTGTAATTTAAAATCATCAGGAATTTTAAAGAATAATTTTGTATGTTCCTCTCTATTAGTTTTAAAAGCTTGTGGCAGGCTAAAAATATCAAAATCTTTTATATGGCAATTATTATTAAGTAAAAATGTCATATAATGTCCTCTTATACTATCATATTTATTTTTTTCATTATCAATTAAATAAATTTTATTAAATATCACCTCATAAACCGTATATTCACAGTTATTTGTATAGCTTAATGATAATTCTAAAAAGGATACATTTTTATATTTTTCTTTTTCCTCATCTTTATAATATTGAATAGGTATTTTGAATTTTCTTAAATTATATAATTGTATAATTCCATTAATTACAAGAGAATTAATAAAATCACCACTTTTTATTTTATATTTAAGCTTATTTTTAATAGCAGTATTAATATAAATATTTTTATCTATATTTAAAGAACTATTTATATCGTTTAAAAAAGATTCATATTTTATTTTTACCTCTTCTTTTTCATTATCCGAATAAGAAAAAACTTTTGAATTATTATCAATATTTATATCTAATGGATTTTCAATATCTAAATAACAATCACTTCCACCTAAATTATAATATTCATTATGCAACAAATTTAATTCTTCAATTTCTTGTAAACCTTGTATATGATTACTAATTTCACTAAAACATAAAATTTTTAGTTTTAGGTTCTTATTTATTTCTTTTTCAATGTCATTATAATAATATTTTTTTATTGCATCAAAAATAACTTTCATATTTATATAGTCATATTTGAAATTACTTTTACTAAGTCCCCACATTTCTATAGTATTACAATAATTGCTATATTTTATTATCGTTTCATATAAATTATTATAATTTATATTTAATTTACATTCTATTATTTTATCACATTTTCCATTCTTATCTATTATTGATATGTCCGGTATTAAATTGTTTTTTAATCTTTTATGTACTGCAACATTACTATACATTTTATTAATAACTTTATCGACAAAATTTTCCCACTTTCTACCTAATTTTATAAAATCATTTGAATAAATATAATTATCTATGTTATTATTTAACTTTTCAAAAATAATTCTGATGCTATTAGTTATTTCTAACCCATAGCTTCCATAATAATCATCAAATTTGATTCTATTAAATTTTTTTAAAAAATCTTTATTTAATAGTTCTGCAATTTCAGATTTATTAAATATTAATTTTAATTTTTTATTAGGAAATTTAGATACTTTATAAAAAAATCTGGTAATTATAGCATCATAATTTTCATATTTAGTTGTAGTTGTAATAAAACTTTCTGGTGTAATATAAGATACGTCATTTATAGGAATTTTGTCATTATATAGCCATGTTTTTATATAATTCCATGAATATCTACTATTAATAGCTAAATATTTAGATATAGTAGAAATATGTAGCCTACTTAAATTTATATCATTATTAAATACTAAATTTAATAATAGTTCGATTCCCCAACCTTTTGTATAAAGCAATATTTTTATTATTCCATAATCTACCTCTTGATTTCCTTTAAATAGATTTTTTAACAATTCTTGTTCTATATATTCTCTTTTTTGCTTGGCAATTTTTTTGGCCGTACTTGTAGCGATTTTTCTTTCTTCTATAGAATTGCATTTTAATTTATCAGCATAGTCTTTTAAATAAAAATTATTATTTGTGGGCAATTTCTTTTTTGTTGGTTCATATTTACCACTAGAAAATCTTTTTTTGCAATTTTTGCATTTATATCCCTGCTCTCCATTATGATTTCCGTCTTTTACTAAAGCTGATGAATTACATCTTGGACAAACTATTTTGCTCATTTTATTCTCCTTTGGCATAGATTATACTATTATTAAATTTATTTATCAATAAAAGGATTTAAATTATTAATAATTATTTTTTATGAAGTATTCTTTTAATTTAATAAAAAAACAGGTAAGTAATTTATATTACTTTTATTTTTTATCCTTATTTTAATCTATATTTTATAGCTAACGTGAAATTATAAAATCACGTTCGCTTTTTATAGTAATATCAATGCTTTCATGGATTTTATATTTTTTAAATTTCTGTTTTTTTCTGTCAAAATCAGATAAAATAAGAAATTATCTGTCATTTAACCTTAATTCTCTTTTTTTCAGTTATAATCAATATGTATTCGAATACGTAATAGATTAATGAAAGGAGAAATATATGGCAAGAGAAAAAGGTAGTAATGAAGGTAGTGTTTTTTATAGAAAAAATAGAAATAAATGGATAGCACAATACTACGATTATGATCCATTAACACAAAAAAGAGTACAGAAAACAAAAAGCTTTGATACTGAAGAGAAAGCTAAAAAGTATTTACAATCAATTATGTTTCAAAAAGAAAATCCAATATATATTGAACATAATGGTATACCTTTAAAAGAATTAATGAATACTATAATTCAAAATAAACTTGATACAAATATGATATCTGAGTCACAATATCAAAGAGTTCAAGCTACATTAAAAAGTATATCAAAAGGCAATTTAGTAAATAAAAATATAGATACAATTACTGCAGAAGAAATACAAAAATTTATAAACACATATAAAGACTATAGTGATTCTACAATAAAAAAAGTTATAGGACAATTTAGACAAGCATTTAAATATGCTTTTGATAGAGGATATATAACTAGAAATCCCATGTCTCAAGTTATAAGACCTAAAAGCAATAAACCTCCAAAAGTAGTTAGAGCAATGACCTTAGATGAAGAAAATAAGTTCGTAAATTATCTACAGAATAAAACTCTAAAAGAATGTCCATACAAAAATGAATTTTTAATTCAATTATTTATGGGCTTAAGAATAGGCGAATGTTTAGCTTTAGATATTCATGATATAGACTTAATGAATAAAAAAATATACGTGCATAAAACTTTAACGCGTAATAGTAATGGTAATATAATGCTAAGCAAATCTCCAAAAACACAAGCTGGAAATAGGTACTTACCTATTCCAGAGTCATTATATCCTTACATTATAGAACAGATGAAATATTGTGAGTCACAAGAAGACAATAACGACAAATTATTATTTAAGCCTCCACAAAATAACTATACAGATGCTGAAAATGTAAATAAGGCACTATCTAAAATATTAAAAGAATTAAATATAGAACATATGTCTTCTCATAATTTAAGGCATACTTATGCAACTAGAGCAATTGAAGCTGGTGTTACTCCAGTAGTATTACAGAAATTAATGGGACATACTGATGTTACTATAACACTTAATACATATACCTCTGTATTTGATAAATATAAAGAAACAGAGCTTGAAAAAGTAAATCAATATTATATAAATCAAAATTTATTACAAACTCCCACTTCTAATAATTTATTGATAGATAATAAATTACCTGTAATTGAGTCTAAAACAGATATAATAAAAGATGATAAAGTAAATGAGAATAATATGGATTATTATAGATAAAAGTATGCTATAAATAATATTTTATTACATTATATATATTAAAATATTAACTGACCAACGTTTGAGTTATGAGTGTTTGGCTTATATCAAGGCTTTCAAGAATTTTGGTCAGTTAATTGAATATATTAAAATAAATCAATTTTACTATTATTGACAACTAAACACCGCTAAAACTGTTGAGTATGTAGTGGTCAGTTATTTGAACTGACCAAAGCTATAATTTTTAAATCTTTGTCGGTTATTTGGTCAGTAGTTTGAAAAAAATAACATAAACTAAAATAAACTATAAAAAAATAATACTAACTAAAAAGCCAGTATTATCAATACTTTCAAAGAATATTATAAAATATTTTAAAATAAAAAAAGAGGTTAAAAACCTCTAAAATTGGTCGGAGTGACAGGACCCGAACCTGCGACCTCATGGTCCCAAACCACGCGCTCTACCAACTGAGCTACACCCCGATACGAAGATAATTATAACACCAGTTATATAAAAAATCAATAGTTTTTACAAAATATTTTATAAATTTATATAATATTAATATATGCGAAAAATAAAAAAATGATAATTATAAATAGCGAACACTAAGTCCGCTATTTTATTATTTATAACTATTACTTCCTTGATATGGTTCTTCATATGGTAAGTATAATTCTGGATTTATAGTATCAATTGTTATTTCTTGATCCTCTACTACATACCAAATATCTGGATTCCCTCCAAAATATTCTTTTAAAGTTTTCTGTATACTATCAAAAATTGTATATACTAATGTTTTATCATCATTAATTTCAGTTTTACCATTTCCAATATAAGAATCTGAATTAAATGGAGCAGAATTTGAGCTAAAATTAACTGTAATTCCCCCCTTTCCATTTATTATATCAATTACTTCTATATTATATCCTATAGCTTTACCAATTTCATTAATTATTTGCTTAGCCTGTTCCATAACATCTTTATTTTTATCAATATTTACTTTATATTCTTCAAAATTATTCTCTGTACCAATATATATTGTTGTATTATCCTCATCACTGCTAGTATTTGATTCTTCATCATTTACAAAACTATTATTATCATTATTAATATCCTCTGATTGAGTATTATTACTATTATTTATATTATCTTTTATTGACAAATATTTATATCCAAAAAATACAACAGCCACAATTAATATCATTATAATAATGGTAATTATTACATTTTTCAAGACTAATCACCTTCTTTATCTATTTTATAATTAAAGATATTTTTACTAGTTGTCTGATCAGTCCATTGTTTCACATATTTATAATATGTTTTGGTTGCTATATCATTATTTTTTCCAAATAGTATTGAATATATTAAATATTCATCCCAAATCATTAAATCCTCTATTTTAGTTCTATCTTGTATTAAAGAAAAATCATTTAAAAATTTCTTTAATCCTTCAAGCTTGTGATTTACTTCTTCGCCTTTTTTAGTTCTAATATATGAGTTGAATGGATCAATAACATTATATGACATTAATGTTATTGTAAATACTATTCCTCCTACTAGTACAGATAATATAAAAGCAGGAATTAAATATAGTAATAAAATTTGTTTCCAATGCTCCCCAACTCCTTCAACACCGTAAAATACAAAAGCAAATACACATGTATATATAATAAGAGCTATTATAACTGCTTTTAATACCTTTAAAACTATTTTTCCTATACTCTGATCTTTCTTTTTTAATAGTCCATGTTCTTGTGCATCTTCACATGCTTTTAAGGAAAACATATAAAAATTCATATTTGTAATTTTTCCATCTTTTATTGAATCTAATAGCATTTTTTCATTTCTAGTTATATTATCTGGTATATTATTAACAATTATTTTTTCATTTTTCTCATCTAAATCAATAATTTTTTTTAATTTCAAATGTAACAACGCAGCAGATATATCACAAACCGGTTCTAATTTTATATCGTCAACTCTTCTTAACTCTGTTGGTGAATATCCATATAATATATCTCTATAATATTCTTTACTCTCAGTTAAGTCTTCTGCAGATAATTTATTGCTTTTAGCTTGTTTTAACCCTATACTAATACCAATCCATACAAGTATTGGTATAAAGTTCTTTAATATTACACTACCACCATAAAATACGAAAGCGTAAATAACATATTTTGTTATATTTTCCTGTGGAACATTTTCTATTCCCGTTAAATCTTCTGATGATATTCCAGTATAAACACTAAAACAAACACTAATAACTATATACATCCAAAAGCAAAACGATAATATATTCCAAATTAAGCTTCTTCTCATATATTACTTCACCAATTTAATGTTATCATAAACTTTAAAAATTTAAAACAATTTATTTACTATTTTCATATACAAAGCCTGAAACTATACCTTTATCTAACATATCACCTTTAATATCCAATTTGACACTTATAGTATATCCAGATGGTTGTAATATATCTACTTCTTTCTTTTCTTTTTTTAAATATAAATATATTGATGTTGCTAAACTTCCACTACCACACGCAGTCTCATAATATAACGTATCTACAGATTTTACCCATATAACAGGATTAATTTTTAAATTTTCATCTACATTTTCAAGTAATATAACTCCAACAGCTTCTGATTTGAAATTAAATTCTTTCATTAATTTTTTTAGTTCTAGCTTTGTCTTTTCTTCATTTTCCTTTAATTTTTTTATATACTCATTTGATTCCTCTATGTCTACAACAATTAAAGTTATTCCATCTAAATTTACAATACCATACTTCTCATTTAATTCTATTATCTCACTTATGCCTCTTTTTAATTCCATATTTGCATAAACAATATTATTCTTAGTTATTCCTCCTATTATTTTTCCATTATATCCTGATACACTTAAACTAATTTTCCCTATATTACCATTCAAAATTTCATATATAGCGCATCTAGTTGCATTTACGCAAAACTCTCCTCCTGCCATTTCTAATATTTTTTTATCTTTATCTAAGAAACCTACTTGTTCAACATCTTTGTTTTCTTTTAAAATGTAATCATTTATTATTTTTCTTTCTTCTTTGGCATAGCTTAAACCATATACTATTCCTGTCTTATTTCCTCCTGGATTTAATATTTTGTAATTAACATTTTCTAATTTTAACATTTTTACCACCTTTTTCCTTTCTAACTATAAACAAAAAAGACATATAATAAAGCTACCCGTAAGTTTTATCCCTACAAATAGCTTTATTATATGTCTATCTAAAGAATATTTTTTAACTATCGTAGGTACAGCAATCTAAGCTTGTACCTACGCATAAAATAATGCTAGCTACAAGCTCCTACGATGATGATGTATATTTGTTAAAAATATTCTTGTATTCATAATAATTCTCCTTTTCTTTATAGTTTTTAATATATTAACAAAAAAAGTGTTATTTGTCAAATGTAATTGATACCTTAAGATTATGAACTTATTGTTTTGTATTCTTATTTCCTAAAATATTTACAATCTGATTAAATATTTCTATATTATCAACAACAACTATATCTAAACTTTGTATAACACGAGTTATTGCCTGATAAAGCATATTTAATGGCGGATACACATTATTTACCATATGTATTGCATTTAATTTTTTATCTTCACCATAATAAAAATGCTTATCAATAATTATACAAACATTTTCAAACTCCTGCCCTATTACTTGATGAGTTACTCCAACAGAATTTTCATTGTGACAAGTAAATTCAAATCCAACCGTTCCATTTTGAGGATACAAAGTAGGTGTAAAAGGAATATAACTTATTCCTTTTCTAGATATAATATAGTCATTTGCCTCTTTATATGTATTAAAGTATGTTATATTTATATCATCATTATTAAATATATTTCTATCATTATATTTATTTAAATCCCACATAACTGAAATAAAATTAGCAAGTTCTCGATTGGTTCTAATCTTCTTAGTAAGTTGAAGTCTTTCTTCTCCAAACTGTTCATTTATTAATTGAAAAATCCCATTTTCTTCCATATTTATTATTTGTTTTCTATCTCCACAAATAATAATGGCTATATTATTATCTTTAGCAAATTCAATTATTTCATTAAATTGTTACATTCTTATTCTTTGAACTTCATCTATTATAATTACATCTATATTTTTATTTAAAGCGTACTTATAATGTTTTATTGCAAATATTCCCCATTCATACTTATCTATTAGCTTTAAATGACCATTATTTAAAAAACCACAATGGATTATATTTACTTTTAACTTATTTTTAACCAATTTTTTAGCCATATCATAAACTAATAAAGTTTTACCAGTACCAGCATCACCTTGAATTACAAAACTCTTTTTACCATTTTCAATGTCTACTATAATCTTTTTTTCTATGTTTTCTTGTTGTTCTGTTAAAAAATATAATGAATCCATAAAAGCATCCGTTTTATTAAAAGGAGAAATTAAGTAATATGATGTTTTAAATAATTTATTTAAATTATATTCTTTACATTTTTTATTATCTTTTAAAATATTTATAAACTCAAAAAAGCTTAATTCCCTTATGTAATTATTATCTAAAATATATAATTTACTTTCTAACTGAACATACGCTATTAAGACCATATGTTTTCCTAAGAAATTTAAATAATACTTATTTCTATTTAATTGTTTTTCTATCTTATCTATATTAGGAATTTCTCGCTTATATTCAATGTTTAATATCATATCTTCACTTATTCTTAACAAATCGAATTCTTTCCCTATTTGTGGTATTTTGTATCCCAAATAAAAATAATTATATATCGAATAGTCTGTATTATTATTTAAATTTTCTTCTATTTTACATACTAAGCTTTCTAGTGAATCTAATTCATTTTCTTTTATCTCAATGTTATAATCTTTACCTATAAGACTTAAATACTCTTTGTCTATTTTACCGCCATTAGCTCTATAAATATCAACTAATGATTTTAAGTCAATAGATTTCATATATCGTTCTCCTACAATTATAAAAATAGAATATCATATATAAAATAATTATACAATCATATAAGTTTTACATTTATTTTCTTAAAGCTATGATATCATCATATAACATACAAAATTGTTCATTAATCTGCCTATTTTCATGATAATGTCCAAAATACCATTTTTTAAACTTTGTCTTCTCATATATTTGTTGTAAATAATCTGTTAAAAAGTCTTCATTATAATCATTACTAATTAATCTTTGAACATTAGTTGGTGCACAATGTGAAATAATATAATCTACCTTATAGTTTACCTTTTCCAAATTTAATATTCCATTTCGCATTTCTTCTTTTGTTGGAAGCTCTAAGTCCCACCATGAAAAATCTCTAATTCTAAATTCTGCTCCTCTTTTTCTATACTTATATATTTTTTCTTGCTCATCTAAATTTAATATACCATCCTTTATATCATGTGAACTAGCTCCACCAAATGTAAAGAACTTCTCTCCATCTATTTCAAACATCTCACCACGCATTAAATGAATAACTGAATCTCGAATTTTATGCACTTTACCTCCATGCCACTTTTCTACTGGATAATTATATAATCTTGTAAAATTCTCATGATTACCGTCTACAAATAATGTTGTAAAATTTTTATTATTTAACCAATCTAACCAATATTTTTCACTTTTACTTTCTATTATATAATCCCACACACCACCAAAATCTCCACAAATAATAACATAGTCTTTTTTTGTCATTTGCTTTTGTACTGGAAAATTATCTGTAGAAAATCTAGTAAAGTCTGAATGACAATCACCTGTGATATAAATCATTTTTATTACTCCTTATTATAACTAAAATTAAACATTTACAAATATTATACTACAAAACTAGTATTAATTAAAAGTGTTAAAAGACAAAGAAAAAGTGTGCCGTAATACATTACAGCACACTAAAAAGACTCATTTCAAAATTATGGAACTATTTGGAACAAGCTTTTTTACTTTCTGTGGACCAGAAGTGTAAAGTACATCATTTGCACTTACAAAATCTAAGTCAAATGGCTTATCTGATATATTTACACCAACATAAATTCTTTCATCTCCCGTCAAGGATTCTCGAGCAAACGTACAAAGACCACCATGGAAAATAAGAGGTATAAACCTAGCATCCTTTAAGAAAGTACTTTCATTTCGTATTTTACCAAGTAAACGGTAAAATTCAATAAGTTCAACATCTTCTCTTCCCCAAGGATAGGTTTTTCTGTTATGCGGATCTTTGTATCCACATACACCTGCTTCATCTCCATAATAAAGACACGGATTTCCAGGCAAGAAATACTGAATCACAGACATGTGCTTAAGAAGTTCTTTACCTCTTCTATACGTATCAGGATCCATATAGTCGTTATTTGCTTGCCAGTATCTATCAGTACCATTTGCAGGTCCCTTTGCAAGACGCGTTATTGCTCTTTCAATATCATGACCAGATATCATGTTCATCATAGCATCAAGATTGTCCTTTGGATAATTCTCAATTGTTCTTAAGATTGCATCAAGAAGACCTTCTGCATCCTTATTTTCAAAATACCAGAACAGTGCATCTTTATATACATAATTCATTGCACTATCTAGCGTATTTTGAGTAAAGTAATGCTTCCTTTCTCCATACGCCTCTTTAGTAGAAACATCCTCCCATACTTCTCCAATAACTGAAGGCTGAGAATCATATACTTTTTCCTCTTTAATAGATTTAGACAACCTATATAGCATATAGTTTGTAAGCTCATCTACAACATCAAATCTGAAACCTGAAGCACCAAGTCTAATCCACTTCTTAACAACACCGCAGAAAAATTCTATCACTTCTTCTTGATGTTTATTAAGTTTTGGCAATGTATCAAAGCCCCACCATGAATCATATCCATCAGGGTAATTGAAAAAACAATACCAATTGTAATATGGACTATCCGGACTTGTGTATGCTCCAACCGTTGCATAACGTCTCTCTTTATTAAAGTAAACGCTATCAGAGCCTGTGTGATTGAATACTCCATCAAGGATTATCCTTATACCTCTTTTCTTTGCCTCCTCACAGAGTTCCTTAAAGTCTTCCTCTTTACCAAGTAAAGGATCAATCTTCAAGTAATCTGCTGTGTTATAACGGTGATTAGAATGAGCCTCAAAAATTGGGTTTAAATAAATAATCGTTGTACCCAAAGATGCAATATAATCTAATTTTTGAATTATTCCCTTCAAATCTCCACCAAAGTAATCATTATTTAAAATGATACCTTTTTCATTAGGCAAATAATCTGGATTTTCGTACCAATCTTGATGAATTTTTCTATCTTGTGGTACATTTTCTTTTGGAGCTCCCGAATTGTAAAATCTATCTGGAAATATCTGATAGAAAATCGCTCCTTTCATAAAATCTGGAACTGAGATATCCTTTGTAAAGGTCGTAAGCTGAAAGCATTCATTCTCTTTTCCACCAAAGCAAGATTTTGAAAACCTATCCCTACGAACTTCAACATACTTTCCGTTAATATTCAAAGTAAAATAATAATAGTAGACATCCGCACATTCAGGCACAAAAGTACAAGAATAATAATTGTTATTGAATGAAGCACTTGAAAGCTTCAAATCAATTTCTTGCCTTTCGTCCCATTTGTCTATTCTAAAGATAACGAGTTTTGGATTCTCTATTATACTAACTTTATCTAACCGTATGCTAAACTTTACTTCTGTTCCTTCTTTCGTCGGGCCAATTGGATCTTTACATTTAGGATCCAAACTGCAGAAAATTTCGTTAATCATCTTTTTCTCCTCCTAACTAAAATAATCATTTCAGTCGTAAAATGTCGACTATAAAATATATTTACCACAAGGTAACCTAAAAGTCAACAAAATTATATCTACTATCATCTTATTTTTTATATTGTTTTTTATACCATACAATGAATCTACTAAAACAAAATCTTCATTAACATTTTTTCTAATAAAACATAAAATACTATATAAAAAGTAGGTGATAAAATGTATTCAGATAGAGAACTATTAGCAAGACTTATAATGTGTGAAGCTGGAGGCGAAGGAGATAATGGAATGAAAGCTGTTGCTTCAGTTATAATGAATAGAGTAAATTCAAATGAAGGTGAATATTTTAGAGTTTCTCAAGGTGGAAATATACGAAATATAGTTTTTCAAACTGGACAATTTAACTGCGCAACAGATTTGCTAAAAGGATCATATAATGCTCAAAACATTTATAACATGAATCCTACAGATGAACATTATGCTATTGCTGATTGGGCTTTAAGTGGTAATATTTTAAATGAAGTAGGAACATGTCTTTGGTTTATGAATCCATACAGACCAACATGTCCAAAAGAGTTTCCATATAACGGAACTGGTAGATTACATACTAGAATATTAAATCATTGCTTTTTTGCACCTACTGAAATTTATGCTACTACTTAAATAGAAAGGAGATATTAGATATGATAAATAATACAGATAATCGTCAAGTTGCAGAGCTTAACAATAATACAACAAGTCCATCTAATATGCCAGAGACACTTACAAATTCTATTTATACTCCGGCATTTTTAAGAAATTACATAGGTAAATTACTAAAAGTTGAATTTTTAATAGGAACAACTAACTTACAGGATAGAATTGGTATATTACTTGAAGTTGGAGCAAGTTATATTGTTCTACGTTCTGTTCAAGATAATAATTTACTTTACTGTGACATATTTTCCATAAAATTTGTTACTATTTCAAACAATTCTTTTATTTATAACACTCCACCATTTCAATATGGTATGTAAAAAAACTGCTACTTTACTAGCAGTTTTTTATTATATAAAATCATTTCTTTATTTGGTATATCTTTTTCTAAAAAACTCGCCCATTTATCTTGTGTATTATCCACATTATCCGCAAAATATTTTAGAGTTTTAATATACCAACGTATTTTATCATTAACTTTTTCCTCATAATTATCTCTATTTTTTAAAACAATAGCTGTAAGCTCATACATTACAAGTCCTATTGCATGAGTCTCCACATGTACAGTTGAAAGTCCCTGTCCTATTGCATGACATATGGCAATATAATAGTCATCGTCTATTTCTTTTGCAATACTATGGCATTCTAGAATACATCTTTTAGCCTCTTTCATTTTTATTTCGCCACTTGCCCATTTTTTACACGTTTCGTACGCAATAGTCGGTCTAAAATCGTCTTGATATTTACCATTATATATTTTTATTACCTCTTCTACACAACAAAACGCCCATAGCACTAGTGTTTTATGTGTTTGCAATCTAATTAATTTTAATAATTCTTGTAGACAAAGACTATCTCTAGTAAATAACACTTTATTTTTTCTTTTTATTTTCAATTCAACATCGTCATACATATATTTTTCTCTCCTAAATTATATATTAGCATAGTATATAATTTTATTCAACAAGTTATGTATACAAATACATTATTGTATGTTATAATGTTCATACTTGTTTTTTTATAAATCATAAATAAATTTATTGTGAGGTGATATAATGGATAATTTAAAAGTGGACTATGTGTCAGATTTACATCTTAGTTACTATATAAAGGCTCATTCATACGGATATGATGAAAAAGATTTAATAGAATTTGTTAATAACAATATTGTACCTAAAATTAAAAGTAAAGTTTTAGTTGTTGCTGGGGATGTAAGTGAATTTACTAAATCAGCTATACTTTTTCTTAAACTATGCTCTAAATATTATGATACTGTAATTTATGTTGCTGGTAATCATGAATATTATATTTCTAAATTTCTAAATAGCAATATGAAACAGGAATATAATTCAAATAGTTTAAATAAAATAACTGAAATTACTACTCTTGCAAATGACAACATAATATTCCTTGATAGAAACAATGAAAATAAAGGAATTATTTGCTATAAAGGATTTAAAATAGCAGGAGATACATTTTGGTACTTACCAAAATCTTTTTCTGGATGGTACTTTTATTATTTGTATTCTAATGATTCACGACTTATATTATCTGACTTATCTAAAAAAGATAAAATATTAAATATGCACTCAGATAGTATGAATTGGTATGACAATTTACCTAGCGACTTAGATTTAATAATAACTCATGTTCCACCAATTAATAACCCTAGAAAAAATAATAGTTGCTATTATAACGAAGTAAAAAAATTTAAAGCAAACTACTGGATATATGGTCATGACCATTTTGAAGAAGATTTTATGAAAAGTGGTACAAGGTTCGTATCTAATCCGTGGGGATATAACTCAAAAGACTTTAAAATAAAGACATTAGTTCTAAAAAAATAACACCTCTAAATAGAGGTGTTTAATTATTATCTAACATTTCTTTAAGACTTTTTCTTTGAAAATCATTTACAAAATAATCTAAGAATAATGAAACTAGAATTGCATTTGCCTCTTTAGATAATTTTTGTCTTTCAATAGGAATCGAAGGATCTATCTCAAAATAATAGTATTTATCTGCATTTTTCTTATAATACTCTATTTTCTCCTTAGGAATTTTACTATACTCTTCTGGACTTAATTTACTTAAGACTTCAAGGACTTCCGTATATGCTTTTTTATATCTTCCACTTATCATATGTGCTTGTCCTCCATATTTTTACTTTGTTCTTCTACTTTAAGAGAATCTATCACATCTTTAGTAGATATTCTCTCTCTACATACTGCATTTTTGGCAATATCCTTCATTTTTAGATATTGATTTAGCTTCGTATCCTCATTTATTTTATAGTTTTCCATTCCTTTTTTCTCAAATACAGCATTTAGTCTATTTACTATCTTATCTGCGTCTAGACTCATTTTTGTTCCACTTATCTTTTTATCCGGTCCACCACTTAAGCTATCTTCATACAGCTTTTTTTCATGTAAAATAGTAACTGCTATGTCTGTAAGCTCAGATTCCATTTTATCTTTTGAGTTTTCTACATTATCTAAATAATTTGACACCACATTTTGAATTTTATTCTCAACATCTAAAAAATCATCTTTAAATCTAGAATTATCTATACCCTTTGTATGAGATTCATCTTCTCCTTCTTTTCTATTTAAAAGCCAACCAGATACATTTGTTTCGTATTTGTTTATTAAAGTCTTTAAAATTTTAGTATCATTAGTCTTTTGAAAATCTTCAATTAAAATATTAAGATTTTCTACTTGATTTTTTATAATTTCTTTTTTATCTTGAAATACTATAGGAATATCAAACTGTGAAGCTGCTTTATATGCATTTTGTTTCATTTCTTCTGTTGCATCATCATAAAGTACAACAAAATCCGGATTTGCTTTTTCTAATGTACACTCACTATATACTCTTCTAGAATTATATGGTAAACTACTGGCAGTCATATATTGTTTATTTTCAGAATCATATGCAAGCTCTCTATTATATGTATTAATATCTGTTATTCCAGTAATTCTAATATTCTCTCTTGGAATTGTAGTAAAACCATACATTACTCCATTATTTTTAAGAGGTGGCGCCCCTATAAAATCTTGAGTTGAATACGTTGTAGATAAAATATGATCTGCTTTTTCTTGCTGTTTTTCCCACTCTTCTTTAAAATTATAATCTCTGTCTAATGTTTTATTATATATAAATCCTGTATCTGTACTATGTAAAAACATGTCAAATTTACCTTTTAATTTTACTATATCAACTTTCTTTCCATTAAAGTCTATTTGTTCATATACATTTTCATCTTTTGTTTCAATTGCATCTTTTATCTTATCATTAACTAAATTTAGCTTTGATATATAAGTCTTTGCACATTCCTGAGCTATAGTATTTTTTATATTTCTTACATCACTAAATTTATAATTCTTTATATCTTTATTATACAAATTATTTACATCATCTAAATTTTCAATATCATTTTTTAGTGAAGTAAAAAATTGTTTTTCATCTTCTATTCCTTCAATATTATCTAAGTCACTTCCATACTCTTGTAATAATCTCTGCGCTTGATTATATGTCATAGAATATTTCTTACATAAATATATATCTTTTTTATTATTTTCTATTTCTTTTACTTCATCTATAGTCAGCTTTAATAAAAATTCTTTTGATGGTAACTTAAGCTCATATCTCTTTTTAGTTTTAAAATCTGTTTCATTTTCTATTGCATTTTTTAATTCTTCTATTTCTTTTCTTCTCTCATTTACCAAAGAATTTTTTTCCTCTTCTTCTTTTAACAATTTACTAAAATTATCATCATAATAATCATTTAATCTATCTATATAATTTTCACCATATTCTGGTAAATTACTAATTTTCTCTGATGAAATATCATGTTTTAAAGTTTCTTGTGTTCCTATAAAATTAATTAAATTATCATAAGTATTTTCATCTATTTCTTTTAAATCTATTTCAAAAGCATTTCTAGAGAATCCGTCAAGCATTAGTTTTACATCATCATAATTATCTATTAATTTTCCGTACTCATTTACTCTGTTAGAAAAGACTTCAAATAATTTTGGATTGTTATTTGCAATAATCATCAATTTATTAGTCATTTTAGGAAACTTAGATACTTGTTTTATAAATTCTTTTGGTAAATTATAATATACATCATCTCTAAGAAGTCCAAAGTTAAAATAATCTAAGAAATATTCATTTTCTTCCACCATTTTTTCTAAATCTTGTATTTTTCTTTCTGTAAAAACGCCATCATTTGCATATTTTAAAAAATTTGTTACATCTAAAGACTTTTTTATATTCGTTGATAATTTTTCTAAATTTGTACCTTGCATTTTCTTTAGACCTTCTTCATTGTTTTTTAATATCTTTTCTACTATTTCGTTTCCAAATTTACGACCAAGACCAGTATTAGAATGAATAATATCTAAAAAAGGATTTGATTCACTATCTTCAAAATAACAAGGTTCTTCATCTAACTTCTTACTTATTATTTTTCTTATATTATCTACTGTTTCTTTATTTTTTTCAGCATCTATATTATATAGCAACTTTCCTAAATTACTTGAACTTAAATTCTTCAAAATTTCTTCATCAGATATAATAATCTTTTTTATATCATTAAAAGATTTTTTAGACTCATTTATATACACACTATATGAATCATTAACGTCTAGTATTTGCTGACAAATTAAATCCTGTTCTTTTATAATTTTTTCTTTAAGTTGTTCTTCCATATATTTTCCTCTTACATCTACTTTTAACTCTAACATAATTACAAAAAATTCTCAATAGCATATAAATTAATATAACATAATTTAATTAATATATAACATTTTTTTCAAATTTATACATATGTATTATTATAAAGGAGGTTAACAATGAACCCATTTGATTATTGTAGTCCAGTAACAAATCAAAAATATTATAATTGGAAAAATATTTATCCTGTACCATATGATAAAAACACAACCAGCCCATATACTAAAGCTCGAGTAATCTTAATGAACGGATGTGAAACAGAGCAAATATTTTTCCTACATCAATTTAGTAGAAATTGTCCAGATAATGATTTAAGAAGAGAACTTGCAAAATTAAGAAGAATTGAACAGCAACAACAAAAACTAGTTCAATGTCTAAAACCAATTAATGAAAATATATTAGAGGAGACCATCATATATGAATTACTCGCAGTTGACTTAACAGCAAGACTTGCAAAACGTGAAACTGATCAATATGTAAAACAAGCTTTAGATTTTGCTCTTTTAGAAGATTTTGATCATTTATATAGATATTCAAATCTTATGAAAGTAGAATATGGTAAAAATGCTGAATTTCTTGTTGGAAAATATACTGAAATCATGCCAGCAAGACCTACAATTTCACATCATCGACATCCTGTTGATACAATTAGGCGTTCAACTGATTCAGAAGCTTCAACGTCAACAAAATTACATTGCAATATAATTACTGCTGCTGAACAACAGACTATGAACTTTTATATGAATGTATGTAATTTATACCCCTCAGATATGGGAAGAAGATTATATCAAGAAATTGGAATGGTAGAAGAAGATCACGTTACTCACTATGGCAGTTTGCTAAATACTAATATGACCTTACTTGAAAACTTGGTTATGCATATGTATACTGCATGCTATCTATACTACTCTTGTTTACAAGATGAAGACAATCAACAAGCTAAATGTGTTTGGAAAGATTGTTTCTATCAGGAGGTAGCAAATTTAAAACTCTCTGCAGAACTATTAGAAAAATATGAAAATAAACATTGGTCATGTGTTATATCCGATGGTGCATTTCCAGAATTACTAGTACTTGGACCAAATGTAGAGTATGTAAGAGATGTATTAAAAAACACTGTAACAAATACAGCTTTAAAAGAAGATTATTGTCCTGTAAATCTTATGCCTTTAGATTCCGACTTTTTCCATTATCAATCAATCGTAAATAGCGATCTTGATTGTGTACCAAGTCACAATGTTATTTGTGGTACCGTTAACAAATTAAATATGGATTATAGATATGAAAAGGCATTAAATCCAATAGTATCCCTTCAACCTAGAAATGTAGATAATATCACACTAGGAAGAGTTCCTGATGCAAAATAATTTACTCCTCACCACTTTAGTGAGGAGTTTTCTAATACTCTCTTTTTATAGAAAATATATCTACAAAAAAGATTTCTATATCAGCTATTAATATACTCTTTTTTACATTATTTAATTTTACTACATTTCCCTGCATTTTCTTATACTGTCTATCCACATAATACACAACTTCTATCTTCTCTCCAATTCTTAACATCTTTAATGTATCAGATATATTTTCAATCTGTTCATCACTAAGTTCAAATTTATTTATACGCTCTATCTCCTTCTCTCTTAAAGCTACTTGTAGCCCTTTTACAGCGTCAAAAGGTAAAAACTGTTTTGCTCTTTCTATTCTGCTAAGCATTATGACCTCCAATTAAAGTATTTCTTAACTTAGCAGTTGCACCATCTTCTAAATTCATTCCTTTTAATATGCAGTTTTTTCCCATTTCATTTTTTATATTTATTATAGTAGCCTCTACCTTTTTCTCTTTTAAAATAGCTTTTTCGTCTACAAAAAAATTAAGCTGTACATTCTCTTCTGCTTCAACATTTTCAAAACTTATTCCAATTCTTCTTATTTTATATTCCATATTCGTAGTTTTGTCATACAATAATAAAAATCCTTTAACAAGTTCTGAATATACATTAGTTTTTATATCTAATTTAATCGTTCCACCAGTAGGCTTTATTAAATCTTTAGAATAACCTATATATAAATTAACTCTATCTGTTACAAAGCCCTTTTCAATTAAATCTAAACTTTTTGTCTCAACCATTTCTTTTAAAACAAGCCTTGCTCTATCCCATGAATAGTCTTCAAATAACACCTGATTTGTAGATATTGAATTATGTCTAGGTCTATAAGCTTTAATATCTGCTATTGTACAGCTTTCTTTACCATAAGAGTGATCTATAAGTAGCTCTGCATTAACTCCAAACTCTTTATATAATTTATTATAGTTCGAATGTGCTAGGTCATACATATCATATATTCTTAACTTATTTAGTCTCTTTTCTATCCCTTTCCCAATTTGCCAAAAATCAGATAAAGGCCTATGATGCCATAAAGACTCTTTATACTTATCCTCGTCAAGATATCCAATATTATTTACATTATGCTTAGACAAAATATCTAATGCAATTTTAGCTAAGTATAAATTAGTTCCAACACCTGCTGTTGCTGTAATTTTATATGTATCATATATTTCTGTTATAATCTTTTTTGCAAGTTGCAATGAATTGATTTTATACGTCTTTAGATAATCTGTTACATCTAAAAAAGCCTCATCAATTGAATATACATGTATGTCATCTTTCGATACATATTTTAAATATATAGAATAAATATTTGCGGAATATTCAATATATTTACTCATTCTAGGTTTTGCTTTTATATATCTAATATTTGATGGAATTTCAAATACTCTACACCTATTTCTTACTCCAAGCATTTTCATTTTAGGAGAAACTGCTAGACATACTGTTCCATTACCTCTTGTAGGATCGGCTACAACTAAATTTGTCTTAAAAGGATCTAAATTTCTTTCAACACATTCTACAGATGCATAAAAACTCTTTAAATCTATACAAATAATATCCCTATTCATATTAATCATTTCTCCTTTATATGAAAATTATACCACTATGCATTCAAAAAGTAAACATTTGTTCTTTGTATTCCAATAACTTCCAAAAAATATAATTAAAAAGTTTTATTATGTACAGTTTTTAGACAATTATATTGAATTTATAGCATTTTTAATATATAATTTCAAAGGGAGGAAATACCTTATGAATAAAAATAAAAAACTTGCAATAATTATTGATGCTCCTAATTGGGCTTTTCATAGTGTAGCTAAGCTTATGAAAAAAGAATTAGATGATTTAGCAACAGTAGATATCTTTGCACTCCAAGCTCAACAGTATAATAACGATTTATTTATGCTTTTAGAAGATATAAAAGAATACGACCATATACATTTTTTATGGAGAAAAAGCTTACTTGACTTTAATAGTGATGAATTCAAAAATAAATTAATAGAAAAAAATATAGACTATAACAGATATATAGATATTTTCTCATCAAAAATTACTACTGCTGTGTATGATCATATGTTTTTAAGTGATGAGAAAATTGAAGAATATAAAGATGTATTTAATAAATTCTCTAGAAAATATTATACTAGTTCAAAAAAATTATATGATATATATAACAAAATAGATAAATATCAAAAGCCAACAACTACAATAATAGACACATTTGATAGTGATATTTTCTATCCTATAAATTTAGAGAGATTTGAAAATATAAAAAATAGACCATTAATTATTGGATGGGTTGGAAACTCTGGTTGGAATAGCAAAGATGGGTCTAACATAGATTATAAAGGATTGAGGACAATTTTAAATCCGGTTATAGATGAGCTTATATCAGAAGGATATAATATAAAAAGAGACTTTGCTGACAGACAAATTAAAGCTATTCCTAATGAAGAAATGGCAAATTATTATAAGAATATTGATATATATATAACTTGTTCCTATCAGGAAGGCACTCCAAGACCAGTTCTTGAAGCACTTGCTTGTGGAGTACCTATAATAGCAACAGATGTTGGAATTGTTCCAGAAGTACTAGGAACACTTCAAAGTCAATTTATAATAGGAGATAGAACTGTTATAAGCGATGATATAATACGTAAAAATTTAAAAGACTGTATAAAAAAATTATATAAAGATCGTAGCTTATTAAAAGAATTATCAGATGAGAATATAACACGTTCTAGAAAATTTGATAGTAGTAACTATAAAAAAATATATTATGATTTTTTCTTTAAGAACTAAAAAAGTAAGGGATTTTAAAGTGTACTTTTTGGGGTTCACTTCATTTTTCCCTTACTTTTTATTTATATTTTTCATCTAATAATGCTAATTTTGCATACATCTCTGCATCGGGCTTTGACATTTTTTCTTTTTCTTGCATTGACATATATGTTCTTGCCTCCTTTAAAATAGAACAATACTCAAGTGCAATATCTATATTGCCCTTCATAACATTATTTATTATTTTCTCTACAGATTCTTGACATGGTGGCACTTCTAGTTCATTTGTTAAATTATAAAACCATAACATGTCAGATAATATCTTTCTTCTTTCTTGATTGTCTAACAAAACAGAATCAATAAATTTATATATAGTATAGTTCATACTCTTAGCATAAAAATATCTATAATATCCTAAATAATTATTGTCTCTAAAATTTTCATATATTATTCTATAAGCTTTATTTATTCCTTCAAAATACTTCATAGAGCAACTACTACTTATTGAGCCACCCCTTCTTTGCCTATAGTTAAATACAATACACGGTGTATAATATACATTTTTTGAATGAATAAAACAATATGTAGTAAATATAGCATCCTCTGCTGGAAGTCCTACAACAAATTTTATTCCTAATTCATCAATAAATTTTTTTCTAAAAATTTTATTACATACACTTGAATTCATAATAAAAAATGAATTCTTATAGTCATTTATATTTAATTTGAACGGTTTATATTTTTCTAAGTCAAACACAGGTTTTTCCCATTTTTGCCCTTCTTCTGTCGCATTAATATAATTTCCTATTACATAATCAGCATCTTTTTGAAAAATCTCTTTATACATGTTTTCTACAGCATCAATTTCTAAAAAATCATCTGAATCTAAAAACATTAAATATTCTCCAGTACTATTTTCAAGTCCTGCATTTCTAGCGTCTGAAAGTCCTCCATTTTCTTTATGAACTACTTTTATTCTATGATCTTTTAATTTATATTCATCACAAATTGCTCTAGAACTATCAGTTGAACCATCATCGACTAGTATAATTTCAATATTTTGGTATGTCTGATTTATAGCAGATTCTATTGCTTGTCTAACATATTTCTCTACATTATAAATCGGAATAATAACTGTTACTTTTTCCATAAACCTAAACCGTATAATAAATCATAATTTTAGTTATGAATATTATACTCTCCTTTCCATAAAATAAATTTTGATATTTTCACACTGGTGCACTATACTACTTTTATACTTATTAATTTCCTATTTAGGTCAAAAAAAATAAAGGCAAAAAAGAATATACATTCTTCTACCTAAATTTTAGTAAATAAATTAATTCTTACCCATAGGTATATAAAATTTAACTCTGCATATAAATTATATAATTTTTTATCAAAAAAGTCAATATTTTATATAAAAAAGAAGCCTATCTAAAAGGCTTCTATTATATACTTATATCTGATTTTTATATATTAAAATTAAAGAATTATAGTATTTATCTGACTTATCAAAATCATCTTCGCTCAAATTTTTTATTGCATTATTAACAATATCTGAATATATTATTTTTTTTATTTTTTCTCTATTGTTTTTGACATATTCAGTATTTGTACTATTCAATATTTTTGTATAGAAAATTGCAACCTCACGTAAAACTTTAAAATCAAGATTTTTAATATTTTCTTTTGTATCCATATTCCACTTTTTCATATACTCATATAATTTCGTATAAACCTTTACAAAATTGTCTAAATTATATAATATTTTGTCCATATTATCACTTCCAGTTGTACTCAAAGGATTGCTTACATAGTTATATAATACATCAGATAATACAACTACACTCTGAGCCTTATCAAAAAGCTCTAAGCTTAATTTTAAGTCCTCAGCAAATCTTAATTTACGATAAGAATCTACATCATCTATACTAAAGCAACTCTTCTTTACCATTAACGTACTATTTGGATTTAGACTATAACTATTAAAAAATAATGGATATATTTTATCCTTGAATTCTTCCTTCTGTATAAAAACTTCGCTTTTTTGACTAGGTATAATAATTGCTTGTGGAACTTTTGCTGGATATGTCTTTAGTCTAAACTTAATAAGGTCTGGATTATATTTATCTGCAACCTCAATAAGTCTTTTAATAGCACCTTCTTCAAAGAAATCATCTGAATCTAAGAACATTATATATTCTCCTTTTGCTTGCCTTGCACCGTTAATTCTTGCAACTGAAGAGCCAGAATTTTCTTGAGAATATATTTTTACTCTAGAATCTTTATTTTTGTATTCTTGTGCAATTTCAAAAGTTCTGTCAGTAGAGCCATCATTTGATACAATGACTTCAATATTTTTATAATCTTGATTTAAAATCTTTTCTAAACATTCACCAATAAATTTTTCTGCATTATATGCAGGTATAACAATACTTACTAATTTTTCCATAACTCACCTCATAATTTATATTTCCATAGCAGCAATAATAATAGTTACTAAAAGTGCTACTATTAAAATAAAAATAATACCTAATACTATAACAACTTTTTTACTATCTCCATTTTTTCTTTCTAAATTTTTAGTAACCAAATGATGGGTATGTTTTTTTTCTTCAAACACTTTTGTTCCACATTTATTACAAAATTTATGACCATTTGCAATTTCAGCTCCACACTTACTACAAAACATTTCTATACCCCCTCATTATTATATACTAAAATTATATAATATAAATTAAAAAAATAAAACAAATAAATTAAATTTTCTAAATATCCAATATTATGTAAAACTTTACACAATATACATATTATGATATAATACATTAAAATAAAACGAAAAGGAGTGTTAACTAATGTTACCGTCAGAAAATTTGAGAGATATTATCTCTGAAAGAATTGGTATTGACTTGAATCAATATGCTTGGAACAACAACTTTAAAGCTTTTGTATTCTCAATTGAATTAGAAAAATATTTAGAAGATAAAGTATCGTACCTTGATGAAGTATTTAAACTTGGTTTAAATATAGGTCACTGTGGTCTAACTGCTAAATATCTAGTTGTAAATATTCCTAATGCAGATCTATATTATGGAAAATTACCAGCTATTACTGGAACCAAAAATTCTCCGACTGGAGGACATGCTTGGGTAGTTTTTGACGATTTTGTCATAGATACATCTCTTATGATTTCTTTAAATATTCAAAAAGCAAAAGAATTAGGATATATATTTGAAAAGAGAATAGACCCAAGAAGTGCAAGAGTTTTTTCTGAATATGATTTATTTTCTAATGAATTTTTTCATTATCAAAAGGACCCAGAAGCTTTTACTAAACAATTAACTTTGATTCAGTCCAAAAAATAAAGTGAGCTAACTAGCCCACCTTTTTTGTACCTATTCTAACGAAGAATTTAATTCTTCCCATAAATTCATTTTATCTTCTATTTCTTTTTCTATCTCATCAACTTGACTTTGAAGCTCTGCAAGCCTCACATAACTTGTACAAACATCATCTTCAGACATTTCTTTATGAAGTTCTTCTACTTTATCTTCTAGTTTACTAATTTCATTTTCAAGCCTCTTTATTTTTCCTTGTATTCTATTTCTTTCTTTATTCTCTAGATAATCATTATTAGTACTTTTCTCTTTAATATTCTCTGCTTTTTTCTCCTCTATATTATTTTTTCTATTCTCTAAATATTCTGTATAATTTCCATCAAAATATCTAACTTTATCATTCTCAAATATTAATAAAGAATCAGCTACTTTATTAATAAAATATCTATCATGAGACACCACTATTAATGTACCACTGTATGCTTTAAGCAAATTTTCCAAACTCTCTTTTCCAACTATATCCATATGATTTGTTGGCTCATCTAAAAGTAAAAGATTTGGTCCTTTCTTTAATATCTTACATAGTTGTAGCCTAACTTTTTCTCCACCAGATAAAAGCTTTATTTGTCTATCTATATCGTCTGAATAAAATAAAAAAGATGCAAGTGCAGATCTTGTCTCTGTAATAGTTAACTCTGGAAATTCATTTTCAAATTCTTCTATAACAGTTCTATTTTCATCTTCAAATCCCATTTGTTGATCAAAATACTCTTTGTCTACATGATACCCAAACTCAAAATCACCACTAATACAATTAATATATCCCATTAATGTTCTAAGTAATGTAGATTTTCCTTTACCATTTGCACCAATAATTCCAAGTTTTTGTCCTCTATATACCTCAAAATTTACTTTTGCAATAGATTTCTCATATCCTATTTTTAAATCTTTTACTTTAAGTACTAATTTTCCACTTTCTTCTTTTAGCTTAAAATTAGTAGAAAACGACTTTAAATCATATTTATTAGGCTCTTCTATTATTTTCATTTGCTCTATCTTTTTTAACTTAGAAAGTGCCATTTTCGCCTTTGTAGGCTTATATCTAAATCTATCCGCGATATCTTTTAGTCTTTTTATTTCTTTTTGCTGATATTCATAGTCTTTTAATTGTTTTTCATAATTTGCTCTTTTTTGTATTTCAAACGCAGTAAAATTACCTGTATATTCTGTAATTGCGCCATATTCTATCTCATATACTTTATTTACAATCTTATCTAAAAACATTCTATCATGAGAAACAATAACTATAGCTTTAGAATAGTTTTGAAGATAATTTTCTAACCATTCTATTGTATCAATATCTAAGTGATTAGTTGGCTCATCTAAAAGTAATATATCTGGCTTACTTAATATTAACTTAATTAATGCAATTTTTGTCTTTTGCCCCCCTGAAAAGTCACTTATCTTTTTTTTCATATCTTCTTTTGTAAAACCAAATTTATATATAGCCGTCTCATATTCTTTTTTATATGTATACCCATCTAAAATCTTATACTTTTCTAATATATCAGTATATTCTTTTACAATCTGTTCATCTGAAGAAATTTGTAATTTTGACTCTAGTTTTTTAATTTTATCTTCTAAAGAAATTATTGGTAAATATATTTTTCTTATCTCATCTACCATAGAAATATCCGAATCGTCAAATTGTATCTGTTTTAGATAACCTATAACAGGTGTTCCTTGTTTATATATTCCAAACTTATTATCACCTACGCCTTGTTCTATCATGCTATTATCTATTAATGCTTTTAAAAGTGTAGATTTACCACAACCATTTCTACCTACAACAGCAATTTTATCCTTTTCTTTTATTTCAAAATTTATTTCTTCTAAAATTGTATCTGCGCCATATGATACAGCTCCATTTACTATTTTATAATTCATAACATCTCCTACTTTTTTAGAATTATTATACCATACCGTTGTAATATAAGCTAGATTAAGGTAATATATTTATTATTTAGATAAATTTCTAATTATTCTTCTATTTCCTTATTTTCTAGGTCTTGACTAAATCTTAATACAAATCCATTTGGATCTTGTACTAAAAATTCTCTACATCCCATTAAAACATTATCTTTTCTATACCAATGATCTTCCATATCAATAAAGATTTTATAGTTTTCTTTTTTTAATCTTAAATAAATCTCATCAATATTTGTAACATCTATCTGAAAGTTTATTCCTATACCAAGAGGATACGTCAAGTCACCAGTTCCCCATTTATTATTTTCTTTATCTATTTCTTGTATCATTATTTGTACATTTTCTAACTGTAAAAAAGCAAATCTATCTTCTTTTCTATCATATTCTATATGAAAACCAATTAAATCCACATAAAAATGTATACTTTCTTCTAAATTAAAAACATCAAATTCAGGTATCATCTGATTCCAATTCATACATATCATCTCCATTTTTATAATTAAAATTATATCACATAAAAAAAGAGTGAGTTTTTAAACTCACTCCTATATAGTGATCTAACGCTTTAATACCTTTCTTAAAAGTAATGATCTCTTATTAGAGTCTACCTCGTCTTCAAAAGCCTCGAAACTATCTCCTTTTTGAATATCAAACTTTTGTCTTACCTCTTTAGGAATAACAAATCTCCCTTTTTGATCCATAGTTGAGATTGCTTGATAAAAGTCGATTTGATGCCCCGCTATTTGAATATACTTTTGTTCATCAATAACCTGTAATTTAATATAGACAGCACTATTAAAGTCATAAATTATTTTAATCATTGATGTCAACGCGATTCTATATTGAGAATCAACTTTAAAAATATACACGGTCTCTTTCATTTGTAAATCCTCCCTCAATTAATTAACTTTGGATACCATGGATAAAACTAATCGATTATTATTATAGCATTTTTATGTAATCTTGTCAAATTTTATTTCTTTTTTGCTACAATTCCATATAATCTTCTTTTTAAGATTATTCCCCTTTCTGTCATGTTATCTTTAATATACTTTTCAAGCAGTTCACTTTCAATATAACGTTTTTCATGATTACAGTTTATTTCTGAAAAATCATCTAGTATTGGTGTCTTAAAAAGTAAGGCTAATAAGTCCTCTTTAGTTTTAAAATACTCATTTTCTTCAATATTAACACTCTTTACTATTTCAAATCCATTGTTAATTAAATCTTCATAGTCGATTTGAGATATTGCTTTTTCATCGTTATATGCCTGTCCTCTTTTAAAAGTATCTTTTAGCTCTATACAATCTTCTTTGTCTACACCTTGAATTACTACTATACCACCTTTTTCAAGTACTCTATATATCTCTTTAGCATTTATTATAGTATGTCTTGCACTTACAAGATTAAATATTTCATTTGGAAAATCTATTTTTAAATTATCCATCTTTGCAAATTTTATTTTCTTTCTTCCCTTTAAATTAGACTTAGCAGTATTTATCATCTCTTGTGAAAAATCCGTTGCAATTATCATACCAACTTTTGGATACTTACTTAACACTTTTTCTCCTCCGCCAGTTCCAAGATCTAAGCATAATGAATTTTCATCTGTATATCTTGAAATTTCCTCATACATATCCCAATCTGTTAACTTTTGTGTTTCATAGTCAATTTTACTAAAATCCCAATTAGCAATATTATCATAAAAATCTTTTTCTTTCATTTTAACATCTCCTTAACTTTTAATTTGGTTGAAAAAAAGAACCTCCCTTCATCCATAGCAAAACCAACCATAATTTTTACTATGGTTTAGATTTGCCATTCATAAAGAAAGATTCTCAACATTCTCTATTATTATTTCTACGGTAATATTACGCGAATGGTCGAATTGAAATATTACATTATTATTATACCATATAATTTTTATATTGTAAACTTTTCACCTTAATTATGTAATTTAGCATATTTGCTTTATTGTTTAGACTCATTTTTTCCGTATTCATTTAATAGCATTACTTCTCCAGAAATATCTATTATTAATCCAACAAAAGCTACAATAGCACCAGCACCAAATCCTAATATTTGATATGATGTATCACTTATTGCAAAAAAACTAATTAAAACTATTATTAATCCAAGTAAGGCAATTAAGCCACCAAAAAATCTTAACTTATAGTTAAAATTTTTTTCTGTATTACTCTTTTTTCTATACTCTGTTTTTGTCACACTATACCTCCTTTTTAATATAAAGTCTTCTCCTCTATTTTCTTAAAATCTTCAAATACTTCTTTTGCCTCTTTACTATTAACATGATAAACATTTAAAATATCTTTATTTTCACCAGATAGATACTTATATATAACATCATCTCTAAATCCTATATCATCTGCATCATATCTAGTATTTGCAAAATAAACTTCTTTAATATTAGACCAGATGATTGCAGATAAGCACATTGGACATGGCTCAGTACTTGTATACAATACACAGTTAGATAAATCATTTGTTTTAAGTTTTTGACAAGCACTTCTTATTGCATTTATTTCAGCATGTGCTGTAGGATCGTTTGTTTGCATTACAGTATTATGAGCTGATGATATAATTTTACCGTCTTTTATTATTGTAGCTCCAAATGGTCCACCATTTTTATAGTTATTTATTGCATTTACTTTAGATTCTTCTATTGCAATTTTCATTGCATAATTACTTATATTATTCATCTTAAACCTCACTATAATTTTTCTATGAGCTTATTAACATTTTCCTCAGTTGTTGCCCAAGAAGTACATATTCTTATAACTGTATTTTCCTCATCATATTTTTGCCACTTAAAAAATGCAAATTCTTTTTCCAGTTCTTTAAGCTTTATATTAGGCATTATAATAAACTGTTGATTAGTAAATGAATTAAAAAATAGTTTATATCCTTTTTCTATTGCTGCTTCTTTTATCCTCAAAGCAAGATCTACAGCTTGCTTACATATTTTAAAATATAAATTGTTATCAAATAAAGTATCAAATTGTATTCCTAAAATTCTACCTTTTGCAAGCATTGCACCTCTTTGCTTTATATAATATCTAAAATCTTTTTTTAACTCATCATTTACTATAACTACTGCTTCACCAAACAAAGCGCCACATTTTGTTCCACCTATATAGAAAATGTCACATAGCTCAGTTAAATCTTGCAATTTTATATCAGTATCTTTTGCAACAAGCCCATAGCCAAGTCTTGCTCCATCTATATATAAGTATAAGTTATTTTTCCTACATACATCATAAATTTCTTTTAATTCTTCCTTAGTATAATTTGTTCCACATTCAGTGGGAAGAGAAATAAACACAAGCTTAGGCATAACCAAATGCTCTGGCAAATCATAGTTACGTTGCAAATCAACTAATTCTTGTATTTGCTTTATATTTATTTTACCTTCTTCATTTTTAACAGTTATTACTTTATTTCCAAAAGACTCAATTGCACCAGTTTCATGTACATTAATATGTCCTGTATCAGTACAAATAACTCCTTGATATGACCTTAATATACTAGAAATTACAGTCATATTAGTTTGCGTTCCCCCCACTAAAAAATGAACATCAACATTATCATTATTTAATGCCTTTCTTATTTTATACGTAGCAGATTTAGTATACTCATCTTTACCATACCCGGCCTCTTGATCATAATTTGTTTCAACTAGTTTTTTTAATATTTTAGGATATGCTCCTTCTAAATAATCACTATCAAATCTTATCATATTCTAACCTCTCTATATAAGTTAATTATATATAATATATAAATTTTTTTCAACCAAAAAAAGAATAAAGGCATAATATACCTTTATTCTACACTTTTTAAGGATTCGATCATATCGATTTTCTTTAGAGCAAAATACGTAAATATATTAACAATAATCTTAAACGCTACTGTTATTAAGATAGCAATTACAAAAGATGAAATATTTAGCTCTGGAACAAATCTTAATACGTTAATCTCACATGTCTTTAGCACAAAAGTATTTAAAACAATACCACCAAACATTCCAAGTACAATTCCAATTATTGTAAGTAATGTGGATTCTTTAGAAATATAGTCATACACTTCATTATCATAAAATCCTAATACTTTAATTGTTGCAAGTTCTCTTAATCTTTCACTAATATTTATATTTTCTAAGTTATACAATACTACAAATGCAAGTAGTCCTGCTGATACAATTAAAACCCAAACAACATATTTTAATAAGTCCATCATATTTACAATAGTCTCTTTCATACTATCAATATTTGAAACAGATAAAACTTTACTGTTTGCCATTAGTTCTCTAGATAAATCGTCCTTTGCTTCATCAGATATATCAGCTGTTTTAATTAATATTGCATTGGGTGAATATTCTTTAAACACTTTGTTATATAGATCTTTGCTTAAATACATATAGTGATATACATAATTTTTAGCAATATTATCCACTTTAACCTCAATTTCTTCATTATCATTAGTTGTTACTATTATATTATCCCCAATCTCAACACCTAAAAGACTGGCAAGTTTATCTGTAATTATAACACCATCTTCACCTAGCTCTATTCTTTTATCTTCTAAATCAGTTATATTAATTACATCATATATATTTTCGTTATTATCTGGAACAATTATTTGAACATCTTCTAACGCATCTGAGTTAGTTATAGTTGCAGATGTAAATTCTACCATCACAGTTTTTTCTATATTAGAATTTCCTGAAATTTCATATGCTAAATCATTTACTTCTTCATCTGTTAAAGATTCTTTTGCTGTAGTAATGAAGTTATAATTAAATATATCACCATATTGATTATCTATAATTGCTACTATAGAGTCTTTTAGTAAAAATCCTAATAATATTAACGATGTACATCCAAATATCCCAATTATTGTCATAAGAAATCTCTTCTTATATCTAAATATATTTCTTACTGTAACTTTAGTTGTAAAATTAAGTCTATTCCATATAAATGGTATTTTTTCAAGTAAAACTCTTTTTCCAATTTTAGGAGCTTTTGGCCTCATAAGAATTGCTGGTTTTTCTACTAATTCTTTAAGACAAGCGTATATTGTAGCACCTACTATACATATAAATGCACACAAAAGACCTATTGCTCCAAGTTCAAAATTAAATTCCACTACAAAATTTGGAATTTTATACATCATACTATACATCATCCAAATAACTTTAGGCAATGTATAAAAACATATAATCATACCTAAAATACCACCAATTATTGTAGCAAGTGTCGCATATAGTATATATTTTATAGAAATTTGAAATTTAGTATATCCTAAAGCCTTTAAAGTTCCTATTTGTTGTCTTTGTTCTTCAACCATACGAGTCATAGATGTCAAACTTATTAATGTTGCAACTACAAAAAATACAATTGGAAACACTTTACCAAGATTTTCAACGCTTTGTGTATCCTGAATAAAACCACTATATCCGCTATTATCATCTCTGTCCCATATATATAATTTTGGATGCTCTATATTTAATACATCCTCTTTTGCATCTATTATCTCATCCTCAGCCTCTTTGATTTTTTCTTCAAATTCAAGTCTATTACTATCAAGCTCTTCTTGACTATCATTTATTTCTTGTTCACTACTATCAAGTTCTGCCTCAGCATCATCTATTGCTTTATAAGCTTGTGCCTTTAAAGTAGCAACTTCATTTTCTTTTTCTGTTAAAGAAATCTGTTGATCCGTAATTGTACTTTCAGCATTAGTTATTGAAGAATTTATTTGTTCTATTGTAGTATCAATAGTATATATTTGTTCTGAAAGTTCTATTTTAGTTTTCTCCAATCCTTCTTTTTCTGTTTCTAGTTGAAGTTTTACTCCTTTTAAATATTCTATGTCTTCTTCTGTAAGTCCAATTGGATTCTCTAATGTATCATATACTTCATTATATTTAGCTATAAGAATTTCAAGATTTGTATCAATCTGAGAAATATTATCTTGTAATGTAGCTTTAGCTGAATTTGCAGCATTTATATTTTCTTGTGCTGTTGCTTTTTGATTTTCAAGAGTAGTTTTTGCCTCTTCAATTTTTGTTTTACCTTCAGCTATTTGATTTTCATATTCCAAAAAAGTATTATACACATTAGTTCTATTTTGTGCTATTTCCTCTCTGCCACTTGCAATTTGCTCTCTATAATTATCTATCTCTTCTTGTGCATCATCAAGTTTTTTCTGATTTTCATTATATTCATCATCAAGTTTTTGCTCAGCCTCTTCAATCTTATCATTAGCTTCTGCAATCAAAGTATCGTATCTTCTCGTATTAATTTCGTCTTCATATTCTTCTATACTAGATAGAGCCTCCTCTACAATTTCAGAATACTTATCTGAACCATATGTATACTTATCTGCATCTTTAACTTTAATATAAATATTTGTATATGCATCCATATTAAAATTAGAATTATTTATATACATATAGTAATTTACTTTTCCTGTACCTAAACTACTTGTTCCTCTTTCAGATGAAATATATAAAGGACTCTCTACTACACCTGTAATTTTTAAAGAATCATTATTGATTACATCATCACTATCTTCAATATCTATTGTTTGACCAATCTGCATACCTGTTGCAGTTAAAAAACTTTTTTCAACCACACATTCATCTTCATTTAAAGGAAGACTTCCTTCAACAAGCTTTACTTTATTTATATCTTCTATAGCTAAAAGCTTTGCTACTGGTTGGTTATTATTAGAAGCATTTACTAATACATCAGTTGAATATGTGCCTACTATATCTGAAACATACTCATTTTCTTTTAATAGTTCAATATCATCTTCCGTAAGACCAAGTGTAGACACTAGCTCTATGTCATAGACATTATTTTCCTTTAAATAATTATCTATTGTTTGCCTCATATCTGGTCCAGTTGCTCTAATTCCAGCAAAAAAACCAACACCTAATAGTGACATAAGCATTATTGATAAGAATCGTTTATATGTCTTTGTAATCTCCTTTATACTATCTTTTAATAACGCTTTTTTCATAAGCACCTACCATTCTATATTCTCAACAGGAATAATATTGTCATTTTTTATAATATCAATAGCTTTTCCATTTTTAAACTTTATTATTTTATCAGCCATTGGAGCTATTGCTTGATTATGCGTAATTATAACTACTGTCATATTTTCTTTTCTAGATGTATCTTGAAGTAATTTAAGAATTTGTTTTCCCGTATTATAATCTAAAGCTCCCGTTGGCTCGTCACATAATAACAACTTTGGATTTTTAGCTATTGCTCTGGCTATTGCAACACGTTGTTGCTCACCACCTGAAAGCTGTGATGGGAAATTATTAATTCTATCTTTAAGTCCAACCTTTGCCATAACTTCTTTAGGATCTAATGAATCTTTACATATTTGAGTTGCAAGTTCAACATTTTCAATTGCAGTTAAATTTTGAACTAGATTATAAAATTGAAAAACAAAGCCAATATCCTCTCTTCTATATCTAATAAGTTCTTTGCCTTTTAATTTAGTTATATCTTTTCTGTCTACTACTACTTTACCACTAGTTGCACTATCCATTCCACCTAATATATTAAGGGCTGTTGTTTTACCTGCTCCGCTTGCTCCTACAATTACTACAAGTTCTCCCTTTTCAATACTAAAAGAAGTTTTATCTAGAGCTGTTATCTCCATCTCACCCATCTTATATTTTTTTACAACATCTTTAAACTCAATATATGACATACATTCCTCCATTTTATTATATTAAAATTATATCATAAACTATTCAAAATTAAATACACAAATTACTATATATGTACACTTATTGTTTTTTTAGAAACATTATGATATATTTTGTGTAACAATACTATAAGGAGAATAAAAAATTGAAAAAGAAAACTGAATTTATTTTTATGCGACATGCAGAGCCAGATTATACAATAATAGATCAAAGACACTATAGAGGCTTTGGAAATGACCTAGCTCCTATTACTCAAAATGGGATTCAAGAAACTATAAATTCATCAAAAAATCCTTTGTTAAAAGATGCAGATATTATAATTAGTTCCCCATACACTAGAACGATGCAAACAGCTAGTGTTCTATCTAAAGAATTAAATATAAACTTAAAAGTCGAAATTGATCTTATGGAATGGATACCAGATAAAGATTACATGTATAATAATTATTCAATGGTAGTAAAGTGGAGAAAACACTATGATGAAAATGATGGAAAATGTACATATAAAGAAGATAATTTTGAGGAAAAAACTGAAATTATATCAAGAGTAAAAAATGTGCTAAAAAAATATAACAATTATACAAAAGTAATTGTTATAACACATGGTATGGTAATTAATGCTTTAACTAATGTAGAAAAGCCTAATCATAACCAAATAATAAAATATATATTAGAGGATTAGTAATAATGATAATTATGTGATATAATACAGTAAATTTAAGAAAGGAGAAAAGTAAAATGGCTAACCCAATTGTAACAATTGAAATGGAAAATGGAGATATTATACGTGCAGAATTATATCCTGCTGTAGCTCCTAATACAGTAAATAACTTTATATCTTTAATAAATAAAGGCTTTTATGATGACACAATATTTCATAGAGTAATTAGTGGATTTATGATACAAGGAGGAGATCCACAAGGAATTGGAGTTGGAGGACCTGGATACACAATAAAAGGAGAATTTTCTAAAAATGGGTTTAAAAACGAACTAAAACATGAAGCTGGTGTACTATCTATGGCAAGATCAATGATGCCAAATTCTGCTGGATCTCAATTTTTTATTATGCATAAAGATTCACCTCATTTAGATGGTTCATATGCAGCTTTTGGTAAAGTAATAGAAGGAATGGATGTAGTAGACAAAATAGCGAATACTCCAACTGATTCTTCTGATAGACCACTAGTAGAGCAAAAAATGAAATCTGTTACTGTAGATACTCACGGAGTAAAATTTCCAGAGCCAATTCATTATAAAGTTTAAAAAGAAGTCTATAAAGACTTCTTTTTTATGATATTCCATCAGGTTCTTTAATAGTTTCGTCTTCCTCACCTTCATAATCTTCATTTTTATCATCATTTATTTCTGGACTAGTAGGTTGAGTATAAGTATCTTCTTTAGGTGTTTCAATAACATTATTATTATTTGGTCTATAAGTATTTGTATTATTTGTAGTATTTTTATCTTCTGTTTGAGAATCATCATTAACTACAACTTCATCTTCATTATCTTTTTCATCAGTATTTCCACTACCAGCAATAGCAATTCCAATTATAAAAGCTATTACAAATAATATAACTATCCCTATAGCTATAAACATTTTTTTCTCTTTTATAAAAGTCATTAACTTGTCTTCTTTTTTTTCATCTTTTTCTTCTACTTTTATATTAGTTTCTTCTTTTATGTCTAATTCCTCTTTAGGAGCATTAGGATCTATTTTAAATCCATTTTCATAGTCATATGTCAATCTTTTATTATCATCTATTAAAGTCTCATATGCTTCATTTATCTCTTTCATCTTTTCTTGTGCATATTCTTGATTTCCTTTATATGAATCTGGATGATATTTTTTTGTTAATGCTCTATACGCATTTTTTATAACTTCTTTTGATGCATTTACGCTTACTTCTAAAATCTCATAATAATTCATACGCATACCTCATTACTGTTCCTTATTTTTAAGTTTACTTATTATATCTTGCATATTGTCATATAGCTTATCTATATCTAATTTTAGCTGTTCTATTTTTTTATCTTGATTTTCTAATTCTGTTTCATAAAATGTATTTATAGCTTCAATATATTCAGGAAGTATTATAGATGAATCAATAAGTTGATTTTCAAAGTTATTTTTAATTTTTATAATTTTTTCCAAATCATTACAAACTATATTATTCAAACTTATACCCCCTTTTATATCTTAGCTTTCTGCCTCACAGAATTTATTTTACTTAAAATCATATCTTCTCTTTGACAATATGACATAAGCTTTCTATCTTGAATATCTTTTCTATCTCTATTAATATAAAGCATCTTATTATTATACTTATCTATTTTTCTTATTACACTACTTATTCCAAAAATATCTGGTATCTTTACTTTTATATTCTTTAATGCTGCACTATGTTTTAAATTATACTCTATTAATTTATATTTTAAATCAATATATTTTAGTATTTGTAACATAATTTCAATAGATAAATCATAACCATCACAATATAATAACTTAATTGCATTTAACTCTATATCTTTAAAATTATATAACTCATATAATCCAATACCAAGTAATTCTTCAAGAATTTTAATATTTTCTGTTGCACTAAAAAACAAATTGATATCATCATCTTCATTAAAGTTTAATAAGTCTAATACACATATTCCACATTTTAACACATCTTCATTATATTTTTTTTGTACAAGCTGTGAAGTTTTAATAAAAGATTGTCTTATGTTTTTTTGAATTCCATATAATTTCTCAATATCATAACTTGAAATCATAGAAAATGCCTTTGCAACATCACTAGAATTAAAATATTTATTAAGAGAAGATGTATCTTTTAAACTAGACTTTAAAATATTAGTAATCTCACTATTATCTTTAAATATATTTTCTTCTCTTTTTAAAAGATAATTAAATAGATACGAATATGCAATATTTTCAGTAGAGCTTATATTTGCAAGCTCTTTTTTGGTATTTAAAAATAGCATTATATTTTCTTTTATTTCTTTATCTGAACAAGAAATTAATTCTTCTTTTTCTTTTTTTGACATATTCAGATATCTATAATATATACCATATGTATACTTTTCTTCAAATTCATTTAGTTTTGTCTCTAATTCTTCTTGTTTTAAAAGTCCAACTTGTTTTATTTCATCTATAAAGTTCTTATATTCAGATAAAAATTCATTTTTTAAATAATCTTCAACATCCTTTGGTAAATTATCTATTTTATCTAAAAATTGTAAAATATCCATTTTACTAGATAAGACCTTTGCAATCTCTGAATAATTTTCAACTAAGTATTCATAAACTGCTTGCTCTGGATCTATCTTTTCTAAACTAATTAAATCATCTTTTTTTGAAGTTATTATATTACTTATTAATGGTGATACTTCATCTAATGAAATATTGTTGCTTATTATATTATTTATCTCATTATCTATTTCAACATATACCTTCTTAGCTTTTGTTTTAATTTCTAAAGAATCTATGTTATGATTATAAAATGACCTCTGTATATATTGCCTTATATATGTAATCAACTCTTCTAATTGCATATCTTGCAATATTGCTTTACTCTCACAACCCTTTCTAGAACTGTCTATATTGGAAATTTTTACATTTACTATCTCTTCTATTCTTTTTAAAAATTCATCTATAGCTTCATCATTTTTCTTAAATTTTTCATACATATCATACATATTATTCTTTAGTTTGAGAATCTCAATTTTGCTCTCATATTTTAAAACAAACTCATAGGCAATATCTATTTGTTCTAAAAAATCTAACAAGAAATTAATATCTGTTTTAATTTTTGAACTAACTTCAATCATCAATTCTTTAGCTTTTTCTAAGGCAAAATATTTTTCAACGTATGTTTCATTTAAGCTTTCAATAAATTCAAAACTATTTTTTAATATAATATTTTGAGCTTTATTATAACCAAAACAAGCTAATATTATTTCGTATAATAACTCAAATATAAATTCTATCTTTTGGTGATTATATTCATCATTTTCTGATATAGTACTAATGTCATTCAATCTATCGTCTATTTTTTTCTTATTTACTATAATTTCATATATATACTCTTTGTTAGATATATCTATTAAATTAAATTCAATATTTCTACCATCTAATCCAGATTCATCAATATAATACTCTATATTTTCATTTAATTTATCCTTTATAATTTCTTTTAAAAAATTTTCAATCTGGATATATGACAGTTCTATACGTTCTAATTTTATGCATTCTACTATAATTTTCTCTATTTTTTCATTCATAAAATCACCAAAACATTTTATTTATATGTATATTATATACTAATGCCTAAACTTTGTTCAATAGAAAAAAGGTAGGAATTAAAATTCCTACCTTTTTAAATTTCTGATAAACAATCATCTAGTCTTTTTATTATATCTTGTTTGTCCATGTCTTTTCCTATAAATACAATTTTATTCATTCTATCTCCACAAGCTTCATCCCATATTTTTTGTATTTCGGGATTATACTTTAATATCTTATCTATCTCAAATTTAGACGCAGAAGCTATCCATTGACCTGCTTCAGAGATAGTTTTCTGTTTTCCAGCTTGCTCAAAACAATACGACATATAGTCATCATCACTTAGCCAAACTAAACCTTTTGCTCTAATAATTGTATTTGGAAATTCATCTAAAAACTTTTCAAATTTCTTAATTCTAAAAGGTTTTCTTCTATAATATACAAAAGAACTTATTCCATATTCTTCAGTTTCAGTTTCTTCGTGATTGTGGTGATGATGTTCATGTTCATCCTCACTCTCTTCTAATTCTTCTACCCAACCAGCACTAACTGATGCTTTATTAAAATCAAATAAATTTGTATTTAATAGCTTATCTGTAGGTACATTGCCAAAGTTTGTTTCTATAATCTCTGCATTTGGCTGTAATTTTCTTATTATTGCCTTTACTTTTTGTAGCTCTTCTTTTGATACCTCATCTACCTTATTTAAAATTATAGTATTACAAAATTCAATTTGCTGAATAAGTAGATTTTCAATATCCTCTTCTTCTAAATCGTCTTTAACAAGATTATCTCCACTTCCAAATTCGGTTGCAAGTCTTAATGCATCAACTACAGATACAACATTGTCTAATCTACAAATCTTTGGTAGACCATATTGTTGAGTTGACTCAGAAAGTACTGTAATCGTTTGAGCTATTGGAATAGGTTCACATATTCCACTTGCTTCTATTAAAATATAATCAAATTGCTTTGTCTTAATCAGATCAACGATTTGTTGCATTAAATCTACTTTTAAAGTACAACATATACAACCATTTGTCAAAGGTACTAAACTATCGTCTGTTTGATTTACAATTCCTCCTTTAGATATTAAATCAGCATCTATATTTACCTCTCCTATATCATTTACTATTACTGCAACTTTATATCCTTCTTGATTGCTCAATATATGATTTATTAAAGTTGTTTTTCCTGAACCCAAATAACCTGTAAGAAGTGTTATTGGTACTATTTTTTCTGGCATGTTCATCATTTCCTTTCGTCTTAGATATTATACACCAAAAACTCTAAAAAATAAAGAAAAAAATAATAGAGTCTTTTTAACATACTCTATTATTTTAATGTTTTAATCTTTAACAAACTTTTTTATACCTAATTTTAAGAAATCTATTAAAACAAACGAAATTAAATTTACTATAATTAATACTATAACTTGCATAAAGCTTAATGTTGCAATGTTAAATATTTGACCAACAGGTGTTCCAAATACAATTAGCTGCATAATAATTAATATTATCATACCAATATTCATTGCTTTATTAGAAAATAGTCCTTGCTTAATAACTAAATCCTTTAAATTTCTGCAATTAAGTGCATATACCATTTCTTGGAAGACCATACATAAAAATGCCATTGTTCTTGCCACATCAACTCCATAATATATATTTGCAACATAATATGTAGCTAATACAGCTACAGCTTTAAAAACTGCAGAAAGTGCTAAATTTGCTACAACAAAAGGAGTAAAGAAAGGTGCATTAACTGGTTTTGGTTTCCTTTTCATAATACCTTTTGCTGCTTTTTCAAAAGCTAAACAAATTGATGGAACTGAATCTGTTGCTAAATTAATATATAATATATGTAAAGGTAAAAATATCTCTATATTAAAGAATAAACCAACGACAACAACAATTATCTCTGCAAAATTACTAGCAAGAGAATAAATAATACCATTTCTTATATTATCATATATCTTTCTTCCTTCTCCAACTGCATCAACAATCGTACTAAAGCTATCATCGATTAATATTACGTCTGCAACGCTCTTTGTAACTTCAGTTCCTGTTTTTCCCATTCCAATACCAACATGAGCAAGTTTTATAGCTGGAGCATCATTTACTCCATCACCAGTCATTGCAACCACCTTATTATTTGCTTGCCATGCTTTTACAATTCTTACTTTATGATCTGGTTGAACTCTAGCATAAACGCTATATTTAGTAACTTCTTTTATTAGCTGTTCATCACTTAATTTGTCTAGTTCTTTTCCTTCTATAACTCCTGTTCCTTCTTCTATAATTCCAATTTCCTTTGCAATAGCAGTAGCAGTGCTTAGACTGTCACCTGTAATCATAATAGGTCTTATTCCAGCTTCGCGACATGTTTTTATAGATTCTTTTACAGTTTCTCTTGGAGGATCCATCATACCAACAAGACCTACAAAAGTCAGATCACTTTCTACAGATGGTAAATTTTCTTCATCTGGTACTTTATCTATAACTTTATATGCAAATGATAAAACTCTTAATGCCTTTTGCGCCATTTCTTTTTCAAAATTTAAAATTTTGTTAATATGTTTTTGATCTAAATCATATACTTTTCCATTTTCATAGTACTTAGTGCATTTTTTTAATAATGAATCTAGACTTCCCTTTGTAGATACAACAATTTTATCTTGAACAGTATTAATAGTAGACATCATCTTTCTGTCAGAATCAAAAGGAACTTCTGCAACTCTTTCATTATTTTTTACTATATTTTGTGGATTATATCCCATGTCCATTGCATACTTAAATAATGCTGTTTCTGTAGGATCACCAATTAAATTTTCTTTATTTTGTGGATCTATTTTACTATCATTACAAAGCACCATTAAATCTATCAATAATTCGCTATTTTCTATAGGCTCTTTTTCTACTTTATAATTTTTATTATTAAAGATTACTTCTTTTACTGTCATTTTATTTTGAGTAATAGTACCTGTTTTATCTGAACAAATTATATCTATCGATCCTAATGTTTCAACAGAAGATATCTTTCTAACAATAGTATTTCTCTTTGCCATAGCTGTAGTTCCCAAAGATAATGTAACAGTTATAACTGTAGGCAAATTCTCAGGAATTGCCGCAACAGCAAGTGAGATACATAGCATAATAATTTCTAGCGTATCATTTCCTTTAGCAATTCCATAAATTAAAACAAAACCAATAATAGCTGCAATTATCATTGACAATACTTTACTTATATTATTTATCTTAATTTGTAAAGGCGATAGAACATCTTTATCTTTTTGTACAGAAGAAGCTATTTTTCCAAGCTCTGTTTCCATTCCTGTCTTAACTACAACAGCCTTTAATTTTCCATATACTACATTACAACCTGAATACACCATATTAACTCTTTCATTAATTTGCGCATCAGAACTTACCTTTTCAACATCTTTAGCAATAGGTTCACTCTCACCAGTAAGCATTGATTCATCTACACTTGATGATACCTCCCATATAACTCTTGCATCAGCTGGTACTGTGTCACCTGCTTCTAAGTCTAAAATATCTCCAGGAACTATTTTCTCTGAAGAACAAATTGTTACTTGACCATTTCTAATTACTTTAGCATTAGGAGTAGTCATCTTTTTTAAGCTTTCAACTGCAGAATCAGCTTTTAATTCTTGAACAAATCCCATAATAGCATTTAATAGCACAACTGCTATTATTACTATTGTATCTGTATAAGCTTCACCATTTAAGTATGAGCTTATCCCAGAAAAAACTGCTGCTATTAGAAGTACTACAATCATCATATCTTTAAATTGATCTAAAAATTTAGCTAATTTACTTTTCTTGTTTGTTTCTTTTAATTTATTTAGACCATATCTATCAAGACGAGCTTTTGCTTCCTCATTTGATAAACCTTCTTCACTCGTCTGCAAGGCATCTAAAACCTTATCTACATCCTCATCATAGTATTTCATAACACATAACCTCCAAAATGATTATATCATAAAAGAGATAAATATACTTATATTATATAAAAAAATATATTTTTTTCACAAAAAAAAGAACTATAGTCTATTCTATAGTTCTAATAATTTACTTTTAAATAATTATATGTATTTTTTAACAGTTCGATTTCATCTAAATAACTAAAATCTTTATTAACCATACCATTTCTTAGTAATTCAATCCTATTTAAAAGATTAGGATATTCATTCATTATTTTAGTTGTATAGCAATAAAAGTCCTCATTTTTGGGAACATTCACATTTTTCTTATCTAACATTTTTCCAAATAGCTCTACATACTTATCTTTAATTAGCTCTATTGCATCTTCATATCTTTCTTCATTTAAAAGTACATTAATTCTTACATCTTCCATTTTACCGCCTCCAATAAGCACATTATTATTATACCATATTTTTTCTTAATTGTAAAGTTATGTTAACTTTCGACCAAAAAAATTAGAGTGAATTTTTTTCACTCTAATTTGTTGGAATTCCATCTTGCATTCTATGGTCTGTATAAAATTCTTCGTTATCCTTTAAAAAATAGTTATACGTTATAACTCCATCTGATGCAATCTTGTTATCCCATGTGATATCTATATTGTACCACTTACCATAAAGCTCAACCATATTCCATATATGATTCTTTGAGGTATCCTCATTACTGATGTCTCGTGTTGCAATGGATTTTATACCTAATTGGTCCATAATAAATTTAAATCCATACGCATATCCTGCACAAACAGTATTGCCAGAATCAAATATAGAAACTATTGATTGATAAGAGTCTATTTCCTCTTGGGTATATTCATGATACTGAGATATCTCAATTAGTTTATCATGAACATATCTTATCTTCTTAAAATCATTTTCTTGCTTTTTTGCTCCTTCAATAATTTCGTTGTATTTAACTTCTATACGAGACTTAACTTCTTTTGCCTCCTCTAATGAATAAGAATAATAAAGCTCTATAACTTTATGAGTATTTACTTGGTTGCTTAATGTTTTTACAGTAAGATATGAATCCATCCAAAATATTTCAGGATGATCTAACATTACAGCAGAATACACTTCTTGAAAGTCTTTAGAAGAAATCTCATCTAACTGAGTTGAGAAACTATCATTAAACTGTAAATACGTTTCCTTAATTTCATCATATAAAATTTTCTGATCATCATTTAGTGTACTCTTCCAATACTCATATGCTTCTCTACCACTATAAACTGGATAATCTTCTACACTAGCATAAGCTTCAACAGTTTCAGACTTATCCGCAGCCTTATAAAAGACAAAAATATAAATCCCTGCAATCATTGCTGCAACAGCAGTAACTATAAGAAGGACATCTGGCAATTTTTTCTTCATTCTCACACCTCCATTTTTTTTATTAAAGAAAAATGCTCTCATTTAAATGTACATTATAATTATATCACTATTTTTTAGTTATGTCAACTTATGTTTTTTGCTAAAATTATTTATTTATACTTTGTTTCATTACTATATTGTGATATAATTTTTTTATAAGGAGGAATACTCATGAATATTAAAGAATTAATAAGTGAAGAAAAAATAAAAAATCGTATAAAGCAAGTTGCAGAAGTAATCCAAAAAGATTTTAATAATGAAGAAATAATATTAATTTGTGTGCTAAAAGGTGCTACATTTTTTTCAACAGAGCTTGCTAAAGATATAACTTCTCCTATAATACTAGATTTTATAAAAGTATCTAGCTATAAAGGAAGTGAGAGCACTGGTGTAATACATTTTGATTTAAATATTTCAGAAGAAATTAAGGATAAAAATGTACTTATTGTAGAAGATATAATAGATACTGGCAGAACACTAACATATCTAAAAAGCTATCTTGAAGAAAAAAAACCTAAAACTTTAAAAATATGCACTTTACTTGATAAAAAAGAAAGAAGAGAGTTTAACTTAGAATCAGACTATGTTTGCTTTGATATTCCAGACAAATTTGTTGTTGGATATGGTCTTGATTATGACGAGAAATATAGAAATTTACCATATATTGGATACATAGAGTAGTTTATATTACTCTATTTTTTTGACCATAATATATATGGTGATGCAATTGAAAGTATTTAGTTATTACGTCAAAATATTTTCTTTTTTAGTGATTTTTACTCTAATTTGTATAGCGTTACATATACTGATATGTTTAAATATAAATGAATTAAAAATCAATATACACGATATTACAAGAAATTATTTAGTACTAGAATTAGTATTTCCTGTATTATATATTTTACTAGCATTAAGTGTATACAATTATTCAACTACATTAGATAGTTCAAAAAACATACTAATAGTATTAGTAATGTATTTATTAATATTACTTCTGACTTTTATATCTTCTTTCTTATTTTTTAGATATGCTAATTTTATTTTTGCTTTTTGGCTATCTATTATATGTATTATATTAGATGGATTTATGTCAGCATTATTTTTAAAATCACCAATATGCAATTTTCACTTTAGTATATTGATATATTTAGCAATAGTAGAATTTTACTTCTACTATGCTTTGTTATAGAAAAAAAGAGTAAGATTTCTTACTCTTTTATATTGAAAAATTCAAGTGAATTTCGGTATACAATTTTTGATAACTCTTCTACATCCATATGTTTGTATTCAGATAATTTTTCTAAAATAATTGGTAAATTTTTAGATGTATTTACAGTTCCTCTTAAAGGTACTGGTGGTAAATATGGAGCGTCAGTTTCAATAACAATTTGACTTGCTGGTATCATATCCATATATCTTTGAAATGACTTAGCTCTATTATATGTTATATTTCCACCAAATGCAACCATATAATTATTATCTATTACAAGTCTTACTAAATCTTCTGTAGGCGAAAAGCAATGTAGAAGTGTACCATATTTTGCTGGATGTTCTTTTAAAGTCAAATATGTATCTAATGAAGCATCTCTACTATGTACCACTATAGGTAATTTTAATTTATTTGCAAGTTCTATTTGCTCTATAAATAATTTTTTTTGTTCCTCTTTATTATCTTTTACCCAATAATAATCTAAACCAATTTCACCAATTGCTACAATTTTACCATTATTTAGATTTTTATATAAATCTTCTACTTCATCTACACTACATTTTCCCACATCACTTGGATGTATTCCAATAACTGCATAACATTCTTTATATTTATTAGAGAGCTCAATTGCAAGTTTTGAGCTTTCTATATTATATCCAATGTTATTTATATATTTTACTCCTACGCTCATACACTCATTTAAAGTCTCATCTACTATTCCATTAAATTTTTCGTCATTGTAATGAGCGTGTGTATCATAATACCTCATATTATCTCCTATTCTTTTGTAGTAGGAAAAGTCAAAGTAACTTCTGTTCCTTCATTTAATTTACTATCAATATTTATAGTACCATTATTTCCATCTACCATTTCTTTAACAATAGAAAGTCCTAATCCAGTTCCTCCCATTTTTCTTGATCTAGTTTTATCTACTCTATAAAATCTTTCAAATATTCTATCTAAATCTTTTTGTGGTATACCAATACCATTATCTATTACTTTTATATATACTCTTTTATCTATTGGACCTGCATATATTCTAATAAGTCCACCTTCTGGAGTATATTTTATACTATTAGTTAATATATTTATAACTATCTGTTCAATCGAATCTTTATCCGCATAAAGCGTTGGTGTGTTTTCAGCACATATTAATTCTAATTTGTGCTTTTTTTCTTCACATTCAAATCTAACTTTTTCACATACCTTCTTTAGTATTTCTACAGTATTTAAAGTAGCTTTATTCCAAGTCATTCTATTATAATCCATTTTAGATAATTGAAGTAAATCAGAAACAAGTCTACTCATTCTATTTGCCTCTTGATTTATAACTTTTGAAAACTTAATTATCTCTTGATATGTAAGATCTCCATTCATTATAGTCTCTGAATATCCACGAATAGATGTAAGAGGTGTCTTTAGCTCATGCGATACATTTGCAACAAATTCCTTTCTTACATTATCTGTCTTAACACTATCTGTAATATTTCTAACAATCATTATAATTCCCATAGGATTTAATTCGTCACTAAAAAACGGTGCAAAAACAATACTAAGAGCAAGTTCACCTATTTGTGTTTTAACTTCAACGCTCTGATAATTAGGAAGATACATGATTTTACTAAAATCTATATTTAATTTTAGCTTTTCACATATACTGTCAAAAGTCTCATCTTCACTAGTAATATTAAGCATTCTCATTGCAGATTTATTCATGTGAACAATCTCTTTTGTAGTAGAAAATGCCATTACACCATCTGCCATATGCTCTAATATTATCTCAGTTTTACTTTGTTGACTATTTAAATCAAATGTATTTTTCTTAATAACTTTTAGCATTGAAATATAGTCTTGCATTAATTCGTGATACTCAGGAAAATCATTAGTATCTTTTATTCTAGAGACGTCAGGTAACTTTCCGTCACTTACCATTTTCATTCCTTTTTCTATTCTTTTTAAAGGAAATACAATCTTATTCGAAATAATAACAGATGAAATATATGCTATAAGAACAAAGACTAATAATACTATAAAATTACTTAAACTAAAAATATTTTGTGTATCAATAACAGAACCAGATAAAATTATGGTAGTTATATATACTATAACTACCATAATTATACTCATAGCCCTAATAATTTTTTTCATAGAAATTTTCATCTTTTACTCTCTTTCTGTATTATAATGAAACGTAATATCCCATTCCTCTTTTTGTTTGTACATACTGTGGTTCAGCAGAATTCTTTTCAATTTTTTCTCTTAGTCTTCTTACTGTAACATCAACTGTTCTAGCATCACCATAAAAGTCATATCCCCATACACCTCTAAGTATTTGCTCTCTAGTAAATACTTGGTTTGGATTAGTTGCTAGTAATTTTAACAATTCAAATTCTTTTATTGTTAAATCAATTGTCTTTCCTCCAACAATTGCAATATATCTTTCAGGATCAATTATCATATCCTTAACTTTAATTTTATTTTTTGATGAGTTTTTATCTTCTTCAGCTTCAGGTAAAGTATGTTTTCTTAAATTTGCTTTTACCCTAGCAATTACTTCTCTTATACTGAATGGTTTAGTCATATAGTCATCTGCACCCAACTCAAGACCTATAATCTTGTCCACTACTTCCTCTTTAGCTGTTAGCATTATAATTGGGCAAACTAGGCTTTTTCTTAATTTTTTACAAACTGTGAAACCATCAATTTTAGGTATCATTAAATCTAATAAGATTAAGTCTGGATTAACTGATAAAGCAATTTTTATTGCTTCTTCACCATCATATGCAACTGTTGTAGTAAACCCCTCTTTTTCTAAATTAAACTTTAAGATATCCACTATTGCTTTTTCATCATCTACTATTAAGATTTTCTTATCATTCATATATATACACCTCATTAACTCTTATCAAACTGTAATAATTATATCACGTAAAAAAAAATATTGCTACTATTTATTGAAATTTTTCTGTAATTTTATTGTAATTTATACTCAAATTCAATTTTATCATTTTTTAATATTTGCTTAGTTCTAGCTATAAAATCTTCATTTCTATTAGTCAAAATAATTGTTATATTTTTCGTACATTGAACATACTTTTTATTTCCTTTTATCTTATTTATATAATTTATTAAATTATTTGATATACCTTTTGCTCCATCAATAACTTGTATATCTAAATTAGGATTAATTTTATTTATAACATCATAAAAATTATCCTTAAAAAGTGGAAAATGTGTACAACCTAACACAATATGACTAAATTCACTTATATTAAATCGTGATAATATAGATTCTATATAATCATTAATTTGATTGTTCATATTATTACAATCTATATTTTCAGCAAAAGATACAAGTTTATCTGCTGCTACTAGTTCTACACTATCCTTTATATTTAATTTATCTATAAGACTTAAAAGCTTTTCTCTTTTTACTGTTATACTAGTTGCTAAAACAAGTATTTTTTTATTCATTTTAGAGTCAGCAGCTACTTTAACAGCTGGCTCAGTACCTATAAATATAATTTTTTTATACTTATTTCTAAGATCATTTATACAAAGACTTGTTGCTGTATTACAAGCAATAACAATTGGATTACAGCCAATTTTAATTAGATAATCAATGTTATCATATATTACATTTTTTACAAATTTCTCATCCTTTACACCATAAGGTGTATTTTTAGTATCTGCTAAATAATATATGTTCTCACTAAGTTTTTCATTTTCAATTGCTTCTTTTAATACTGTGAGTCCCCCAAGTCCCGAATCAAAAAATCCTATTTTCATAATTTTAACTCCTCAAAACAAAAATAGGTGCAAACACCTATTTTACATTTCTCTTCTTCCTTCTAGTGCTTTTATTAATGTAATCTCATCCGTATATTCTAGATCTCCACCAACAGGTATTCCATGTGCAATTCTTGTAACTGTTATTCCAAGTGGCTTAATTAATCTAGAAATATACATTGCTGTTGCTTCCCCTTCTACAGTTGGATTAGTTGCAAGAATTACTTCTTTAATTTTATCGTCAGATAGTCTTTGAAGAAGCTCTTTTATTTTTATATCTCCAGCTGAAATATTATTCATTGGTGAAATTGATCCATGTAAAACATGATATAAACCTCTATATTCATGAGTCTTCTCCATTGCAACAACATCTTTTACATTTTCTACCACACAAATAACAGAATCATCTCTTTTTTTATCTGAGCAAATATCACATGGATCTTTTTCAGTTAAATTAAAACAGACTGAGCAAAATTTTACATTTTGCTTTGCTTCAATAAGTGTTTTTGACATTTCTTCTGCTACTTGCATCGGAGACTCTAATATATAAAAAGCTAAACGTACTGCACTTTTATGTCCTATTCCAGGTAATCTTTCAAATTGATTTATTAGCTTATTAACTGTATCTGAATACATATAGTCACCTAAAACAATCCTGGAATATTAAAAGATCCCATTTCTTGTTCCATCATAGAATCAGCTTTTTTTAAAGCTTCATTTACAGCAGTTAATACTAAATCTTGTAGCATTTCAACATCATCTGGATCAACAACATCTTTTTTTATAATAATCTCCTTTATCACTTTATCTCCTGTAGCTTTTACTACAACTGCACCGCCTCCTGCAGAAGTCTCAATTTCTTTTGCTGCAACTGCTTCTTGTTTTTTCTGCATATCTGCTTGCATCTTTTGTGCTTGTTTTAGTAAATTTTGCATATTTCCCATGCCACCGCCAGGAAATCCACCATATTTGTTTCCCATTTTATATCCATCCTTTCATAAAAACTATTATAATATAATTTAAACTGTTTTTCAAGTTAATCTAATTTTGTATATTCTATATTATTATCTTTTAGTATTTTCTCAATTTTTGAAATTGATTCACCATTTTCATTTTTTAGCTCTAATACTATATTTTTATTTATATTATATTTTTCATAAAGAATTTGTGCCATAACTTCAGCATTCTCATCTAAAGTTAATAATTTATATCCAAAAGAGTTAGTAGTTATTATTCTAACAACATCATCTATATAAATCTTAGCTCCAGCAAGTGCAGAGTAAAGTCTTATCTTTCCTTTATCTATAACAGCTTTTTTTAACTCTTCTGTATTTGGAAATTCTGTTAAATTTTCTTCTTTAATCTCATCTTCCATAGTTGGTTTTGATGTTATATTTACTTTTGATGGTGAAACTTCGCTCTTATTCTCTTGTGATATATTAACTTTACTGTTTGAAATATAATCTTTAAGCTCTTTTACTTCTCTTTCTAAATTTTCTATCTTTTTTTGATATATTTCATTTAATCCAGAATTAATAGCAACACTAGAATTAGGTACTTCATCTTGTTTAAAGTTACAAAGCTGTACTATGCAAGCTTTAAGAACAATTTCTTTTCTAGTAGTTGATTTTAAATCATTGTCTAAGCTTGATAGCCTGTCTATAATGCTTATATATCTATCTTTATTTTCATCTATTTTAACAAGTCTATTTAAAACTTCTGTTGTTAGTTCAAAAGTAAATTGTCGTAAATCTTTACCCTTTTTTATTACTTCATCTATACATGAAATAGCAGTCAAAGAATCATAATTTATTATACTATCTACTACTTTATTAATAATATTTTTATCTATTGCTCCTACTATGTTTTGAACATCTTCATACTTTAAAATATCTTCTGTTTCTGATATACACCTATCTAGTATACTAAGTGCATCTCTTGCAGCTCCATCTGCAAGCTTTGCAATATATCTACACGCCTCATCCTCATATTTTATATTTTCACTTTCTAAAACATATTTTACTCTATTATATAAATCTTCTTCAGTTAATCTATTAAAATCAAACTTAAGACATCTTGACAAAATAGTAACTGGTATCTTATGCTGTTCAGTTGTAGCTAAAATAAATACTACATTTTCAGGTGGTTCTTCTAAAGTTTTTAGTAATGCATTAAATGCACTTGTTGTAAGCATATGAACCTCATCTATAATATATACTCTATATTTTACATCTACTGTTGCATATACTACTTCTTGTCTTATTTGACGAATATTTTCAACACTATTATTAGAAGCTGCATCCATCTCTATAACATCTGTTATATTACCATTTAAAATCCCCTTACAAACTTCACATTCATTACATGGCTCACCATCTTTTGGATTAAGACAGTTAATAGCTCTTGCAAAGACTTTAGCTGCACTAGTTTTTCCTGTTCCTCTTGTCCCGCTAAATAAATATGCATGAGATATTTTACCATTTTTTATTTGATTTTTTAGTATTTTTGTTACATTATCTTGACCTATAATACTTGAAAAAGTATCGGGTCTATATTTTCTATATAATGCTATGTATCCCACTTTTTCCTCCTAAACAACAAAAAACCAAGCACATAGAGTATATTGCTTATTGCTGCTTCCTTCCGGATCTGACAAGGTTCACAGTACTCTATCGCTTGGCATAGATTTATTATACAATATATTCTATTTTTTTTCAACTCTTTTTTCTAATTTCTATTATTCAACAATAGAAAAAATATATTTACTTACGTCTTGTCTTAATATTGACATTCCTTTAGAAAATGTCTCATCTGTTGGCATTGTTAAATCTATATTAGTTTTAACTGTCTTTCCAGTTTCGTCTTTTATAACTATATCAAAAGAGACGTTAAACTTTAGATTTGAAACATCTACACCAAGAGTATTAAATATAGATGCATCATATTGTATTTTCTCAACATCTTCTCCAACACTTTTATCTGTAATAACATTATCATTATCTATAAGTAATCTTACTATATATTTTCCATCTTCTTGTTCTAAATAAATTGGAAAAGAAGTAAGTTCTGGTGTAATATCATACTTATCATGATCCTTTTGAGAAATATTCATATCGCCTTTTAATAGAGGATCACTCACCACCAAATTTTCAATATTTATTTCTGTTGCTTTTACATTAGATTCTATTAAAATAGAAATAGTATTGATTTGCGAAATATCAAAAACTATATCTGATAATTTTTCCAATTTTATATCTTGATCTTGAACTTCTGTTAGAGTGGCACTGGATTCAACAATAACATCACTAACTCTAAAATTTCCTTGATTTACTTTACCAGTAGTATCAAGAAGTATATTTGCTATTAATATAGTAACTATTACAGATACCACAGCAATAATAATTATTGATATACCTTTTACCTTATCCATATATTCCTCCACAATCAAATTATACTATATATAATATAAATTTACAAGGAAAAAAATTGTAAAAAAGACCTAAGAAATTTCATCTTAAGTCTTTTTGTTTATTAAAAATCTGAATTAGAATTTCCACTTGAAGTTCCAAATAATTTATCAAATTTTGATTCAAGTTCTGATTGTAAATCAAAATCATCATCATCATTTTTATTTCCACTATCAGTTGCAATAGGGTTAACATCACTATTTTCATATAAATCATTATATGAAAGATTTCCTAGACCTTCAGCCATAGGCTTTGTATCAATCTTTTCTTCCTTTGATTTTTCATCAACAGCATATGAATACGCCTTCTTTGGTGTTTGAGTAGCACTTGAATTTTTAATAATAGATGATGTATCAACTTCAACATCTTTTGATCTTTGTCTAAGAATTTCTTGAGCTCTTCTTTTTCTATCAGCTAAATATTCATGTACATCAAAATATGAGTATGGTACAGGTTCTGGAATTGGCATTTCTTTAATACTTCCAATTTTTAATGACTCTATAATTTCACGTTTTGGATGATATTTAAAATACCAAGCTTTTTCAGCAAGAATTGGTTTTAAACCTCTTACCATTATTATTTCTTTGTTATTGTCTAGTCTTCTTATTTCGTCAACTGTCATAAGATCTCTTGCCTGTCTTTGTGTACTAATAGATACACCTTGTTTTTTAGATTCATCTTTATCTTTGTTAATTGATTTTTGTTGAATCTTTATTGTTGTTTGTCCTAAGCTCTTAGAAAAATACTCTGCTGTTTTTTGTGAATTGGTACCAAGTAATAATTGAGTATCACAGTTACCTAAGATATTTTCATAAGATTCTTTGTATAAAGACTCTAATTGATCCAAAGACTGAACAATTATTGATATACTTATACCTAAACTTCTAGTAGTAGAAAGTTTCTTTTGAAAGTCTGGTATCTGTCCAATGTTTGCAAACTCATCAAGTAAGAAATACACTTGATTTGGAAGTCTTGATCCATAGTCATCAGCTTGCTTATATAGTATTGAAAACATTTGACTAAAGAACATTGTTGATACGAAATCATATGTACTCTCAGCTGCTGATGTAATAACATATATAACAGATTTTCTTTTTGCAACATTTCTAAAATCTATACTATTTGATGATGTAATTCTTTGAATTGCAGGCATATCAAATACACGCATTTTAGATATAGAAGAAATAACAATACTTTGCATTGTCTTATCTGCTGCTGTCTTAAATGATTCATATTGTATTCTACCTGGATGCTCTGGTTTTAAATCATCTATAAATAGTTTTTCAAAAATTGTTGAATCAGCACCACCTTGACGAATAATGTTCAAGCAACTTCCTATATTTTGTTGTTCAAGAGGTAAAACTGATAAAACATAGTATATTGTAGCACTAATAAGCATTTTAGCAGTGTTATCCCAGAATGGATCGTCACCACCGCCACCTTCTTTATTTGCTCCTGTTACAAGTATGTGAGCAAGCGTATCAACATCTTGATCAGAACAAATATTTGAAATAGGATTATAGAAATCACTATAAGTTGGATTTACCAAGTTAAAAGTTTTTACATCATATCCTTCATTCTTTAAAAATTTAGATGTCTCTTTATAAAGTTCTCCTTTTGGGTCAGTGATAACATATGATCCTAAACACTGCATTATATTAGGTTTTATATAGCATGCTGTTTTACCAGAACCAGAACCACCGACTACAAGGACATTCTTATTTATACCAACTTTTTTCAAGTCAGTTCCTAAATAATGTTTTCTACTTAAAATAAATCCTTCTTTTTTATTTAAGATTTCTCTTCCATTAGAATCATGTTTAAAATCTTCTGCTCCATTACTCCATTGGCTTGAACCATTTTCTTTACCTTCATATTCACTATGACTACCACTATTCATTTTTGCCAAAATGTATATTAAAAATACACTTACAAAAATCCATAGTGTTATTTGCATAAATAGTCCAAAGTCTGAAAACATACCAGAAAAGAAAGATAAACTGGTTATATTTCCTACCAAAGTTTCAACTACTGCAAATAGCAAAGAATCTGCCCCCGAAGCTTTAGCATCAGTTATTGATTTTGTAAGAGCACCTCCTAGTACTACAGATGCAATAAGTGCAAGCACTATAAGAATTGGTGCTTTTTGCTTAAAATCTTCGAAAAAATCCCTCATTTTCATTTTCCTCTCTAAAAATCTAAACTATTCTTGTTCAATTTGTTTTTCATCTTGTACTTTTTCCTTATTTGCCTTTGCAATTTCTTCAGGAGTATATTGTTTAGCTCTTCCATCTTTTATTTTTACTCCATTTTTTACTAAGAATTTTGCATCTTTTGACATTTCTCCAGCAACGCCTCTTGTCTCAAGTCCCTCTAAGTGTTTTTTTGCCATTTTTTATTCCTCCTTATACTATACTATCTTCACTTTGTTCATTTAGCAAATTTCTTGCCATATCTTCTTCGCTAATTGTAACTTCTAAAACTATATATGGTCTATTAGGCATAATTTTACATCTACCTCTTACATTTCCATACTCATCTCTATATAACGATGGCTTTACTTCTTCACCAGTTTGAGAATCAATAATTGAAAAATTTCTCTTCATGTCCGGTGTATATGCAACATCTTTATATTCTATCCCCTCAGAATTATATATAGAGCCATATGTAAGTGGAACATTAGTAGCTTCTGTTCTAAAACCTTCTTTATCTAATATTCCTGTACTTAAAAAGGCTTTATTATCCGACAATGTTAGTAACACAATATCATCTTCATCCTCAGGATCTTCAATAAGTACATTAAATATTTTTTTAATTTGTCCTTCTTCACGTACTTCTACACTTCTTAGCTTTTCAAGAGATAAAAATGAGTATCCCTGATTATATGCCTCTAAATCTCTTTCTACTAGAAAAGCTAATGTATTCATACCTGGCAGGTCAACAACCTCAAATTTGTTCATTTGCAATAAACTATCCATATACCTTTTACACCCCTTTATTATACTTTTCTAATAAGAACCATTGGTGTTAAAGTTTTAGCTTGACCACATGGATTATCTTTTATCATACCTTTTAGTTCTGCATCATCTACATCAATTGCATCTGCTTTTCCTAATATCTCAATATTAAAATCGTTTGCATCAACAATCATACATTTTACTCCTGTAGCCTCAAATATCTCATTACATACTCCTGTTGAATTATCTGGTATTCTAATACCAAATTCTGCGTAATCTGAAAAAACATTACCATAAAAACCATCTAAGCCACTAACTTCTTGACCAACGATTTCATAAAACACACCCTTTTTACCAAATAATTTACAAATTCCACCTGCAATAGCAGCCCATAAAACTTTAATAGGACCGCAAAGATTTATAGCAAATTGCATCTTATATGGATTATCTACACCAACTCCTGCATCACTTCTCATTGCAAATTTAGATAAAAATTTTGCAAGACCAGATACTTTTACATCTTTTTTATATACTATTCTTCTTTGACAAAGACTAATTATCTTTTCACTAATCGAAACTATATCTCCTTCCTCATATATTGGCACAACATATTTTTTAATTAAGTCAACATAGCTTTCACCAAGTTGCACATAGTGTGTCTCAATTGCATGTCTTTTATACGTATTTTCTCCTACTTTTATTTCTACATTTTTTCCTTCTAAAGCTTTAAATTCCATAAAAAGCCCCCCTATCTTGTTTAAATTTATACTACTTATGATTGTATTATAAAAAAAAATAAAAGTCAATAATATTGACATTTATTTGTATATCGATAGCAATTAATTTTGTCGTTTCTTTTTACATAATTTGAATTTTGTATTATCATAAACTATATTTTTGTCTATAATACATTCATATTCTTGTTTAGATGTAGCATTAGATATAATAACTTGAGAAAATATATTCTTAAACATTTCTACAACAATTTGTCTAATTCCTCTTACTCCTGTTCCAAGCTGTACCGCTCTATTAGCAATACACTCTATAACTTCTTCTCTATTCATTACAACATCTACTTTATATCGTTTTAATTCATTTATATAAAAGTTAAATATAGAGATTTTTGACTCATTTATTATTCTAATAGCCATATCTTTATCCATTGGATTAAATTCTTGAATATAGTCTATTCTTCCAACAAATTCAGATTTAAACCCTGCCTCAACTAAATCTTGAGGTATAAAATTTGGATTGCTAAGCTCATTTGTCTTGCTTTTATCTGTATTAGTAAAACCAATTTTTCCTTTTCCAGTAAGTCTCTTTCTTCTTGCTTCAAATGCAGCTTCACATGCACCAATAAGAATAAAAGTAATATGCTCTGTACTAATAGTTCCTATATTAGTATGAATATTAGTTCCTTCAAGCATTTTTAGTAAGCTATCTTGAACACTTGTTGTAGCCACATTGCTTCTATCTCCGTTATCCGTTTTTTTATCTATTTCATCAAAAACTATAATTCCATGTTCTGCCTTCTTTAAATCTTTTGCCTCATTAATAAGTTTAATTACTGCATCTTGAACGCTATCTCCAACATATCCTTCTTGAGTATATTTTGAAGAATCTTCTATAACATATGGTATATCTAGTTCTTTTGCAATCTGCTTAATAGTCTCAGATTTTCCGTTACCTGTACCTCCAATTAAGAATATATTACTTTTTACATAAGCATTATTGGTCATATTATTTCTTATTATTATAGAAATAATATTTTTTATTTGGTCATCTTGACCTATAACCTTACTCGAAATCTTTTTATATACTTGGTATGGATTAATTTTGGATTTTACTTCATTTTTCTCTTTATTAATAATTTTTGGATTATCCATTTTTGTCGTATTAAATCCGTTTGCTAACTCTTTATCATAATCGTTATAATAATCATATGAATCATCCATGGTTAAAATATCTGCCACATTAATAATTGCATTTATAAAATATGAACTTAACTCATTTTGGCATTCAGGGCATACCAATCCATTATTTAAAATTAAGACCTTTGTACTACCGGTTAATATTTTTACCACAAATAGAGCATTTAAAATTAAATTTACTCATAATAATCCCTCCTTTTTTATTAAAAATCTGAAAAAAATTTTAAAAACGTTGAGGATATAATACCACCATAATTTATTCATGTCAAATAAAATATAAAAAAAAGCTCAAAAAAGAGCTTTTTTATTAGTTTTAGTATCTCATAAGCCGGATTCTGTATTAGATGATCATTTATCTAGAGTATATATCACTATATACTTCAAGCCACCAACTCAAAACTAGGCGAGCAACCTCAAACGTTTTATTCTGGTGTTGCACTAGGTGGGGTTTACACCGTAACTATGTCTCCATAGTTACTCGTGAGCTCTTACCTCACGTTTTCACCCTTACTACATATAGTAGCGGTTATTTTCTGTTGCACTTTCCTTAAGATCACTCTCACTAGACGTTATCTAGCACCCTGCTCTATAGTGTCCGGACTTTCCTCCCGCTTCTCGACAGCCGGCGATCATCAGAGATACTAAAACATAATTATTATACCATATCTTGTCTTAAAAATAAAGAAAAAAGGCAATTAAAATGCCTTTATTCTTCTATTTTTTTCTTTTTAACGTATTCCTTTATTAGTTTATATGCAACTGAAGCAATTGGAACTCCTATTAACATTCCTATAATTCCTAAACTGTTTCCACCTACTAGTACAGCCAACATAACCCAAATTCCTGGAAGTCCTACTGAGTCTCCAACAATTTTTGGATATATAAAGTTTCCATCTATTTGTTGTAAAACTATAATATATACTACAAACCAAAAAGCTTGCATTGGATTTACTGCAAGTATTAAAATTGCACCAATAGCAGTACCAAAAAAAGCACCAAATACAGGAATTAAAGCTGTAACACCAACAAGTACAGATATAGTAAGTGCATAAGGCATTCCAAATATAGTCATTCCTATAAAGCATAAAACACCTAATAATATTGCTTCAATAAATTGTCCGCCAAAAAACTTTTTGAACGTATCATTAGTTATATGTCCAATATAAAGTAATTTTTGTGCCTTTTTATCTGGTAAATACGCTCTTACTATTCTTTTTAGTTGAGATGTTAACTTTTCTTTTTGCATAAGCATATATACAGCAAAAATCACTCCCATAAAGAAATTAACTATTCCCGAAAATAATCCAACAATAAAATCAATTGATACCCCAATCAATCCACTAGCCATTGATTTTATCCAAACACTAGCCTCATCATATATTTGTTGCCAGTCTGGTTTGAATTCATTAATCTTTTCAACAACTTGTTGATTATTACTCATTAAGTCTCTGGCCCACTCTTGAACTGTATTAAAAGCACTTGGAATACTGTCTTTAAAAATACTTATTGTATTGATAAATTCAGGTATAACTAAAAATAATGTTAAAAATATAATTCCCGCAAAAATTAAAAGCGATAATATTATTGAAAACACTCTTACTTTTGAACTTACCTTGGTTGTTCTCTTAACAGTTGCCTCTTGCCTTGCTTTAGAATTATTTGCCTTTTTGTTTTTCTTCTTTTCTTTAAAAGATCTTTCAATTCTACTTAAAGGAATATTAAGGATAAATGCTATACAAAATCCAAAAATAAATGGCTTTAGTAGATTTAAAAGATATCCTAAAATATTTAAAACTAAGTCAAATTTAACTAATGCAAAACATAATAAAATAGTATAAGTAATAATTAACAGAATCTTCTTTATGTTTTTCTTGTTAAGTTCAAACATATCGATTCCTCCTTTTTTCTATTATATTATAACATAACTTTTAATATTTAAAATAGTTTATGTAAATTTTATGTCTAATTATTCAATAAATATCAAAATTTGTTACATGTTATTATTATACCATAATTATTATATTTTTCAACAAAAAAATTAAAATTAAAAAAGCAAAAAAAAATATATATATTATAGAAAATTTTTTTGTTTTAATATATAATAAAAATTAGGTGATATATATATGAATAAAAGTGAATCTAATAAAGAAAAGTTTAAGCAATATTGCGAAGAATTTAGCAAACTAAATCAAGAAGAAAAAATACTAAACAAAAACGTGGACACTGATGAACTTGATAAGTTTTTCATCAAAAAAAATAAGACTGCACTTAAATTTATTAATGATATTAATAATGGAGAATTATTAATCGATGACTTGGATATTGGATATTATATCTCAAATAATGATAATACTGTTTATTATGATAAGATTTATATCAATATAGATGATGAAAATAGTTTTTGCATTCTTCCATCAACAATTTTACAAATGGACAATGGACAAGAAGAATTATATAATTTAATGGCTAATCATATAAATACTGTTCTATATGATAATATCTATGATGAGGAGGATTTAATAGTTGAACATCATCCACTTTTTGTACATACACAAGACTCACCATCAACATATATTGATTTAACAAATTACATGAATGATTTAAATTACGAATCAAAAAAATTTCAAGATATACTTAATGATGACAAACTAAACCAAATTAAAGAAAAAATTGAAAAAGCAGAAATAAAATCAAATGATATTATAAAAGAAGATATTGAAAAATATCAAATTACAGAAGACCAAGCTAAAAATATTTTAGAAAATTTTAAATATTATAATCCTGATTTTAAAAAAGATTTAATAGACGATCTTATTAACCAATATGGAGTAAATATTCTAAACTCTAAAGCTTTATCAGATATTGACACTAAAGATTATCAAAGAGGAAAAGACAATGTAACAGAATTCTTATATAATAATTCATCAAACTTTAATAAAAACTGTGTACTACAAGATTTTCCTATAACTGAAGATTTATTTACTGAAGTTATGAAAGACTCTAAATATGCTCAACTTGATGCTATAGCAAATAATAAAAATTTAACTGAATCTCAAATTATTGCTATAAAAGATAAGACTATAGAACTTGATAAGTCTGAAGATAATAAAACAGCTAGTGATATTCTATCATCACTTTTAAAGTCACACACAATACCAGAAGATTATATAAAAGAACTATATGCATCAGATAATTTTAAATCATCAATTATACAAAATTGTAAAAATATTCCTTCTGAAATAATAGAAGAGCTAAAAGTAAATGAAAAAAATGCAGAATACTTAGTTAATCAAAAAAATATTTCTGAGGATACATTAAATGAAATTTTTGATTCATATCATAGCTCAATTATTGCAAAAGAATTTTTAAAAAGGGATTCTATACCAAATGAAATTTTTCAGAAAATGACTAATGATTCATATATGAAAGATACAGCAATAAAAGCTGTTTTACAAGATAAAGTTACTGATATAAATGAAGAAACTATCCGAAAATTAGCTCTTGATCCTAAAGTAGATGAAAAATTAAGATTAGAATTTATGAATTCACCTAAATATAAAGAAAGTTTGCCTCAATTAGAAGAAAAAGATTTAGAATTTGAATTTAGTACTAGAGACGTCATATTTGGTAAACCTTTTGATAATCGTGGTGGAGAAAGACGATACATTATTAATGGCAAGTGTATTCAAACAGAAAAAGGAATGGGAAGCTCAAATCCTATTGGTAGTCAATGGGCAAGAGATGCTTATACAGATTTTAGTTTATGCAGTTCTCAAAAAGAATTTGAATATTTTTGTAATAAACATAAAGAAGCCATTGCAATATTAAGGAAAAATGGTGAAATTTATAGTAAAAAAGGATTATCACAAAGAGTAGATATTGTAGAAAAATTAATTGAAAAAGAAAAAAATATGAATTCAAAAGAGAATGTAAAAAAAGATAAAAATTACATATCTGTTGAAGAGCTAGGAAATATTAAAACTACAACTAAAGATATAGATGATTTCTTACAAGAAGCTAGCCAAGCTCTTGATGAACAAAAAAAGGAGATTTAATATATGAAAACAAAATATAGAGAAGCATTAAATGAAGTAAGCCAAATACTTTCTTTAATGAGAGAAGAAGATAGAAAAAAGATAAACGAGAATTTTTTAAATTTTATTGAAAAAAATAAATCAACATTTAATGAAATAGATATAGTTCCAAATATAGATTTGGAAAAACAAGGAATTTCTGATGAAACCAAAGCAATTATATATATAATATATAATAAATATTTTAAAGAATAATCGAATTTACAATATAAATATTAAATCCTTGCATTTAGTGAAGTAGTAAAATGAAAGTAGAGATAAAAAATCTCCTTTCATTTTTTATTTATGTTAAAATAATATTAAGGAGGAATTTGTTATAGAAAGACCAAAAGATGGTAAAAATAAATATTGGAGTAAAGAAGAAAAATTAATTATAGCTATATATAATAGAAAACCTCATTATACATTAAATTATAAAACCCCAATTGAGTATAAACTCCAATTAGGGTTTCAATAAATTTTTTTGTGTCTACTTTTTGTTAACAAGTTAATAAAACTATGCCTTCTTTATTATTTTTCTTCAACTTCTTCGTCTTCTTTAGGAACTTTTGCTATATTAATTACTTTTCCACCATCAGATGTTCTCATAAGTGTAACTCCTTGTGTATTTCTTCCTAAAATACTAATATCATCTACGTTAAGTCTTATAATTACACCAGTGTCTGTAATTAACATTACTTCATCATGATCGTCTACAAGTTCAACTCCAACTATATTTCCTGTTTTTGAAGTAATTTTATATGTTAGGACACCTTTTCCTGCTCTTCCTTGACATCTATATTCTTCAAGCTCTGTTCTCTTTCCAAAGCCGTTTTCTGTTATAGCAAGAACATATCCATTATCTTCTTTTATAGGTTCCATTCCTACAACTTTATCTTCTTTTCCAAGTGCAATTCCTTTTACACCCATAGAAGTTCTACCAACGGCTCTTACTTCTTCTTCCTTAAATCTAATAGATAGACCTTCTCTTGTTACCATTATAACGTCATTAGTTCCATCTGTAAGCCTTACGTCTATTAACTCATCATCTTCTTTTAATGTTATAGCCTGTATTCCTGTTTTTCTAATATTAGAATACTCAGATAATTTAGTCTTTTTAATAAGACCATTACTTGTTGCCATAAGTACAAATAATGAGTCATCATTAAAGTTTTCAACAGGCATAACAGCAGTTACTTTTTCACCTTGAGAAAGCTGAAGCAAATTAACAATTGCTGTTCCTTTTGCTGTCCTACTTGCTTCAGGAAGTTCATATGTTTTTAATTTAAATACTTTTCCTGTATTTGTAAAGAACATTAAACTATTATGAGTAGATGTAACAAATAAATGTTCAACAAAGTCCTCTTCACGTGTATTCATTGCAGTAAGCCCTTTACCTCCACGTCTTTGACTTCTATATACATCTGCAACAACTCTTTTTATATATCCAAAATGAGTAAGTGTTACTACATTATTCTCCTCTTTTATTAAAGATTCAAAATCTATATCGCCAACACCATGAGTTATTGCTGTTTTTCTTTCATCTCCAAATTTCTGTTTTAATTCTAACACTTCTTGCTTAATTATATCTTTTACCAACTGCTCAGAAGCAAGTATTTCTCTCAAATGCTTAGCAAGTGCTAAAAGCTCATTATATTCCTCTTCTATTTTATCTCTTTGTAATCCTTGAAGTCTAGCAAGCCTCATGTCTAATATTGCTTGAGCTTGAATTTCTGTAAGACCAAATCTTTGCATTAAATTTTGTAAAGCATCATCATATGAGTTTCTAATTACATGTATAACTTCATCAATATTATCTATTGCAATTCTTAAGCCTTCTAAAATATGAATTCTAGCTTCTGCCTTATTTAGATCAAATTTTGTTCTTCTAATTACAACTTGCTCTCTATGCTTTATATACTCAGCAAGTATTTCTCTTAATGTTAATACTTTTGGTACACCATTAACAATCGCAAGCATTAACATACTTATTGTATTTTGTAATTGTGTATGTTTATATAATTGATTTAAAACCACATTAGGATTTGCATCTCTTTTTAATTCAATTACAATACGAACCGAACAGTTCATACCAGATTCTCTATCTGTTTCATCTCTTAAATCTGATATTCCCTCTATTGTTTTTGCTTGTACAAGTTTTGCTATATTTTCTACTAAAGCAGCTTTATTTACTTGATAAGGAATTTCAGTCACTATAATTCTAAATCTTCCACGATTATCCTCTTCTATTTCAGCTTTAGCTCTTAAGCAAACTCTTCCTCTACCAGTCGTATAGGCATCCTTTATTCCATCTTTTCCAACAATAATTCCTGCAGTTGGAAAATCTGGTCCTTTAATATATTGCATTAATTCTTCATTAGTTATATCTGGATTATCTATTTGAGCAACAATACCATCTACAACTTCACCTAAATTGTGTGGTGGTATATTTGAAGCCATACCAACAGCTATACCATAAGCTCCGTTTATTAATAGATATGGTAATTTAGCAGGTAAAACAGTAGGTTCTTTTAACCTATCATCATAGTTAGGCATAAAATCTACAGTTTCTTTATCTAGATCTGCTAGCATCTCCAAAGCTATTTTTTCAAGTTTTGCTTCTGTATACCTCATTGCAGCTGGAGGATCATTATCCATCGAACCAAAGTTACCATGACCGTCAACTAGCGGATACCTTAGTGAAAAGTTTTGAGACAAACGAACCAAAGCATCATATATAGCTGCATCACCATGTGGATGATATCTACCCATTGCGCTACCAACAATATTTGCACATTTTCTATATGCTTTTTCTGGCCATAAACTATCTTCATACATTGTATATAAAATTCTTCTATGAACTGGTTTAAGACCATCTCTAACATCTGGTAATGCACGAGAAACGATAACACTCATAGCATAATCTATGTATGATTTTTTCATCTCGTCTTCTATTTTTACAGGTACAATTTTTTGTGCCGATAAAAAGTTTTCGTCATTAATGTCCATTATATTCATACCTCCATTTGTTATTTCACTCCCATATTATACT
>CALXES010000008.1 GCA_944387385.1 uncultured Clostridia bacterium | reverse complement strand
CTTACTTTGGTTTGTATCTTGCATTGTTTATTTTTCAATGTGCTCTTGTTCTCTTGATTGAGAACGACTTTATTATAACACAAAGAAATAACTTTTGTCAACATATTTTTTTGATTTTTTTAAGTTTTTTAGAAATCATTTTTTTATGTTTTATTATCTCCTTGCGACGTCTATTATGATACTACTTTTTATATCATTTGTCAACACTTTTTTCAAACTTTTTTACAAAAAAATTACAAATATAAAAAAGTGCATATTTTATGCACTTTTTTTGTCTAATTAACTCCTAAATATTCTTCTAAACATAATCCACTTTCATATACATCTTTTGCTATATCTATTCCAAGATATCTTATATGCCACGGTTCATACTTATAACCAGTTATATTTTCTTTTCCTTTTGGATATCTGATTATAAAACCGTATTTATAACAATTTTGTGCAAGCCATATTCCAGATGGTGTATCACCATAGCTATCATCAATCCATCCCACATCCATTGCGAGTCCTGTTTGATGCTCTGACGTTCCTGGTCTTGCTGAAAAAGTGTCAGCTTCAGCTTGTCCATATGTTGCAACATAGTTATTATATAATCCTCTTTGCGTCTCATACGATCTATATCCAGAAATTAATTCAATATCAAATCCACTCTTTTTGGCATCTTCTTTTAAACTTAAAAATGCACTGTATGCTTCAGGAATTAATCCGGGTGCATAATCTGATGGTACTGAATAATTTTTATTTACTAATAATATTCCATTTACATATGTTATACCATTAATTTGCTCTACATTTGAATTTTTAACTTTAACATTAATAATTTGAGATACTGATGGTGCCTCTTTAGAACTTACTTCTATTTGACATTCACCTTGACCTACTGCATTAATATTTCCTTCAGAATCAACAGTAGCAACATTTTCATCACTAGATTTCCAATCTAGCTCTTTATTTTGTGCATCTTCTGGATAAACAGTAGCATTAATTTTTAGCTGATTACCTTTTATTATTTCAACACTATTTTGACTTACTTCTATTTTTTCAATAGATTGAATAATAGTAAGTTTTGCTTCATTATATACATTATCTGTCTTGGCAAAAATAAAATATTCACCTAACTTTTTGCCTTTTACATTCATATAATCTATTTCAACAGCATCTTCATCGCTACATCCTATTAAAACACTACCATAAGTATATTCTTCGTCATTAATTCCCAAGTCAACTTTTTTCTCTTCCTCTTTATTTATAGTCATGTCTTTTATTTCAAAATCCTCTGGAGTAATATATGCAATAGTATAACTATTACTATCATTTAATTTAAGTTTTGCATACCCATTTTCTAATACTTTTACTTCATTACTAATAAATTCTCCATTTGAAAACTCACTAACATAGTTTTTTGATATTTCAGACACATTTATACTAAGTTCTTTTAAATCTAAAGTATTTAAACTAACATCATAGCTTTTATCATAGTTTCCATTATTAATATCTACATTAATATTTATATTATTATTAACTTTTTCAGTATCAATTCTAGCTATAAAGTTTAAATTATATATAATTAAATCTAATCCTTCTTCTTTTATTTGATTATATACATCCTCATTTAAAGTAAAATTTTTTCCGCTACAAAACACTGTAGTAGTTTTTTCTTCTAAATTTATGTTTTCACTTGCTTGCTTACTTATAATGTTATTTCTTATACTCATAGCAAGGACATATAAAGTCATACATATTATAAATAAGATTAACAGCAAAAGCAAAACCAATTTTAAAGTTCTTTTTTTCCTTATATATTTAAAATTAACTTTCTCCATAAAAAACACCTCTTTAAATTTCTGTAGAGGATAAAATTATAACACTCTGTACTTTACAATCAAAGTTTAGTTTGTATTTAACATATATACTATTTTCTATATTATCAAATACAGTAATATATTCTAGCAATATATTATAACCATTTATATCTTCAGTTTGACTTAAAATATTTTTTCTATCGAAGTAAGTATAATTAAAAGGTTCAATTTTTAGATTAATCATGTTATCTTCTAAATATTTATACTCAGATATTTCATAATCTATATCCCCAAAAAGTTCATTAGCAATATTACTAAATACATTATAATCAATTTTACCAAGGCTTATAGCCTCTGAACTCAAATCTTGATTATAATCACTAATAATATATTCTTGATATTTTGTTTTGTTACTTACTATATATAAAATTGTAGCATCTAGCTTATTTTCCTCTGATAAAAAATTTTGTCCGTCTGTAGAAATAGAAGTTATAACTATATCTTCTATATTATCAATAATATCAAATATCTCATTTTTAGTCAACATCGTCTTTTCATTAGAATTATATTTACCATAGAAAAATATTGTTCCCATATTAAAAGATAAAAAAACAATTATCAATATTATTATCTTCTTTTTCATAAACAACCACCTAAAGTATATTTTACTATGTTATATAATATCATTAAAAATTAACAACAAAAATAGCCAGTTATTCTCATAACTAGCTATTTTTTTAATATTAAAATTTATGACCACATTTATTACAAAACTTAGCAGTTGGCTCACAAACCTCTCCACACTCTGGACAAACTTTCTCAACTTCTACTTCTTCTTTTTTTACAACTTTCTTTTCTTCTTTAATTTTTACTGGTTTTTGCTTTTCTCCACAGTTTGTACAGAATTTGCTATCTAGTGAAATAATTTCTCCACAATTTTCACATGTCCTTAAATTTTTATTGTATAGAATCTTTTTGTTCATCTCATTTATTTCGTCATTAAGTTTATCTATTTTCTTACACTGTTTTGTAAAGTCTTTTCCAACATCTTCTCCCGCTTTATATGTTGTATAAATTGACTTACCAATTTCTTCATAAATTTCATCTATATCTGTTTCTTTATCTGAAATTGATATTTTTAATTTCGTTTCTTCAATTAATTTACCAGATTTATCAGCAACAGTATTATATGTATTAGATGCTGTATCACCAACTTTCTTAGAGATTTCCTCTACTTTTTTCATAAATTCCATATAAATTCCTCCTTATACTATAGCTTTAATATAGCACAAATATAAATTAAATTCAACTATTTAGAACTTATTACAACTTTATTATCTTCGACTTTTAATATTATGTGATCTCCATCTTTAATATTACCATCAAGAAGTTCCTCTGCAAATTTATCTTCTATCTTAGATTGCACTGCTCTTCTTAATGGTCTAGCACCATAATTATCATCAAATCCTACATTAGCAATATATTCAACGACTGTATCATCTATGTCTATATCTATATTTTTTTCTTTTAGTTTTGAAATTGAGTTATCTATCATAATTCTTGCAATCTTTTTAACAGATTCTTTATCTAACTTTTTAAACACAATTATCTCATCAAGTCTATTTAAAAACTCAGGTCTAAAAGTTCTCTTAAGTTCTGTCATAACCTCTTCTTTATTCTTCTCATAATTTGCTTTTGGATCTTCTTTACTTGCAAATCCAATAGTTTTATTTTCAAGAATATTTCTAGCACCTGTATTCGATGTCATTATTATAACTGTGTTTTTAAAACTAACAGTTCTGCCATTAGAATCTGTAAGTCTTCCATCATCTAATATTTGTAGTAACATATTAAATACATCTGGATGTGCTTTTTCAATTTCATCAAATAATATGATAGAATATGGTTTCCTTCTTACCTGTTCTGTTAATTGACCTCCATCATCATATCCAACATATCCTGGAGGTGAACCAATTAATTTAGATACACTATGCGGCTCCATATACTCTGACATATCAAGTCTTATCATAGAATTTTCACTTCCAAACATATTTGCAGCAAGAGCTTTTGTAAGCTCTGTTTTACCAACTCCAGTTGGTCCAAGAAACATAAATGATCCTATAGGTCTATTTTCATCTTTAAGTCCAACTCTTGCTCTTTTTATCGCTTTAGAAAGTACCTCTATAGCTTCATCTTGACCTATTACTCTTTTTTTAAGTTCTTTATCTAAATTTTTTAGCTTTTCTGTCTCTGTTTGCGTAAGCTTTGTAACTGGTATTTTTGTCCAGTTTGATACAACTAAACAAATGTCTTCTTTTCCAATCGATATGCTTTTACTGCTCTCTTTTGTTTTCCACTTTTCATCTTGTTTTTCAATTTTATCCTTTAGTTCCTTTTCTTCATCTCTTATCTTTGCAGCCTTTTCAAAATTTTGAGATATAATAGCTTCTTCTTTTTCTTTAGATTTTTTCTCCAACTCTTTTTCAAGATTTTTAAAGCTCTCTGGTTTTGTTAAACTCTTTATTTTAGCTTTAGAGCAAGCTTCATCTATAAGGTCAATTGCTTTGTCTGGTAAAAATCTATCAGTAATATATCTTTCAGAAAGAATTGTAGCCTCCTTAATCGCCTCATCCGTAATTTTCACTTTATGATGAGCCTCATATTTATCCTTTAGTCCTTTAAGAATTTCAATAGTATCATCTATACTTGGTTCTTCAACAATCACACTTTGAAATCTTCTTTCTAAAGCACTGTCTTTTTCAATATATTTTCTATATTCATTTAATGTTGTTGCTCCAATAACTTGAATTTCTCCTCTGGATAATAATGGCTTTAAAATATTGGCTGCATCCATAGCACCTTCTGCTGATCCAGCACCAACTATAGTATGAATTTCGTCAATAAACAATATAACATTTTTTGAATTTTTTACTTCTTGAAGAGCTTTTTTTAGCCTCTCTTCAAATTCACCTCTATATTTAGCTCCCGCAATCATTGATGCCATGTCTAAAGATACAACTCTCTTATTTTTTAATATTTCAGGAACATTATTCTCATATATCATCTGAGCAAGCCCTTCGACAACTGCTGTTTTACCAACACCTGGTTCTCCAATTAAAACTGGATTGTTTTTAGTTCTTCTACTCAAAATTTCTATTACTCTTTCAATTTCAGATTCCCTTCCTATTACAGGATCTAATTTATTTTGTCTTGCAAGCTCTGTTAGATCTTTACCATATTGATTAAGAGTAGGTGTATTTGCCGTAGACTTAGTTTCCATATTTGCAGGATCATTATATGATTTAGATATTGGTGATTCTTCACCAAGAATTCTTAAAAGCTCAGTAAATATTCTTTGAGGATCTACATCAGAATCTATTAATATTCTTACAGCAACACTATCTATTTCTCTCATTAATGCAAGTAAAATATGTTCCGATCCAACATAATTTTGTCCCATTCTTATGGCCTCTTTTTGACTATTTGCAATAATTCTTTTGGCTCTTGGTGTAAAATCTATTTGATCTTCATCAACAACTGTATTCATAATCCCATCAATTTTTAATATTTCTTCTTCTATATATTCTGCTGTTAAATCTTGTTTTTTTAGAATATTAGCAGCCAGTCCCTCATTTTCTGCTATTAATCCATATAATATTTGCTCTGTTCCTACATATGAATAATTATGATTTAAAGAAAATTCCTTTGCAAGCTCTATAACTCTTCTTGCACTATCTGTAAATTCATACATACTCTATCTACCCTTTCTATATATTATTTTTTATATAATCTGCTCTTCTTATATTTTCTTCTTCTCTAGGAAAATTATCTTTTAAGTTCTTTCTTAATGTATTTATTCCTATATTTTCAATTATATTATCTATTTTATCTATTGATATCTCATTTATAATCTCCATATTAATGCCTAAACGTATATTAGATAAAATTTGCATCGCTTCTTTTTTAGTCATGAGTATTGAATATTTTGCAATACCTAAAGATCTCATTATTTCATCCTTAATCTCTATTTTGGCTTTTAATATTTCTCTTGCTTTTCTTTCTTGCTTTACAATATATCTTGTTACTTGTTTTACTTGTTCTATAATCTGATTTTCTTCTATTCCTAAAGTCTTTTGATTTGATATTTGAAATATTGCACCCTCACCGCTAGTATTTTCTCCATAAATTCCTCTAACTGATATTCCAAGGCCAGATATCTCATTAAAAATCTTTTCAAGTGCCCCTATTTTTTCAAGCGCAGGCAAGTGTAGCATTACTGATACTCTCATTCCAGTACCAAGACAAGTTGGACAAGCTGTTATATATCCATAATCTTCACTATATGCATACTCTACTTTTGCAGAAAAATCCTCATCAACTTTCTTAATATTTTCATACGCTTTATCTATATTAAATGCTTTTTCCAAAGCTTGTATTCTAAAGTGATCTTCTTCGTTAATCATTGTAGTAACATTATTTTTATCATCCACAATTATAGCTGTATTATTATTAAGCAATAACTCTTTAGAAATTATATGTGTCTCTACCAAAGATTTTTTTGTTACATCATCCATATTATTTAATTCTAATATTTTATAGCCACTGCCTAATTTATTTTTTATATAGTCTAAAAGCTCTTGTTTTTGTTTATCTATCATATTATTAGTAAAATTATATCCCTTTACATTTCTTGCAAGTCTTATTCTTGTTGTTAGTACAACATCATCATAATTTTCCATACTATTTATTCTCCTCCTTCTTCTCTAGAGCTTTTATTTTATCCCTAACTATTGCAGCCTCTTCAAACTTTTCATCTTTAATTAAATTTTGTAATTCATTTTTTAGCTTATCTATTTCGCTCAATTCTTCATTACTTTTTACTTTATTTAATGTTTTTTTACCAATGTGTCTATTTTTCCCTTGAATTTTAGGTAAAATACTATCTATTTCTTTTTTAAATGTATTATAACATTCATCACAACCCAATAATCCAGTTGCTTTATACTTAGAAAAAGTATATCCACATTTTTTACATTTTATTTCCTCTGGTAATATATAGTCTAAATCTAAAATCATAGGTGAAAAAATATCGTCAAAAGAATTAAATATTCCAAGTTTATGAGCACAACTTTCACATAGATTTAAATTTATAACCTCTCCATTAATATTTTGTTTATATGTAATTGTTGCATTATTTTTTCCACAATTTGAACATATCATTTTTATTCCTCCTTAATTTTATATTAAATTTACAAGTATATTTTTAAACATATCTGCTCTTACACTATCTCTTGTAAGTTTTGGTACTTGACTTAAACTTTTTTCTGACAATGCAGCAGATATTATATTTGCATTCTTATTATCTATTATATTATATCTAAGCATTTCTCTTAAGTAAACCTCCATAACGCTTTGTGACATTTTTCTACCTATTTTGTAAATAATATCTTTTACAAAATTCGACTTAGAGAGATTTATTCTACTTATTTTTATATATCCGTTTCCGCCTCTTTTACTCTCTACATAAAATCCTAATTCTGGTATGAATCTAGTAGATATAACATAATTAATCTGTGATGGAACACAGTTAAACTCATGTGCTATTTCACTTCTTTTTAATTCTACTTGTTCTGAATCAGATATTGCATTCATAATATACTCTTCAATCATATCTGATAAATTCATATCATTTTTTCTCCTTTCTTTTTAACTTTGACTTTCTTTGACCATTATATATTTAAAAAAGCACTTTGTCAAGTGCCTTTTTTTAATTTTCATCATTATTTCTTATTGCAAAAACAAAGAATGGTCCTAAAACTCCACAAGAAACAACATCTAAAACTGTAAGAAGAATTGTACTTTTACCATATCTCTTATATAGTTGATACCTTGCAAAATATGAATATATAGATGTTATAATAAACATTACAATACTTATAAGTGAAAATGCAATAATTGCTTTTTCATTTGTACTTATAAATAATAATGCTAATAAGCAAATCAATCCAATAATATTAAAAGTTACAAGTAAAATTCCATGTAGATTAGATTTAAAAGCAAGTCTTCCTAAAGTATACTTATTTAAATAAGGAATCCATGCTAATATTTGCTTATCCTCATTTTCCCTTTTTGCAATTTCATATAATCCATAAGAATTAAATGCATAAGATAAGAAACTAAATACAAAAAATACAACATATATTAATATTACCACTATAATTAATGTAGACATATACCCTCCTCTTTGATATTTTAAATATCACTGCTCATAAAATCTTTTAATTTTTTGCTTCTACTTGGATGTCTTAACTTTCTTAAAGCTTTTGCTTCAATCTGTCTAATTCTCTCACGTGTAACATCAAATTCTCTTCCAACTTCTTCTAGTGTTCTCATTCTTCCATCTTCAAGACCAAATCTTAGCTTTAACACTTTTGCTTCACGTGGTGTTAGAGTCTGCATTACCTCTTCAATATGTTCTCTTAATAAAGTATCTGCTGCTTGCTCTGATGGAGAAGGAGCTTCATCATCTGGTATAAAGTTTCCAAGATTACTCTCATCTTCTTCACCAACTGGTGTTTCTAGCGAAATAGGCTCTTGAGATACTTTCAAAATATCTCTAACTTTTTCTACTGGCATTTCAAGCTCTGCAGCAATTTCTTCCGGTGTTGGCTCTCTTCCTAAAGTCTGTAGTAGATGTCTTGATGTCTTTATTAATTTGTTTATTGTCTCAACCATATGAACTGGTATTCTTATTGTTCTTGCTTGATCAGCTATTGCTCTAGTAATAGCTTGTCTTATCCACCATGTAGCATAAGTTGAAAATTTATATCCTTTAGTTTGATCAAATTTATCTACTGCTTTTATTAGACCAAGATTTCCTTCTTGAATTAAATCCAAAAAGTTCATTCCTCTTCCTATATATTTTTTAGCAATACTTACAACAAGTCTTAAATTAGATTCAATTAATTGTTTCTTAGCCTCTTTATCTCCTTTAAGCATTCTCTCTGCTAAAATATTTTCTTCTTCATAGGTCAACAATCTAATTTTTCCTATCTCTTTTAAAAACATTTTTACAGGATCATCAACATTTAAATTATCCACAAAAGACATATCTTGCATATCTTGGAAAAGTAAGTCTTTTTCTGTTTCGTCAATATCTTCAAGATCAGGTTCGATATCTAAGTCTGCAACAGCTACATTTTCATCATCCTTTTTATTAGGATCTTCTTCAAGTTCCTCTTTAATCTTTCCGTCAATTAATAAATCTTTTTCTTCATCTTCATCATCTAAAACTAGCTTTACCTTCGCTTTATCTAGTTCATCATAAATTTTTGTAACGTATTCAGAATCTATGTTTTCTTTACTAATAAATTCTATAACATCTTTCATCTGAATTTTCTTTGCTTTTATCGCATTGTCAATAAAAGCCTTAACTTTTTCTTTTTGTGTTAATTCGTTAGAATCTGTTGCTTTTTTCTCTTCTTTTTCCATTAACTTCAAACTCCTTTTTACTTTAATTTAGAAAGTTCAATTATTATCTGGTTTAACTCAACATTTAATATCTGACTTTCATCATCTGAGATGTTTTCGTTTAATCGTTTTATAATATCATCTCGTCTTGTAAATAGTTTTTCTTTTTTCTTATTCTTTAATACATCTTGAAGTAATTTTTCCTCATATCCTGAAATGTCGATATACATTATATCGGTAATTTCCTTTATCATATCTTCATCTTGTATCTTGGATAAGATATCAATTTTATTTATATCATACTTATCTTTTAAAGATAAGATGAAACCATAAATTTTTTTGACATTTTCATCATCTATGTCATCAGATGAAATGTTATTAAGTATAGCCTCTTGTACTCTTTTATTTTTTGAAAGTACTAAAGCAACAATATACTGCTCCTGCCTCTTTCTTACACTTGTTACAAGTTGCATTTTTTTATTAAGTGCATTCATATCTATTTGTATATCATCTTCTTTTTTAGTTTTTAAACCTTTTTCTACTTCTTTTAATATTGGACCAGGACTCATTCCATATTTTTTAGATATTTTATCTATGTATAAGTCCCTTTCAATATTATTTTCTATTTTCGACAATATATTAGAAACTCCTGTAAGAAATCTTACTTTTGAATCAAAATCATCCAGATTCAAATCTTTTTCTAAAATTGAAATTTTAAATTCCACTAATGAAATAGCGTTATTTATACAATTTTTTAATCTTTCAGGACCATACTTATTTAAATACTCATCCGGATCTTTTACATCTTCTCTATCAAGTTTTAAAACTTTTACATTTAATCCATGATTTGCAAGTATATCAAGTCCTCTTAGTGTTGCTGCTTGTCCTGCACCATCTTGATCATATCCAATAATTACATCATCAGTATACTTTTTTATAAGTCTTGCCTGATTTTCTGTAAGTGCTGTTCCAAGAGATGCAACTGCATTATTAAAGCCAAATTTTTGAAGTGCTATAGCATCCATATAACCTTCAACTATTATTATATTTTCCAACTTATTTCTCTTAGCAAAATTCATTAGATATAATGTTTTTCCCTTATGATAAATTTCGTTTTCTTGTGAATTATAATACTTTGGCACAGTCTTATTATTAACTTTCTCTCCAAAAGCTCTTCCACCAAAAGCTATGGTTCTATCTCTTATATCAAAAATAGGAAACATTATTCTATCAAAAAATCTATCATATTTTCTACCAGTCTTACTCTTTAATATTATATCAGATGCCATAATTTCTTCATCTGAATAACCTTGTTTAACTAAATAATCATATAAAGACTCCTTACCCGTAGAATATCCTATTCCAAATTTATTTATTGTCTTTATATCTAATTTTCTTGATATAATATAATCTTTTACATCATTCTTTTCTTCTTTTAAAAGTTCTATTAAATTATTATGATAAAATAGACCAACATCTCTATTTAGTTTATACATAGTATCTTTTAGATCTTTTTTTGCTGATTCTATTTTATTATAATAATTATTAACTTCGTATCTAGTTGTATCAATATTAGCCCTTTCAGCAAGCATTTCAACAGCTTCCCAAAAGTCGATATTTTCTATCTTCATAATAAATGTAATAACGTTTCCGCCTTCAGAACAACCAAAACACTTAAATATTTGTTTATCCATTGAGACACAAAAAGAAGGTGACTTTTCTCTATGAAAAGGACATAGCCCCATATAATTTCTTCCACTCTTTTTTAGAGTAACATATTCAGATACAACTTCAACTATATCATTTTGAGATATAACTTCTTCAATCAAATCACCTGAATAATATGGCACCTTCTTCCACCTTCTTTCTTATGCTTCAATCATTTTTATTCTTTCTTCTCTATTGTAATAAATATTAGTTGTATTTACAATACAAATTATAACTAACAATAAAGTTAATATTGGTTGATAATAAACAATATTTAATTTAAATACAGTTATTACACCAAACAATAGTATAAAACTTAACTTTATAACAGTAGACTTTGTATCATATTTTCTCTTTAATACTAATGCTAAAATTTCCATAGCAATAATATAAAAATAACATAATATATAAAATTTAGTTGACATACTAGAAAACGCATAAGCTTGTAGTTTTAGATTTTCAAAGCTAGTATCAATGTCTGAGTGTACACCAACTGTAAGTTCATTTACTATATTTTGGCAAACACCATTTCCATTATCTGCAAAATATCTTACTACTTCTCTGCCTCCAAAATATATAATACTAGAAATAATAACTATAAGACACAAAGATATTAATAATTTGCTTATCTTTATTCTTTCTATTTTATAAATAAAATAATTGTTCTTCTTTCTTTTAATTGTTTTATTTTGTCTATTAGATAAATTTAAACTAGTAGAATCTAAATTTGAAGTTATAAACAAAGAAATTATACCAACTATAATCCAAATCAAATAATTTACTCCTAATATTGTACTAATACCTATAAATATTCCTAATATTACAGCTTGTATAATATATTTCTTATTTTTAATGTTTAATTGTTTTAACTCATCAAGTAGTATTTGAAGTACATAAATTGACATTAACATTACAAGAGAAATAAACCTTGAATTTAAGTCCATCGTTTTATCATCTATTACTACAGGAAGAGTAAATGAAATAAACATTCCAAGCACTGACAAAACATCACTTTTTGAAACATTAAATATTATTCTTTGTATACAAATCCCTATAAGATACGTAAGTACAAAGTACAGTACTAAAGATCTTTTAGGATATATATCCATTACTTTATATATTTTAAAAAAGGTAGTAGCAAGCATTACTAATGTGATGTAGATATATCTGTATAAAAGTGAAATTGTTTTTTGAAGTTTAAGTCTAGATATTTTTTCTCTAACATATGTATATAACGAAACAAGGACAATAATCAATAAAACATATCCAAACTTAACCCATCCACTCACTCCATTTACACTTGAATCTACATTATTTATATATATAAAATCAGATACTCCTAAAAATAAGATTAAAGCTACAAATATTGCTACTACTATACTACGTGAAATTTTACTCATACTTATTTACCTTTACAATTTTAATTTACTATTTATCTTCTTTTGAATATAATTTATTCACATATGCTAAAGACTCATGTGTTCCAACATCATAACATTGTCCATCAAAAGGAAATGCGTATACAGGCATATGTTTGTATAAATAAGCTACAAAATTTCCTGGAGCATCAATGTTATTTCCTTCATCTATATACTTTTTGAATACAGGAATAACTTCTCTAGGATATAAATATTCTGCATAAGCTGCATATCTTCCTTTTGGCTCTGCAGGTTTTTCTTCAAATCCAATAATTTTTTGATTTTCATCAGTTTCAACCACACCAAGTCTTTTTAAAGTTTCATACTCTTCTTCTTTTACGCAAACTGCTGATGTTCCTTTTTCCTTTTGAAAATCAACAAAATCTCTTAGTTTAAATGTAAATAGGTTGTCCCCTGCAATTATTAATAAATCGTCATCAATATTTGCTTGTTCAATTGTATATTGAATATCTCCTATTGCACCCAATCTATTATCATTATTTGTTGTTTTATCATTAAATACTTTTATTGGTTTTACATTATTTTTTTCGTTAGCCCATTTTTGAAAATGAGGTGTATATCTATCGTTTGTTACCAAATAAATTTGGTCAACTTCATCTAAAGAATTAACTTCATCAACAATATAATCTAGTAATGGTCTTCCACCAACCTCTAATAATGCTTTTGGAAAATTCTCAGTTAATGGGAATAATCTTGTGGCATAACCAGCACAAAGTAAAATACATTTCATAAAAAATCCTCTCCTAACTTATCAAAATGTCTTGTGTCGTTAATTACCTAAGTATTATACCATAACAAAATATTTTTTTCAATATATTATGTAATGATAATTTTATATACTTTATAATGATAAAAAGAAGCTTCCAATTTATAAACTTGAAAGCTTCTCATTTTTATTTTAATACACAAATTAAACTGATTCTATTTCGTTTAATTTTTCTTCGAACTCAGATATTCTTTGCTCTGTTTCATATTGCTCAATTCTATTTAAGGCATATAAATATTTTCTTTCTTGAGAAAGAAGTGATTGATATTCTTCATTCCAATCTTCATGATTTTTTAAATTATTGTGAACATCATCTAATTTTTCTTCAAGAACATTTTTTATAGGTTCTAGTACATTTGCGCCTTTTTCAACTTTTATTCCGTTATCTACCATATAAGTAATAACTTCTGCAAATAATCTTTCACCTTGAACATTTACACCTTCATCTGTATTATCATGTAAAATATCTACTACTTTATTTACTTGATCTATTCCAATTCTATCAAATATAGTATCTACTCTTGAATCAATAAATTGTCCGTTTTCTCCAAAAACTTCTTGACCTTTAATAAACAAGTCAACATTATTTTGAATAATTCTTGCTTGTTCTATAGGAAGTTCTTCTGTTGCAATCTTTAAAGCATGTCTGTCATAATATTTTCTAAATGCACTATTACACATATCTTGAGCTTCTGCATATGGTTTAAAATATTGTGCATATTCTCTTAATACTTCATGTTGTGTTTTATCTCCACTCATATTAACTCTTAACTCATCAATATTCTCTCCAAAATATGCAGTAACTTTATGGTCAATCCCATCTAATTGATAAGTTGGTTGTTCAACTTGTGCATTATCTGCAACTTGAGACAATTCAGAGAACACTCCATTATCTTGTGCAAAAACACCACCAGCATTTAATCCGTTTGCTGAATCTAAACTTACCTCAGATGAAACATTCTCTAAAGATATTGATGATGCTTGAGTTGGTTCTTCTTGTGGTAAAACCTCTCCATCTTCTTGTGTTCCAGACTTTAACATCAAATAATCTTTCTTCCTTCCAAAAATTTTGGCAAACGTATTTTTTAATGAATCAATATCTTCAAGAAATAGTTTCCATTCATTTTTCCAAAACTCTAACATTAAAAACACCTCTTTTGTACATAATATAACTTAACTATTATATGTAATTCCATTATATTAAATGCTAAATCAAAATGCAATAACAAGAATATTTTATTTACATTTCAATTAAATTACAAGAAGTGCTTTATATCAAAAAAAACGTCTTTTAATCATTATTTTATATTGTAACAGTTTACAATAACAAATCAGCTGATTTGAAAAATATATTCTAACAAAGCTTTAAAATCGCTAATATCTTCCTTAACTCTTTTCCATTCACCTCTCCAAAATGAATTCATATCGCTCTTTTGCTCTATTTCCATAATGCTTGGATAAAGCATTAATACCTTATTCTTTTTCATAATAAACTATAAACCTCCAAAAAGTAACTTAATTATATAAAAATCTTAATTTAAATTCAAGAACAAAAATATTTCATTTAAGTTACTTATCATCACTTACAAAAAAAATAAACAATATTTTAGATTAATCTGGTTAAATTTTTTAACATAATTTATATTTTTAACATATCTTTATATGGAAAATTAGATAATGATCCATATTCCCATATATACAAATTATTATAACCCATACTATTTAGTATAGTTATAGCCTCTTTAGTTCTTATCCCACTAGAGCAATATAAAATTATACAGTTTTTATCTTTATATTCATTTTCACAAAATCTAAGTTTTGAAACTGGTATGTTTACTGCATTTACAACATGTAATATGTCATATTCATTTTTACTTCTAACATCTATTAGAATATTATTATTATTATCTAAGATCATATCTCTTACTTTTTCATAACTAACTAAATTATATATTAGATTTCTATTAACTTGTCTAGATCTTCTAACGCCAAAAAAATTAAACATAGCTATACCTTCTTTCTTTGGTATAGTCTATGTTTAACTATTTATTTTATGACTATTTTGCTTCAATTACTTCTTGTTTATCTTCTTTAACTACTTCTACTTTTTCACTATCTCTTTTTAATAATGAATATATAATTCCAAGTGAGAATATAAATACTATAAACTTAATTAATTCTCCTACATATGGTATAGTTTCTAATAATTCTAAAATTAAAAATACAATAATTGCTGTTAAAACATTATTAGGTTTAATTTCTTGTTTTGCATATCTAGTTTTAACAAGTTCAACAATAAATACTCCAAAAATTACATTTTTTAATAAAGTAAATATTATCATTACAGCTATTGCAAAAATTAATAATGCTACTCCTAACTTTGTAAGTAAGGCTAATAAAACAATTCCAAAACATATACTAATAATTAAGCCTATATATGCTGATATTCCGTTTTTTAACACCTTTCTTCCGTTCGTTAAGTTTTGTGCAACTCTTTCTAACCTTTCTCCTTTTACTAATATTAATAGCAATAAAAATATAACAATGTTTCCTATAGTAGCTATTAATATTTCTAAAAAGTATTGTCCTATTTGCATATCATTTCCAGAAATCACATCAATTGTAGCTGTTCCCACACTTTCAGGAATTGAAAGATCTGCATTTGTTGTAGTAAATTGCATTTCATTTTCAACAACTGCCCCTTCTAGGCAGTTAACTTGTTGTACTTGCATTCTAACTTTACCTTTTATAGTATTATTTATATCTAAAGTTGTAACATTTCCTAAAATATTTCCATCAATTTGACCATTAATTTCTAATTTAGGTGAATAGCATATTAAATTGCCCTTAATATTTGCATCTTCTCCTACAGTAATTGTTCCATTACAATATATAAACGTTGTATTTTCAATCTCTCCATTTATTACAACATTACCTGTAGTAAATATAACTGGATACTGAGTACTTGCATTGAGTCTTACTGTATCATTTCCATAAAATACTTGGACACCTTCTAATGGTTCAGTTACTTCAATTGAGTTTGTACTCATAAAAAGTCCCACTTGTGAAATTGATTTATCTACCTCAATCCTATTATCTACCACTCTAATAAATGGAAGATCAAACGATGAATCGTCTTCACTAACTTTATATACTTCACTTGTGCTTTTATTATCAAAAATCTCAGCAGCAAAAGTAACATTAAATGTTAGTATTGAAAACATTAGTATAACTAATATCATACCTATTCTATTTTTCGTCATATGTTTTTTCCTCCTAAAACCATAATGATATTTTATACTAATTATAAATAAAAATCAATATATAAATTACATTGCTCTGTTTATACTCTCTGAAATTATATCAGACATAATTTGAATTAATTCATCTATATCTTTAGGAGTAACTATATAATTTTCTGTATCTAAAATATTTGCTATCTTATAGTATCTATCTCCTCTTTCATCGTCCTTATTTTCAATTTTATTTAAAGCATCATTAGTTATTGTTGCCATATCCACTACCATAGGTACACCTAAAGATATAACTGTTGCTCCTGTTGAATCTTTATCAATAGAATTATTAAATCCCGTAATCCCTGAACCTGGAGTTATCCCTGTATTACTAAGTTGGATTGACGCTCCAACTCTTTTTATTGATTTTGACATTAAACTATCAATAACTATAATATACTTTGGTTTTACAATTTGGGATACTGAGGATATTATTTCACTTGTTTGAATACCCGTGTTTCCCATTACACCCGGACAAATAGCACTAACTTCACGTGTGTTTTCACTTACCATTTCTTTTGCTAGTTTTAAAATATGCCTTGTAACATCAATACTATTTACTACCTTTGATCCAAGAGCATCAGGAGTTACATATAAATTTCCAAGACCGACTACCATAACAGAATCATGCGTATTAATTAACTCTTTTAAATACTCATTTAATTTTAAAATAATTTTATCTTTATTATCAAGATATTTTACATTATCCATTTCAAAAGTAATATATTTACCTATTTTTTTGTCAATTGCATCTGCTCCATTTTGATTTAATACATTAACCTGTGTAATTTTAAACTCATTAAATTTTTCTTCAGTTATTTCTATACCATCAATACTGCTCATATTATTTATTACTTTATATTCGTCTACTCTTTCATCAGCCATATCAGTATTATATTTAATTTTATTCATAAAAAACACCTCTATATACAATTATGTATAAATAAAGGTGCTTTTATTCTATAACATACATATTATTTCTTTTAATCCTATCTCAAAATCCATATCACCATTTTTTGTTTTTTTATCGTAATTATCAAAAGCATATATAATGTTTTTTAATTCTTCTTCTGAATATTTATCACATGAAGCAGATAATTTTTTAACAATAAACGGTGCAACTCCCAAAGTCTGTGCAATATTCTTGTCTCCTGAATTTTTTAGAAGCTTTATCATAAATAGTTGTTTAAATTGTTTATAAAGCATTATATAAATTTTAACAATCGGCTCTTTTTGTTTAAGAAGAGAATTTAATTCTTCTATTGCTATGCTTTTTCTTTTATTTATAATGTCATCTAGCACATCAAAAATTTTAGCATTAAGTGTCTTAGAGCATACCTTATCTATAATCTCTTTTGTTACTGTTCCTCCATTTTGTACATATATTACTAATTTTTGAAGTTCATTAATATTGTTATACTTGTCATCTCCGCATACGCTTTGCATATATTGTGCATCATCATACGATATGTTAACATTATATTTTTTTAAAATCTGAATTATAAACTGAGTCATTTGTCTTTCATCTAAATGCTTATACTCTATACATTCTGCTATCTTAGATAATTGCTTATATTCAGATAATCTTTTATCAACAGTATCTTCAATTATTATAACTCTAATATCTTCATCTATATTCTTTAAAATATCAACATTAAATTTTAAATTAGTGTTTCTAATAATTATTAACTTTTCGCTTCCAAAAAATGATACTCCCTGGGTAATATTCTCAAGTTCATCTACATTTTCTGAATTTATATAAAATAAATTAACACCAACCTCTAAATTAGAAAACTCTTTTTTTATCTTTTCTATTCTTTGATTTATATCATACTTTTCTTCACCATAAAACAAATAGATATTACTCATTTTTACCTCCAAGATCGATCTTCTTTAAGTCTCTTTATACTTTCTAAAGAAATATTTGCAAGAGTTGTGTACTTTTGCTTTTTGTCTCTAATTTTTTTATCTAAAGGCTTAATTATTCCAAAATTAGCATTCATTGGTTGGTAATTTATATTTTCTGTAGAAACGTATTTTGCTAAACTTCCAAGCATTGTGTCCTCTGGAAATGCTATTCTATTTCCATTAAATCTCTCAATAATGTTATATGCTACCATCATACCAGAAGCAGCAGATTCTACATATCCTTCTACACCTGAAATTTGTCCTGCAAAATATATACTACTGTCTTTCTTTAAACAGAAATTATTATCTAATAGCTTTCCTCCATTTATATAAGTATTTTTATGCATTACTCCATATCTTTCAAAAACAGCATTTTCAAGTCCAGGAATTAAAGAAAATACTCGCTTTTGTTCTCCAAATTTTAAATTTGTTTGAAATCCAACAAGATTAAATGATTCTCCCTCTTTATTTTCCATTCTAAGCTGAACATTTGCATATGGTCTACTACCAGTTCTTAAATCTGTAAATCCTACAGGTTTTAGAGGTCCAAATCTTAATGTATCTATTCCTCTTTTTGCCATAACTTCAATTGGCATGCATCCCTCAAAAATCTCTTTCTTTTCAAAATCATGAAGTGTTACAACCTCAGCATTTACTAACTCATTGCAAAAATTTTCATATTCTTCTTTATTCATTGGTAAATTAAGATAATCCGCCTCAGGTAATTTACTTAGTCTTTCTTTCCATTCTTCTATACTTTCACTTTTTTGTCTTTCTTGTTCGTATCTATCTCCCCAATAAGCAATACTCATATTGATGGAATCTCTTGATATGATTGGTGCTGCTGCATCATAAAAATACAAATCCTCTTGTCCTATTTTTTCTTTTAGATTATTCATTAACGTATTATCTGTAAGAGGACCGGTAGCAACAACTTTTATTCCTTCTATCTCATCTAAATTATCAATTTTTTTATAAACTACTTCTATATTCCTATTATCTTTTATTTTATCTGTTATATATTTAGAAAAAATATCTCTATTTACAGCTAATGCTTGTCCAGCTGGTACTCTTGCATTATATGCAGCTTCTATAAAAAGACTTCCAAGCATTTCCATCTCTTTTTTCAATAATCCACAAGCATTTGTAAGTGACTCGGACTTTAAAGAGTTGCTACACACAAGTTCAGCAAAATCATTCGACTTATGCGCCTCACTTTTATAATCAGGTTTCATTTCATATAATTTAACTTTTATTCCATTTTTAGCAAGAATATATGCGCACTCACATCCTGCAAGTCCTGCTCCTATTATATTAACTTTTCTTTCCATATTATTCTCCATTCAAAGTTATTATATCATCCAAACTAATGTTTTACAAGATTATGAAATAAAAAAGAAGAGTAGCTACTTATAGTTACTCTTCTTTCTTCTTAGATGTAGGCTTAGTCCAAGATATATAATGGCATTTACTATCTTCTGTATTAGTATTATTCTCACATACATAAAAAGGTCTTCTTGTCTTAGTATGCTTAATTAAAACTTTTCCGCCACATTCAGGACAAGGTATATCTATTGATTCATTATATGGTTTTATATTTTTACATTCTGGATAGCCAGGACATGCAAGAAATTTTCCAAATCTTCCTTGTTTTATAACCATTTTTCTTCCACATTTTTCACAAACCACATCAGTTTCTTGTTCAGGAATTTTTACTTTTTCTATTTTATCTTGAACTTCAAGTAAGTTTTTATTAAAAGGTTCATAAAACTCTCTTAGCATCTGAACATAATCTTGTTTAGAATCTGCTACATCATCAAGTTTATTTTCCATATCTGCAGTAAATTTAACATCCACAATTTCCTTAAAGTTTTCTTCTAATAATTTATTTACAATTTCCCCAAGCTCTGTAGGTTTTAAATATTTTCCCTCTTTTTCAATATACACTCTTTCTTCTAAAGTTGAAATTGTTGGAGCATAAGTACTTGGTCTTCCTATTCCTTTTTCCTCCATTACTTTAACAAGACTTGCTTCTGTGTATCTTGCTGGTGGTTCTGTTGTCTTTTTATCTGCTTTTAATTCTTTTTGATTTAATTTTTCTCCTATATAAAATTCGGGTAAAGCTTTATCGTCATCTTCATCATCTTCAGAATCATTTTTAGATTTTACTTTATCATCTTTTCCTTCTATATATAGCTTCATATATCCATCAAACTTTATTGTTCTTCCATTTATGTGGAAAATATAATCATCTACTTTAAGCCTTATTCTAGTTGTATCATATAAAGCAACTGACATTTGAGATGCTAAAAATCTATTCATTATTAAACTATATAATTTTTCTTCATCTTTACCTAAATCCATAACAGCATCTAGATTTGATGGTCTAATAGCTTCGTGTGCATCTTGCGCATTTTCCTTAGCCTTAAATTCTCTATTTAAGTAATATTCCTTTCCAAATTTATCTGTAATGTACTCCTTTGCCATTTTCATTGCATCTTCAGAAAGTCTTGTTGAATCAGTTCTCATATATGTTATATAACCTGATTCATATAGTTTTTGTGCAACCATCATAGTCTTTTTTACACTAAATCCAAGTTTTCTTGAAGCTTCTTGCTGTAACGAAGATGTTGTAAATGGTGCTGGTGGATTCTTTCTTCTCTCACTCTTTTTTATATCTATTACTTCATATTGCTTATTATCTATTGCCTTAATTATTTTATCAACTTGCTTTTTATCTTTAAGTTCAATTTTTCCACTTGTATCACCATAAAATTTAGCAACTAATATATCTTCATTTTTTTCTAGTTTGGCATACATTAAATAATAATCTTCAGGCACAAATTCTCTTATTTCTCTTTCCTTATCTATTATTATTTTTAATGCAACAGACTGTACTCTTCCAGCACTAGTACCTTTTTTTACTTTCTTCCATAGTAAAGGTGATAATTTATATCCTACAAGTCTATCAAGTATACGTCTTGCTTGTTGCGCATTTACTAAAGCTTGATTTACCACTCTAGGTTTTTGCACAGCTTTTTTTACAGCATTTTTAGTAATTTCATTAAATTCTATTCTACATTTTTCATCATCTTTAATATTTAATACATTTTTTAAATGCCAAGCTATTGCTTCTCCTTCTCTATCAGGGTCGGTTGCAAGATAAACTACATCTTTATCCTTTGCAAGCTTCTTTATATTTTTAATTATATTTGCTTTTCCCTTCATTGTTTTATACTCAGGCTTAAAATCATTGTCTATATCAACCGCAAGTTTACTTGAAGGTAAATCTATAATATGTCCTTGTGATGCAATTACATCATAATCTCCACCTAAATATTTTTTTATTGTTTTAGCTTTAGAAGGAGATTCTACTATAACTAACTTTGCCATTTACACTCCTAACCTTTCATACTGATTTTAGATTATATCACAAATAAAATATCCAAATCAATCCTTATATAGTATATTTAATAAATTTGATAAACATCTAGTAGCTAAAATTGCTTCATCTAAAGTATTTCCAGATGCCCCAACTTCAACTAAAAATGAATTTGATTTTATATCTTGATTATATACAGAATTACGTATTATCATTGGTCTAAAAAGTCCTGGATATATTTGATTTGCAAGTATTTGAATTTGAAGAGCAAGTTTTAAGTTCTCCATATAATATGGATTATATTCTCCATCGTACCCTATTCCCATTACGAGCATTAAAGATGCAACTTTATATCCTTTAAATTCAACCTTAGGTGCAAATTCTAAATCTTCTATTGCATCTCTATGCACATCTATAGCAATAGCTATATTAGGATTTTGAGCAATTAAAGATTCAAACGTCTGTCTAGAATTAGTATATGCACTATTATATTCACCATAATCATGTGGTGTCAGACTACAAATAGTATTTATTCCCTTATTGTTTAAATTAGATGCAAATTTTGACGATACTGCTAACATATTATATTGTCCATCAGTAGTTCTTCTTGGACTTGTATAATCAAAAACATAATTTTCACTATTTGCATATGACTCTGACGTATGAGTTGTATATAACAGAATTTCATCAATTGATTTTGAAAAAAATTTATCTTCACTATTTAGTATAGCCTCAAAGTCAATACTTCTATTTGTAGAATAATTAGTTATATCAACCCCACAAATATTAAGCTTCTGATAGCTCTCATTCTCTGCTATAATTTGTATGTCTTCTGCGCTTATATCGTTAAATGCTGTTATATCTTTATATTCTTCAGCCATCTGATCCATTGCAAGCTCTTCTTGCGTTCCAATGTCTTTTTGTACTTTTTCTATTTCTTCTTTTTCTTTAAATATATAGTTATCTGCATTAGCTAAAGAATTCAAAGAAATAATATTTTCATTAGATATATCTATATTTTTGACTTGTACTAAATTACTTCCTAAATATATTAGATTCTCACTATTTAAAACCATAAAAATTGTAATAAATAATATTATTAATATTTCATATTTTTTTATATTTATACTATTTGAATTACTAATATGAATATAATTTTTTCTTATCTTTTGTATTTTTCTATCTTTTCTAAAAAAAGTAACCGCAATTTTCATAAAACATATCTCCTATGTTCTATTTTATTACGGTCACTTAAATATAATTACTAATCTAATAGATTATTGATTTCTTGACTGTATTTATCTAATAATCCTACAGTTTTTTCTTTTAAATCTATCACTTCTCTTTTCATATCTAAGAGTTTTTCTTTTTCCATTTCAATTAAATGTTCGATTCTATCTTTTTCTTGTATAGCTTCACTTCTTGAATTTTCAATAATTTTCTTTGCTTGATCTTCCGCAGTTATTAGAGCACTAGCAACTTTTTCTTGTTTTGCGATATAGTCTGTTTCATATTTTTCTAGTTTTCTTTTAACCAAAGAAAGCTCGTTAGCAATTCTATTAGCATCTGAACGTTCAGCTTGTAGTTTACTCTCGTAATCAGCCTTCATAGCCTTTACATATTCTTCAACTTCTTTCTTGTCATAACCAAACATCTCAGTTCCAAACTTTTTCTCGTTTTCCATATTACTACCCCCATAGCTCCAATATATGTAGACATTATATCAAATTCTTGTTTCTATTTCAATATTTTTTAAAAAATATAAATAAAAATTATATTTAGATTTTTTTTGCAAATAGTATTAATGGTGATTATATTATGAATACAAATTTAAATATTTCAAATAGTGAATATAATGATTTAATATCAAAAAAAGCAGAAAAAAGTCCTATTTTAAAAAACATTTTTTTTGCCTTCGTAATCGGAGGTTTAATTTGTATGCTTGGTCAATTTATATTCAATCAAATGCTAAATTTAAATATGGATAAAGAAAAAGCTGGTACCATAACAAGTATTTCTTTAATATTTATTGGTGCTTTTTTAACAGCAATAAATGTCTATTCAAGACTTGGTAAAATAGCAGGAGCAGGTTCTACAATTCCAATAACAGGTTTTTCTAATTCTGTTGTATCTCCTGCAATAGAATTTAAAAGTGAAGGATATGTCCTAGGAATTGGTGCAAATATGTTTAAGATTGCTGGACCTGTTTTAGTATATGGTATTACTACGTCTGTTATTTTAGGATTTATATACTATATCTTTAACTATATAATTTAGGAGGTTAAAAAATGAAAATTGGTAAACAAACTTTTAAAATTGAATGCAAACCTTGTATATATTCAACATCAAGTATTGTAGGTCCAAAGGAGATGCAGGGACCACTTGCAAATTATTTTGATCTACATATAAAAGATGTATTTTTTGATGAAAAAACATTTGAAAAATCTGAAAGTAAAATGTTAGAAAGCTGTATAAATAATTTATTAGTAAAATCAGGAATAACAGAGCATGATGTTGATGTTATTTTTTCAGGCGATCTATTAAATCAATGTATTTCATCCGGATTTGCAATACGAGCATTTGACACACCTTTTTTAGGACTTTACGGTGCATGCTCAACTTTTTGTGAAGGACTTTTACTATCTTCTTTGCTTCTTGAATCAAACTGTGCAAATCAAATAGTTGCTGCTGCATCATCTCACTTTTGCAGTGCAGAAAGACAATTTAGAATGCCTTTAGAACATGGAAATCAAAAGAGTCCAACAGCTCAAGCTACTGTTACTGCAAGTGGTGCAGCACTTGTAACTAGAAGAGAGATAGCAGATAATGGTATACACATAACTCATGTAACTCCAGGAAAAATAATAGATTTAGGCGTTACAGATATGTCTAATATGGGTGCTGCTATGGCTCCTGCAGTATTTAGTACTGTTTCCAATCATTTAAATGATACAGGAAGAGATATAAATTATTATGATGCTATCATTACCGGTGATTTAGGTCTTCACGGAACAGATATGTTAATCCAACTTTTTAAAAATGAAGGAATTGATATTTCAAAAAAGCATAAAGACTGTGGAATATTGATTTACGATGAAAAAAAACAAGATGTAAACTGTGGTGGTAGTGGATGTGGATGTGTTGCAAGTGTATTTTCTTCCTACTTTTTTAATGAATTAAAAGCCAAAAACTTAAATAAAATACTACTTGTTGCAACAGGAGCTTTAATGAGTCCACTCTCTTCATCACAAGGTGAGTCAATTCCTGGAATTGCTCATGCTATTGCAATAGAAAATGAGGTGTAAATTATGGATATATTTTTAGAGTACGGAAAAGTATTTTTAACTGGTGGAATAATATGTACAATAGGTCAAATTTTAATTGATAAAACTAAAATTACTCCTGCAAGAATTCTTACTCTATTTGTTACACTTGGTGTAGTACTTGGTTTTTTAGGTATTTATGAGCCTATATATAACTTCGGACAATGCGGTGCGAGTGTTCCAATATCTGGATTTGGTTATTCTTTATATAAAGGTACTGTAAAAGCAATAGCAGAACAAGGATTCATTGGAATATTTACAGGTGGAGTTTCAGCAACAGCTGGTGGAATTGCAGCAGCTGTAGTATTTGGTTTTTTAGCATCACTATTTGCCAAACCAACTATAAAATAATTAGTATAAATTAAAAATAATTACAGATAATATTCTTAGTGATTTAAAAGGAGGTTATTATGAATAGTTTAAATCAAATTGAAATTCAAAATATTAGACACATTTGTGGTCACGCAACCGAGTTTTGTTCAAAAATTAATTATTACAAAACTTTAACTTCAGATTCTAATGTAACTACAATACTTGATGACATTTGTAATGAATGTACAAATTTAAAATCTGAATTATCTAATATGTTGTGAGGTGAATGAAATGACAGAGAAAATTGGTGTAAGTGATGTATTATCTACATTAAATAGTACTATAAATATGATTAATTATAGTATTCAACAATCAAATGATAAAAATTTTAGAGATACTTTAATAACTTCTAGAAATTCACTAGAAAATTATCAATGGCAAATATATTTAATTGCAAAAGAAAAAGGATATTATGTTCCTGCCGCTCCTGCAGGTCAGGCAGATATTGAACAAGTAAAAAATAGTATTTGCTAACAAAAAACTACCTTTAGTTTTAACTAAAGGTAGTTTTTTTATCTTGTTAAATCTTCTTTTTCTATAACTTTTTCTTTCTTTATTTTCTTATCCTCAGCAACTTTTTGAATTTGTTTTGTCTTATTAGCTTTATTTTTAGCTTTTTCTTCAATTGTTCTTTGCTTTGCTTTTCTACTGTCTAATATTGGATTAAGCTGATACTTAATAAAATAATCTAAATACATATCAGTAGCTTCTTTTTTTGTCTTCTTCTTTTTTTGCTTTAGAGTACTCGTAGAAGAAACAACATAAAATTCACCATTTTCATATATTAATTGTTCTTTACCATCAGTAAAAATAACATAGTTATCTTTTGGTAATTCCACTTCATTTATTTTATCTAAAAATTTTAAAGAGACATTTGCTTCCTCCATAAGTTCTTTTTTCTCTTTTTCAGAAAGCTTATCATCCATTGATTTTAATACTTCTTTTCTAAAAGTTTCTTCTAAAAAATCTTTATCTGTATCCTTCATAATTATTTCCTCCTAATTAAAGCACTTAATACTTTCTTGTACAATCTTATTTAATCTTTCATTTTGTTTTGTAACAAATAAATAACCTATTAAACACTCAAATCCTGTTGCTTTTTTATATTCGACAACGTCAACATGCTTAGAAACTGTAGGAATATTAGTATTTCTTCCTCTCTTATACATTGCAATTTCTTCTTCTGTAAGCATGTCCATGATTTTATCAATTGTTGCAGATTGCCCTTTGGCACTTACATATTTTATTGAAAGACTATGCAATGCTCCAGCTTTTGCAGTAGATATGCTCGTTAAATATGTTCTTATATAGACATTATATACTGCATCTCCAATAAAAGCTAGAGTCTGTGCTGGTACTGTCTGAATATCTATTCTATCTATATATTCTTCCATAAAAATCTCCTACTTTATATACATAATATTATATATTAAATTATCCTTATTTGCAAGCAAAATAACCTATTAGTAATTATATATTTTAATTGACTTTAACAAGTTTATATAATATAATACACATGTAAGAGGTGTTGAAAAATGCGAAATAGTCAAAAAAACAAAGAAAACAGTAGCATTATTATTAAAGTTATAACTGCTATTTTAATATTACTATGTATTATTTATGTTATTATAATAGTAAAAAATCAAAACTATAGATTGATTCCTGGAGTAATAGGAATTGGTGCTATTATTGCTACAATGAATATAGCAAATCATTTAAAAATAAAAAAAGAGAAAGCTAAAACGTATTCTATATTCTCTTTGATATTATCGTTACTAACTGTACCTTTATTAATATTTATGCAAGTTGTTTTTTCATATATATTAGCTGTTCCTGCATTTATAATTTCTAAAAAAGCTTTAAAAAGAGATAATTCATTAGTTATTAACAAGATAGCATATATTATATCTTTAATAATGCTAATAATTTGTATTATCCTTTCATTAATGGGTGGTTTTTCATACGTAATTGGACCAACTATTTTATAATAAAAAGAAATTCTTCATAAAAATGAAGAATTTCTTTTTATATATCTTTATCTACATTACAAATTGCTGCGTCTGTTGTAAGTATCATAGAAGAAATAGAAACAGCATTTTCTAAAGCAGTTCTTGTAACCTTTGTTGGATCTATTATCCCTTCTTCTTTCATATTTACTAATACATTTTCGTTGGCATTATAACCAATTTCCTCTTTACTCTCTTTTACTTTCTCTACTATAATATCTCCATTTTGTCCTGCATTTTCAGCAATATAATATAGTGGCTTCTCTAAAGCCTTAAGTACTATATTTCCACCAACTCTTTCTCCTTCTATAAGTCTATTTACAAAGCCTTTTATCCTATTTTCAACTGTTATATATGCTCTTCCACCTCCTTCTACTATACCTTCTTCTATAGCAGCTCTTGTAGCAGATAAAGCATCCTCAATTCTAAGCTTTTTTTCATTAAGCTCAGTCTGTGTTGCCGCTCCCACCTCTATTACAGCAATTCCACCTAAAAGTCTTGCCAGCCTTCTTCTTAGTTTTTTTATTTCATCTTCACTACTTTGAGCAAGAATACTATTTTTTGTATCTTCTATTTTTTGTGTAATCTTTTCTTCTTTTCCATTTCCTCTAAGTATTATTGTACTATCTTTAGAAATCTTTACACTCTTTGCACTTCCTAAATCTGCTAAGCTAACTTCTTTTAAATCTGATAATATTTCATCATCAATTAAATTTCCTCCAGTCACTATTGCTATATCTTCAAGTATTTGCCTTCTTTCCTCACCAAAACTTGGTGCTTTTACAGCAATCGAATTAAAAGTACCTCTAATTTTATTTACAATTAAAGTTGCAAGGGCCTCACCCTCTATATCTTCTACAATTAAAACTAATGGTCTATTTGTCTGAGAAACTTTTTCAATAAGAGGTAATACCTCTTGCACGCTTGTAATTTTCTTGTTAGATATTAAAATATATGGATTTTCTAATACTTCTTCCATTTTCATATTATCTCCTACCATATATGATGATATATATCCACTATTAAATTTTAATCCCTCTACAATATTTAAATTAGTATTAGTAGTCTTTGATTCATCAACGGTTATTACTCCTTCTTTTCCTATCATATTTATTGCTGTACTTATTAAATTTCCAATTTCATAATCTCCAGATGAAATAACTGCTATTTCTTTTATTTGGTCATTAGATTCAATGGTTTGAGATATCTCTTTAATTACCTTAATTGCCTCTTTAAGTGTCTTATTCATTCCATTTCTAATTTGCACAGGATTTGCTCCCGCAGTTATATTTTTCATTCCCTCTTTTACCATACTATGAGCAAGTACTGTTGCTGTTGTTGTTCCATCTCCAGCAATATCATTAGTCTTTAATGCTACTTCTTTTAAAAGTTCAGCACCCAAATTTTCAATTTCATCATCTAGTTGAATTTCTTTTGCAATTGAAACACCGTCATTTATTATTACAGGTGATGAAAACTCACCCTTTAATGCTACATTTTTTCCTTTGGGTCCTAAAGTTATATTTACAGCATTAGATAGTTTTTCTACACCTCTTAAGATTGCTTCTTTGGCTTCATTACCATATAATATTTTTTTCATATGAATCCCCCTTAAATTATTGCTAAAACATCTTTTTCATTTAAAACAAAATACTCCATACTATTATATATAATTTTCCTAGCGTTAGCTTCATTATATATAACTTTATCTTCTTGCTTAATTTCAGTTATATCCTTTCCAGTACAAATAACTCTCCCAATAAGATTTGATGAAGTAGTCTTAATTATTATTCCGTTTCTTTCATAGTCATTTTTATCACTTAGCTCTACTATAATATTTTTTCCTATGCACCTTAACATATTTATCCCTCCTATTTAATATATATGCACAGAATAAAAATATATAACAAAAAAGTACGGTTATCCCGTACTAATAATTTAAAGTTGATACATCTATATCTATTTTTGCTTCATTTTTTCTTGTAACATTTATATCTGAAAACAAATACTCTTGTTCAATATCTACCTGTTTCATTTTTCCAAGCTCTAAAACTCCTAAAAAAGCCGTTACTATTTCTACATTATCACAAGTATTATTAAATACATTGTTAAACACCATACTTCCGTTATCATTTAGATAACCAACAATCTGTTTTACTTTATCTTGAACAGTATATTTTTCGTATACAGCAATTTTTTCAATTTCTTTTGCATTCTTATTTATTTTACTTTGATTTCTAAATAATATATTTGAATATATATTAAATATTTCTTGTTTAGTAAATTTATCTCCTGTGTATTCTACTTTCTTTTTAAATTTTATTTTTTCAAAAGCCTTAGTAAAAGAACCAAAATTTAATTTATACATCTCATTAATTTTTTCTGATGCCTCTTTATATATTTTATATTGTGATATTTTTCTAAGAAGTTCTTCTTCAGATATCTGTTCTTCTTCCTCTTCATTCTCTAATTGTGGTAAAAGTTTTCTTGCTTTTATATCCAAAAGTGTAGAAGCCATAACAATAAATTCAGATGCTATTTCAATATTATTTTCATCCATTTCATTTAGATATGAAACGTACTCATCTGTAAGTTCACTTAAAGATATCTCAAAAATATCTTTTTTATTCTTAGATATTAAATATAACAAAAGATCAAGTGGTCCTTCAAAATTTTTTATATTAAATTTAATATCTTCAATCTTTTCAATATTATTCATATTACTCTTTTTCCTTTTCTAATTTTATAGCTATTTCTAAAGCTAATTCTATCATTTGATTTAGACCTGTTTGTCTATCACTAGATGGCACAGATATTCCTCTTAATAATTTATCTGTAACAGTAAACATTGCTATAGCATTCTTTTTAGCTACTGCAGCATTAGTATAAAGACCAAGTGTTTCCATCTCAACTCCTAAAACAGGTTTTTTTGACATTTCTTCTAAAAACTTATGCTCCATATAGAATGTATCTGATGTATATATTGTCCCAAATTTAATATTACTTAAGTCTTTACACTCTTCCTTTGCAACACTTAAAATTTTCTCTGATGCCACAGGAACAACATTATATTTATTTGCTTGAATATAATTTGAATCTGTTACCACATCTTGTGCTATTACTATATCTCCTAAATTTACACTCTTACAAATATCGCACGCATTATCATTATCCAAAGATCCTGCACTTCCAATTCTTATTATATTGTCTACATCATAACCTTCAAAAAGTTCTTTAGAATAAATTGCCATAGATGGAACTCCCATTCCACTTCCTTGAACAGAAATAGTTACACCTTTGTATTTTCCTGTATATCCTAGCATTCCTCTTACATTATTATATAATTTTGCATCTTCTAAAAAGTTTTCTGCTATATACTTTGCTCTTAAAGGATCACCTGGCATTAAAACTGTCTTTGCAATTTCTCCATATTTTGCTTCATTATGTGGTGTTGGTGTATTTATTTTCATACTTTTCCTCCTAAATATAATTAGATTATATACTCTAAGTTATTATTTTTCAAGTAAAAACTACACGAAAAAAGATGAGACTAAGTCTCATCTTTTATATGATTACTTTTTAAGTATAAAATCGCATCTTGAATCATTTTTTTATACTCTTCTATATTTTCTTCAATTTCTTTTATTTGATATTTATCCTCTTTTATTTGGTTTTCATACATAATATATAAATAATGAATATACTCATTAGGAATATCTTTTACTTCTATCTTTTTATTATCTAATAACTCTTTAATTTCTTTTAATTTTTTATATTTTTCATTATCCAACATATCTTTCCCTCATTATATATTAGGATCCTCTGGGAAACTAATTATATTATTTTCTTTTTTTTCTAAATATTTTTGAGCATTAACTTTTTTTAGAGTATTATCTACCTCATTTTTTATATTACTTAATTCATCTTTTTTTTCTTGCTTTAATTTTTTATATTTTAAAGCTTCATCACGCATTACTACTAAGTTTTGTAATTCAAACTCTAAGTTTTCTTCTTCTCTTGAAGCTGGCAAAGATTTAGTATAAATTTTTCTCTTTATAATTGAGAAAATATTATTACTTTGTTTTGCTTGAATTCTTCTTATATACTTCTTTTTATTTTCCTCTAACCTTTTTTGCTTAATGTCACTTATTAATGCATCCGCACGAGCTTTTTCTTCTGGAGTATATCTATTGCATTTTATATATTTTATTGATTGTCCAAATGACTTTAAAAATTTTGTTTCATCATTTTCAAATCCAATATAATTTTTTTGTTCAACAAAATCAAAATGAGAACCATATCCAGCTTTTCTTCTATATGATTCAACAGCTTCATCAAACTTATATTTATTTACATATTCTTCTAAATCATTTTCTCTTACTACGTAGTAATATGATTTTAAATGTTTTTCTCTTTCAATAAGCTCTTTTTGACGTCCATCAATTGTATATTTAATTATTTGATCTATTTTCTCATGACCAAATCTAGCAACAATATCCTTTTTTTCAAAATCATTTAACTCTTTGAATGCATTAAAGAATATTTTAGAGTATCCTATATGAAGTTGTTTACCTAATTTATCTTTTGTATCTTCTTTTATTTTCATATTACTTTTTAAATTTTGTTCTAACATAGATTTTTCTTTCCATAAAGTTTCTATACTTTTTCTAGATCCACTTTCTTCATATTCATAATTTAAAACTGGAAATCTATCAAGAAATTTTTGAGGATATGTTGCTAAAGCCTCATCTGAATACGTTCTCGTAACATCTGATCTAGTACGTCTTACTTTCTCATTAGGAAATTTTAATTTTTCATATTCTATATTATCTTCTTCTATTGATTCTTGTAAATTTTGCATCATAATTTCTACTTGAGATACTTTTAGTCTAGAAATTGCATTAATAATCTGATTACATGCATTAAGACATCCAACTCTTCTTGCATCTCCTTCTTTCATTACATTATGATAATTGCCAATTTTACTACTATAAAAATCTTTATCTGTTGCTCTTGAAACATCTTCATAAGAATAATCTAGAGCTTCTCCAAATGATATCCCATTAGAAATCATTTTGAAAGTACCATTATCTTTTCCTTGAAAAAAATGTCTTAATTCATGATTAGCAGTTTCAACCAACTTAAAAAATCCTTCAAAACGTTGGTTTTTATTTTCAGAATTTATTTTATGTACTCTAATAAATCTTTTAGTATTTATCCTCATCAAAGCTTTTTTCCCTTTACCACCAAAAGTACTCATACTACCATTAGTTTCTCTTTTACTTGTTTTTCCAATAGTTATTTTATTATCTTCATACCTCGTACCTAAAATACTTGCTTTAGAAAATTCTTCACAAAAAGATTTTATTAATTTTTTTGTTTCTGTTTTAGATTTAGGTACTTTACTTTCAACAAAAAACTCATAATATTTTTTTACAATTTTCTCTTCTTCTGTAAGACTACTCATTTACATCATCCTCAATTTCACCTTTTTTAATTTTTTTACTTAAATTTTTAGCTAAATTTTCCAGTTCTTCATCAAATGATGTAAAAAATTTTCTTTCATTTTCATATTGCTCTTCTGTAAGATTTGAGATCTCATCACAAGCATCAATTATAAATTTTGAATATTCTTTTTTATCTTCCTTATAATTATCATCTTTATTCATCTTCATATCAAGCACTCCTTAATTTTATTATATCTTATATTAAGGAAAAAAAAAAGATAAAAAAATTTTTTTATCTTTACATTTCAAAATTATCACTTATATTAAATCCTCTTCTATACAAATATGCTTTCTGCTTAAGTGGCTCCATGTTTTTTAACTTACCATTTAAAAGCTTTTCTACTAATTTTTTTTCATAAGTCTTTGAACTAAATTTACTCAACTTCCTTTGCAATAGCTCTTTATCTATCCCTTTTTGTAAAAGTTTCATATTTATTTCATATACAGAATACTTTGGTATTGATATACATTGTCTAAGATAAGCATCTACATATTTTGAATCATCTATATATCCTATACTTTTAAGATATTCTACCACTTGAAAAATAATATCCTCATCTACTTTTAACTTTCTCAGTTTATTTTCTACTTCTTTTTGTGTTCTTAAAGCAAGTACTAGATACCTTACCGCTTTTTCTTTTGCTTCTTCAAATTCCATTTACATCCTCCTAAAAAAAGATGCATTTTTCATGCACCTTTTTATTATTCTTCATCTAAAAATTCTTCCTCTGAGTCTTCATCTGCCTCAGATGCTCCTGTCATGCTATTTTCAAATGCTAAATTAAAGTTTTCTCTTACTTTTCCTTCAATTTCTTTCATTATGTCAGGATTTTGTGCAAGAAATTGCTTTGCATTCTCTCTTCCTTGACCAATCTTTTGACCATTATATGCAAACCAAGCACCACTCTTATCCACTATATTCATATCTGTAGCAAGATCAAGTACACATCCTTCATTTGAAATACCCTTTCCGTATACAATATCAAAAACAGCTTCTCTAAATGGAGGTGCAACTTTATTTTTTACAACTTTTACTTTAGTTCTTGTTCCCATTACTTCTCCATTTACTTTTATAGCTTCTTGTTTTCTAACATCAAGTCTTACTGATGCATAGAATTTTAAAGCTCTACCACCTGGTGTTGTCTCTGGATTTCCAAACATAACTCCAACTTTTTCACGTAATTGATTTATAAATATTGCAACTGTATTTGATTTATTTAATACCCCTGTCAATTTTCTTAAAGCTTGTGACATAAGTCTTGCTTGTAAACCAACATGAGAATCTCCCATTTCACCATCAATTTCAGCCTTAGGAACTAAAGCTGCAACAGAGTCAATAGTTATGATATCCACAGCACCACTTCTAACAAGTTGCTCTGCAATTTCTAAAGCTTGCTCTCCAGTATCTGGTTGAGCAACAATAAGATTATCTACATCTACACCTAAATTTCTAGCATAAACCGGATCAAGTGCATGCTCTGCATCAATAAATGCTGCTATACCACCTAATTTTTGTGCTTCTGCTATCGCATGTAAAGCAACTGTTGTTTTACCTGATGACTCAGGTCCAAAAATTTCAATAATTCTACCTCTAGGAAAACCACCTATTCCTAATGCTATATCCAAACTTAATGCTCCAGATGGAATTGTATCAATACTTACATCTCCAACTTCACCTAATTTCATTACAGCACCTTTACCAAAATTTTTCTCAATTTGTGCCATTGCTATATCTAATGCTTTTTTTCTTTCTTCAGATATCATAAATTTCTCCCCCTTATTTGTTATCAAGAACGTTTGTTCGTTTATCATTATACTATTATTTTTTTTGTTTGTCAACACATAATTTTAATTTTTTTATTAATTTTTTCTTCAATAATATTAAAAGAGCAAGATTATCTTGCTCTTATTTACTACATAATAGATTGATCTTCTTCTTTGTTTAATAAATCAAATATATCATCATTCATCATGTTAATTTCAGGTAATGGTTTTCCAAAATAATATCCTTGAACAAGTCTAACTCCAACTAATTTTAAAGTATCTAATATTTTCTTATTTTCTACTCCAACTGCTATTAAATTAATATCTTTTGAAATTGTATACGTTATTAAACTATTTATAAATTTTTGTTTTTCAAAATCTTTATATATGTCTTTTATAAATGACATATCTGGTATTATATAGTCTATATCTAAGTAACAAATATCCTCTATAGATAGCTTATCTAATTTAAAATTATCAAAAGCCACTTGTCCACCTTTTAAGTGGATTGATTGAATTGTTTCTTGTATATCTGTCAAATCTTTATTATCATAATTTTTAAACTCAATTACAACTTTATTTCTTGCCATCATATCATATATTCTTGGCTTATTTACATAATTTACGTAACTATCATAATCTATATTTACCATTATAATATTAGAATCTCTATTTACTACACTCTCAAATTGCTCAATTGCATTAGTAAATAAAATTTGCTGTAGCTTATCGTAATCATTATAGTCTTTTGCAACTTCAAGAAGCTTTTCTATTTTTATCTTTTTTGCAGAGCTAATTTGAGATAAGGCTTCATATCCAAAAACAGACTGCGTTTTTAAATCAACAATTGGTTGATACCTTACTCTTATTGATTTTTTTGTTATTATTTCATCAATAAGTTCTTTTATGTCTTTACTTGTTAATTTTATTTCCTGTTCCGGTTCTTGTTTATCTTCTACTTTTTTTCCTTCAATAGTAGACTCTTTTATTTCAATTTTTCTTCTTGTACTCTGTTCAAAATAAGTATTTGCAAATTCATAGAATTTTTCTTTAATAACTTTAAAATTATTATAAGCTTCTGTGTTTTTTGCTTTTGAATCAGCATCTTTAACATTAATTAATAAATAAAAAAGTTCTCTGTCATTGTTAAGTTCTTTAGCAAGAAAAGTTAAATTTTCATTAGTAACATCATCAACAGATAAATATTTATCGTGATACTTAATTAAAGTTAATATTATATTTTTTTCTTCTTTACTAAAATCAAATCTATTTAATATTTCCTCTGCAAGCTCCATTGATTTTTCATCATGACCTGTAAAACTTTCTGTTCCATCTTCTGCTATTTTCTTTACATATGGTTTTCCTATATCATGTAAGAACATAGTCCATTTAATTATTTTCTTTTGCCAATCAGCAATAGAAATCTCTGTTACATTTGCACATTCAATGCTTGCAACAATGTGATGAAACACACTATATCTATGATACTTGCTATTTTGCTGACAATTAAATAAATTCTCACCATACTCATTATATACAAAAAGCTCAGGAAAATGTCTCATAAATACATCTTGTTGTGTTATCTTAGGTAAAAAATAAGATACATTTTCATCTAAAAGTACATTTGTATATAATTCAGTTATTATTTTTACATTATCTGCATACATATTTAGATTATTAATTATATTTCTTAGTCTTCCTTTTTCCTTGGCGTCAATAAGAGTAGCAGAAGTGTCTGCAAAATCCATATCAAATACGCCTTCGTACACCTCATATTTTATCATTATCTATTCCTCACTATAAATTTTTTCCTACTAAACATATATTACTATAAATTAATTATTTTTGCAAGTATTTTAATCTTACATATAAATTTTATATATGCACTTTTTTCATAAGTTTTTATTTATTTAGTTGACATTTTTGTAAAAAAAATGTATAATATCTAAGTATCGTATAGTTAGTCAAACTATAACCCCGGAAAATTTGACTTTCTAAGAGTATATTTTAGGAGGATAAATTAAAATGAATAATACTACACATAGCGTTAAAGCTAACGAAATTGAAAAGAAATGGTATATTCTAGATGCAGCTAACAAGCCACTTGGTAGAGTAGCTACAGAGGCAGCTAGACTTTTAAGAGGTAAACACAAACCTACTTATTCTACACACATTGATTGTGGAGATAATGTTATAGTTATAAACTCAGACAAAATAGTTTTAACTGGTAACAAACTACAAGACAAAAAATATAGACGTCATTCAGAATATATGACTGGTCTTAAAGAAGTATCTTATAAAGACTTAATGGCTAATAATTCAGACAAAGCTGTTATGTTAGCAGTTAAAGGAATGCTACCACACAATACTTTAGGTAGACAAATGTTAACAAAATTAAGAGTATTTAAAGGTGCTGAGCATACTCATGAAGCTCAAAAACCTGAAATGTGGAATTTTTAGGAGGAATTAAAAAATGGCAAAAAAAGAATATATTTATGCAACAGGAAAAAGAAAATCTTCAATTGCAAGAGTAAACATTATTCCTGGAACTGGTAAAATAACAATAAATAAAAAAGATATAAATGAGGTATATACTTTAGATACTTTAAAAGCTATAGTTTTAAAACCTTTTACAGTTGCTAACATGATGGAAAAATATGATGTTGAAGCTACAGTTCATGGTGGTGGATTTGCTGGTCAAGCAGGTGCAGTTTCTCATGGTATAGCTAAAGCTTTAGCTACTACAGATCCTGAAGTTAGAGCAGTATTAAAAAGAAATGGTCTTTTAACTAGAGATTCTAGAGTAAAAGAAAGAAGAAAATACGGTCTTAAAAAAGCAAGAAAAGCTCCTCAATTCTCAAAAAGATAGTTTCAAGGAACTTTTCAAGATATTTAAAAAACATAAAATTTACCCGCTATTTATTAAAAATAGCGGGTTTTATTGTATTTAATTCACAATATATTGATTTTTCACATTAGTTCTGAGATAATATTCACCAAGGAGGCGATAGTTATGTATTGTTATATTATTACTTTAAATTTAAATAATAAAGAAAAAGACTATTCTGAATTAATTAAAGCAATAAAAAATTTAGGTGCTTGTAAAAAAGTATTAGAATCTTGCTGGATTGTTGAAACAAATAATAGAGCAAACAATATAGCAAGATACTTATCTAACTATATTGATGATGATGATAGACTATTTGTCGGGAAACTTAGTGGAGAAGCCACATGGATAAATGTACTTTGTGATGATGAATGGTTAAAAGATAATCTTTAATATGAATTATTCAAAAAAAGAGCTTGTAAATACAAGCTCTTAAAACATTTCATAATAACCACAAAATTTATTATTTACTCTAACTGCATACATTGTCGCCGAATCAATCGTTACTTTATTTATAGAATTATCCTCATCTAAAGTCTTAACCGCATTTTTTATTTTTTCATTTGTTTCGGGCTTATGAAATTCAAAAATACTTCTTCCAACTAAATTACATAGTCCCTTCTTTTTGTAGTGTTCTTTTGCTGAATTATTTAGATACTTAATAATATGAAACTCATCTACAAATATAATCCTTTTTTCCATATTATTAACAATACTAATTAATATTTCTTCCAAAAAACACACCTCCTAAATTAATTTTAACTTAAGTTTACATTTATAAGATTACATAATTATACCATATTTTTTACGTTATATCAAGGTTTAGCTTAAAAGATACTTATTAATAAAATAAGCTACTCCGGCTTCATTATTAGACAAAGTTATATAATCAGCTTTTTCTTTTAAATTTTTACTAGCATTTCCCATTGCAACTTTATATCCACATGCTTCAAACATTTCTACATCGTTAATATAATCTCCAAAGCATAAAGATTCTTCTTTTTTTATATTAAATAACTCTAAAAATTTTTTTATCCCTTCTCCTTTATTAACATTATAATTATTAATGTCAGCATAATAATTATTTTCATTTTCTACATGTTCTAAAAAAGTTCTAGAAAGATTTAAAATAATCAAATCTTCATATTTATTTACTATTTTTATTAATTTCTCCATTGAAGAATAAGAGCTTACCTCACATACTATTTGTAGTATGTTCTCATTGCCTATATCATCCACACTAGTAAAGAATTTCTCTTCTTTATCTATTTTTCTTTTTAAATTCTTTGTTCCAAATCTAGTAGAAGATGTGTTTAATATACATTCTACGCCAATTTCTTTTAATTCCTCTAATAGATTTTTTACAGTTTCTTTTGACATTTTATTCTCATACAAAGATTTATGATTTTTAAAGTCATAAATTTGAGCACCATTACTTGTAATTAAAAACTCACTCGCACAAGCCTCTTTAGCCTTTTGACCTGCATAAGAAAAACCTCTTCCAGAGCACAAAACAACTAATATTCCTAAATCAACGACTTTCTTTATTGCCAATGAATTTTCCTTTGGTACTTGTCTTTTATTATCTGTAAGAGTTTTATCAATATCAATAAAAATAACTTTTATATTTTCAAGTTTTGGCATACTATCACCCTTTTCTATTTACATTATACCTTAATTTCATCAAAAAAACTATAGAAAAGCTCTGAAAATTTATTCAGAGCTTTTCTTTAAATTATATTTTTTAATCATTTCCTTAGTTGCAAAATCTTTTTCAACTCTATTTAAAAAAATTATTCCGTCCAAATGATCGCATTCATGCTGTATGAGCCTTGCAAAAAAGCCATTAACTTGTCTTTTAATGTACTTAGCATTTTCATCATAATATTCTATTTCTATATTCTTATACCTTCTTACTTTACCTGCTATTTGAGGTACACTTGCACAAGCTTCATACTGCTCATCCATACAATCACCTATATTTTTCCACTTAGGATTAATCATTATAGTTAAAGGTATATCTTGAGCATCATTATACGAAACATCTTCTTTTTTAGCATTAAGTACAATTATACGTAAATCATATCCTACTTGAGGAGCAGCTAAACCATAAGCTGTATTATTAAAAAGTAATGTAGCTTTCAAATCTTCACATATATCTTGATACCTTCCTTTTTTTATACCGTATTAAATCTAAATCTTTACATTCTTTACTTAATATAGGATCACCAATTAATCGAATTGCTAATATTTTTCCATTATTCATTTCACATTCCCCCTTAAAATTTTTTAGAGTATAATGACTATTTGTTGCATCATTATACTCTAATTTTATTAAAGAGTCAATATTTTACCATATATCTCCATTTATAAATTGTGTAAGTGCCATAACAAAAGCTTGTTCTGTTAAATCATACCTTGAAATAACACCTTTTGTAAGTAAAGATACTCCACCTTGTTTTGATCTTAAATCTTCTTCATTAAAAATTTTATCCATAAGTTTACCAAGATCAGTTGAAATTATCTCATCTACATACTTATCTGGTACAGGAAAACCTGAACTACTTCCAATACTCTTTTTACCATATTTATCTTCAATAGTTGCTATATTTATTATAAGCCACTTTCCTAACTGATTAGTTATTCCAGATTCTACAGCAATATAATAATCCGCCTCTATATTATTATCTTTAGCATATTTTTTTAAGTTTTCAACTCTATTATTTGATCCGTTATAAAGCTCGTCATTTACTGGTTCTTCACCTACATCAGATGAAACTGGAATTCCTTCAATTGTAATATCATCAAAATAATTCAAAAATGCTCTTTTTGCTCCTTCTATCTTACCTGGATTTTTTGTTGCTATTAATATCTTCATATTTATCACCTAGCTGTATTTTAGCATATAGCTTTTTAGTTAGTCAAGTCAATAAGCTCACTTGAGTCTGTCAAATCTAGATTATAATATGAATCTGGAATGTCCCCATTTAAGATAGTTTCTGCAAGTACTACTTCTTTTTCATAGCATTCGTTTCTTAAATATACTGGTGCAACAATAGTAAAATAGGTTTTTATATTAAGTACTATTCTATGTCTTGTCTGATTAATTCCCACACTATCAAATTGTGATATACACTCTATCTTAGTATCACCAAGTGGTACTGTTTCTATGCTTACTTTTACACCAGCACCACCAAAAATTCCCAAGTCAAAAAAAAGTGCAAGGGGAATTTTTAACTCTGTTCCACTAATATTTGCTATATTTTTCTCAATATCCATTGCAATACTATTAGAAATCTTATTTAATTCGTTTGTATTCGTTTGTAATGCCACTATTTTTCCATTTTCATCTGTCACCTCTGAAATAATACTATCATAGGTAATTGATTCTAGATTTGGCCTAATAGCTTCTTCTGTAGCTCTTAGAGCTAATATATACGCTTTAGATTTGGTAAATTGTGTAAGTATTGGTTCAACTACCTGCTTATATAAAGTAGTAAAACTTGAAAATATTATTAAAGCAATAAAAAAGAAGACAAATGATTTTTCCTTTCTCATTTGCCTTAATGATAATTTATAATATTTAATTCTCATTTTTATCTAATAACTAGTATCTTTTGTCCAACATCAATTAGATTTGGATTTTCAAGTTTATTTGTTTTAATAATATTATCCATGCTGGTTTTATATTTTTTTGCAATTTTCCAAATGCTATCTCCAGGCTTTACAACATATATGTTAATACTACTTATATTTTTTAAGTCAATTGGTACATCTTCTATTTTTTGCACAGAACTTATTCCAATTATGTTTTCTATATTTATATTAACATATATTGTAACCTTAATATCTACGTTATTTCCATTCTGAGTAACATTTAATCTTATATCTTTTACCTTTATACTAATATTTGAATTTTTCCATGCGTCTTCTAAAGGAAATACTTGATCTACCATCAAATCTACAGTCTTACTTTCTAGCTCACCTGTATCTCTATCTTGTGTAATTAAATTTAACTTTGCTATTCCACTAATCTTTATATCGTTATTTTCTAAAACGGGCATTACATTTGCAGTATCAAGATTATACTCCACAATTCTACTATTTTCTGGAATAATATCACTAATAGTCTCAGTTATATTTATTTCTTTTTCAACATCATATTCATTAGCAGAAATATTAACGTCATTTACATCATACTTTAAATCTCTACTTTTACTATAAAAGTCCTCTATATATTCTATTTCCTCTTTTTCAAAAACTATAATATTATTTTCTATTTTATAATCTACATTCAATGTTTTCTGATCAATATCTGGATTTATTTTTACATTTAAATCTCTTATACAGTAGTCTATTTTAAACTGCGAATTATCACTAATGTTTTCAAGCTCTACCATTGAAGAAAAAGGAACATCTACTATTTCATTACAAATATTTCTATTTTCACCTATATACATTAAACAAATTTCTATAACTCCTTTTAGCATTATCTTGTTATAGCTTTCTTTATATTCTGTATCTTTAATTTTTGGACATATCTTTAAGATTTCATACACTGCACTTGCGTCCTTAGGTAGCATAACATCCTCTGAAGATGAAATAATACTTCTTTTTCTTTCTTTAATATTGTTAAAAGAATTTTTACATTTATTGCATTCTATATCATCACATTTTTGAAAATCTTTTATTATATCTACTTCAACTTTCTCAGAAATATTTATCTCAAAAGATATCTCATTTTTAATAGCTATCTTTCTTTCATTTGGTAACGAATAAATTATATTTTTTAAATTAGAATTTACTATAACATCTTCTTTATTTTTTATATTGCTATTTTCAATATTTACTGTATATGGATATGATGTATTTAACCCTCTAATATTCATTTCCTCATCATTTGCTCTATAAATAACAGAGTAGTTTATCTTTCCAACAATTTTTGCTCGCCCATTATTTATTTCCACATCATTAACATATGGCATTGAAGATATACTTATTATCTTTATTGCATCAGGCATATTGTCTGGAACAATTATATCTTGCTCAATCCATTTCTCATCTTTATCTATAATTTTAGATTTATTTAAATTCAATTTCATATTATTTGTACTAATATTCATTTTTCTCCTCCTCATTTAGTACATATATATTTTAAATAAAAAAAAATATTACTATGTAACAAAAAAGATTTTTATTCATATTATATATTAGTTGAATGCTTAAAAGCATTCAGCATTAGATAAATTCTTTCTTACTATAACATACATTTATATACTCTCCTTAAATAATAAAAAGCACCCTAATGGGTGCTTTTTATATAAAAAAGGAGCTTAAAATTTAATAATTTTAGCTCCGTTTCATATATCTATAAACCTCTATTGATTGCCTAATTAAAAAATTATAATCTTGTATATTTTGGTGTGGAGAAATCATACCTTGTAATAGGTTCTCCAGTTGGCAAACTTAATTCTAAAGTATTAGTAACTAAGTCCGAATAACTATATGATAATTTGCTATCTGTTTCAGAATCTCTAAACACAAACAAATTAGTATAGGTGCTATCGATATATCCCTTCCTTTCAATGCATTTGTTTCTTCCTACATTAGCCTTTACACATATTTCTTGACCAATATAGTTTTCAACGTCTTGTCTAATCTTCATCAAAGAATCTTTTGACACCATACTATCACCTCTCATGTGACGAATTATATCACTTTTTATCAAAACTGTCAAAGCAAGTTTTTCAAATAATTTCATTAATATGTAAAATAACGCAGATACTTTAAAGTAATACTGCGTTATTTTATTATTTTATCTTTTAAAATGTAACATTTATATTACAATTGTTCTTTAATATAGTCTATAGCACGCTGTAATTGTGCATCTTTATCTCTTGGAATATATGAGCTGTTTTTATATTCCTCCTCTACCTCAACTACATAATCTGGTTCTATTCCATTATCTTGTATTACAACACCACTAGCTGTAAAATATTGTGCAGATACAATATCAATTGCTCCATGTCCTTTTATACGTTCAACATATTGAACAACACCCTTTCCAAAGGTTTGTGTTCCTATTACGACTCCTTTTTTGGCATCTTTAATTGCACTAGCAAATATTTCAGAAGCACTAGCACTATTTTGATTTACAACAACAGCAAGAGGTATTTCAATTTCATCATCACTATAAGTTTTAAATACAGTTTCTTCACCAGACTTATCTACTAATTTTAACACATCACCTTTTGGAAGTAATAAGTCAAGCATATTTATTGTATCTTTTACATAGCCACCAGGATTATTTCTTAAATCTACAATAAGACCTTCTATATTTTGAGACATTATATCATCATATGCCTCTTTGAACTGATCATATACTCCTATTCCAAATGAATAAACTCTAATATATCCAATATTATCTATTATTTCAGATGTAACATTGTTATCTGTTATTTCAGCTCTTGTTACAGATATTTCTAATAGCTCTTCCCCTCTTAGTATTGTAAGATTTACGCTTGTTCCTTCTTCTCCTCTTATAGCATTAACTCCGTCCATATATGTATCTATAGTTATAACTATATCATCTACTTTTTTTATTACATCGCCTGCTTGAATTCCTGCTGCTTCTGCTGGAGAATCAGGTACATTTCCAAGAACCCTAATAGCATCATTATCTTGATCATATGTTAAGTGAACACCTATTCCAAAATATTTACTATTAGCTCCGCTATTTAAACTCTCCTGATATTCTTCTTCTGTTTCATAATATGTATATGGATTTTCAAGAGAATTTACCATTCCTTCTATTGCTCCATCTACCATTTTATCTTTATCATAATCATATAAATAATCTTCTTCTATTATTCTTGCTGCTTCTTCTAATCTTTGAAGCTGCTCTTCTGTGAACATCTCACTAACAAAACTACTTCCATTTGATAGTTGAGGCTTTACTACTACATATAAAGCAAATAATACAATAACACTAAATATTATTCCAATAGAAATAGATAGGGCATTTGTTAAAACTTTTTGCCTATTTAATTTATTATTACTATCTTGTTCTATCGCTTCTTTTAAATCATTATTTTCCAAATTATTATCTCCTTTTCTACTAATTTCTCTAAGTAATTATATATTATATAAAAAACATAGTCAACTCTTCTTTTTTCTTTATGATAGAAATTTCACAATTATGATTAAATATTATTTTTTTCTTTTACATAATTTTCCGCATATTCCTTGACTTATATGCAAAAATATTGTATAATTTAATAGTAAATTTAGAAATACTTAGTAATAAACTGTTATATATAAAAAAGTATTTCCCAAACTGGAGGGAGGGAAAGTAAATGCCAGGTATAAAGATTAAGGATAATGAAAGCTTAGATAATGCTTTAGCTAGATTTAAAAAACAATGTGCAAAATACGGTGTTCTTGCTGAAATTCGTAAAAGAGAACATTACGAAAAACCTAGCGTAAAAAGAAAAAAGAAATCAGAAGCTGCTAGGAAAAGAAAACACTAGAATTTATTTTAACTAATTTAGTTTTATTTTAGAATACAATACATCTCATAGATGTATTTTTTATAAAAAACGTGATATATTTTATATCACGTTTTCTTTTTCTTCTTTAGTCAAATATCTATATTTTCCCGATTGCAAATTTCCAAGTTTAATATTTCCTATCTTAATTCTTCTTAAATTTAATAAATTAATTCCAACTACTTCACACATTTTTCTTACTTGTCTATTTTTTCCTTCAGATATTATAATTTCTAAAGTATTATTTTTTGTGATTTTTACTTTAGCTGGTTTGGTGATATATCCTCCTATATCTACACCTCTTTTTAAGCTTTCAATCTGTTCTTGAGAAATTTTTGTATCTGTAGTTACAATATATGTTTTTTCTATTTTATTATGCGGATGCATAATTTTATTTGAAAATTCTCCATCATTTGTAAGTAGCAATAATCCTTCTGTATACATATCAAGTCTTCCAATTGGATAAACTCTAACATCTTCATCTATTAAATCAACAACACTCTTTCTATTAAATTGATCATGACTTGTAGTAACATAGCCTTTCGGTTTATTAAGCATAATGTATACCTTTTTTTCCTCTTTAGTAATTATCTTTCCATCAATTTTTACAATATCTTCTATGTTAACTTGTCTTCCCATATCTTTTACTACTTTATCATTTATTGTAACTTTTCCTTTAGATATAAGTTCATCTGCTTTTCTTCTTGAACATATACCACAAGAAGCAATATATTTATTTAATCTTTCCATATTATATTCACCTTTTTTAATTTTATTCATATTATATATTATCATAAGCTTATGTTGATATATATTTTAAAGCTGCATTAATTTGCAGCTTTTTCTTTATTTTCTAAACCAGACAATATTTCTTGAAAATAGTCTGGAAGCTTAGAATCAAATTCAACAAATTTCTCTGTTGAAGGATGAATAAATCCTAAATACTTTGCATGAAGCATTTGACCAGAAACTTTAAACTTTGAATCTTTTTTTCCATATACCTCATCTCCAACTAATGGATGGTGTAAATATGCCATATGCACTCTAATTTGATGTGTTCTACCAGTTTCTAACTCCGCTTCAATTAAAGTAACATTTGAATTATAAAATCGCTTTAAAACACAAATATGCGTAACTGCACTTCTAGAATTTCTATTTGTTACTGCCATTTTCTTCCTATCTTTTAAACTTCTTCCAATAGGTTCATCTATAGTAATATTATCTTCTTTTATAATACCTTTTACTAGTGCAATATATTTTCTTTTAATACTATGTACTTTAAATTGAGCTGAAAGCTTTTTATGTGCGTTATCATTTTTCGCTACTACAAGTATTCCACTTGTATCTTTGTCTATTCTATGTACTATACCTGGTCGTATTACTCCATTTATTGAGGATAAATTGTCTTTATGTGAATTCATTAATGAATTTACCATAGTACCATTATAATTACCATTTGCAGGATGTACAACCATTCCCTTAGGTTTATTTACGATTATAATATCATTATCTTCATATATAATGTCTAAAGGAATATCTTCTGGAACAATGTTTTCTGATTGTTTTTCTATAAGCTCTACATCAATTACATCATTTTTCTTTACTTTATATCCAGCCTTTACAACTTTAGAATTTACCAAAATCTTTCCATTATCTATTAAGTTTTTTATGTAACTTCTTGTAACCCAATCTAAATTTTCACTTAAAAATATATCTAATCTTTTTGATGTATCTTTATCTTCTATAATATACTTCATTTTTTCTCCTATTTATTCTTTCTTCTAAATAAATTTATAACATCTTCTTTGTTAAAGCTATATTTCTTATTACAAAAGTTACATGATAATTCTAATATTCCATTTTCTTTTACTATATTTAAAGCGTCTTCTTTTCCAAGTGCAATAATAGTATTTTCTATTCTTTCTATAGAACAATCACATTTTACTTTAACATTATCTTCATATACAGTTTGAATATCATTATCTCCTGTAGAATTAATTGCAATATCATCAATTGTTCTTCCTTCGCTCATTAAAGATGTTATTGATGGTAATTTTACATTAATACTTTCTAACTTATCTATAACTTTTTCATCACATTCTGGTAGAGGTTGAATAATATATCCACCAGCTTTTTCCACATTTCCATTTTTTCCGATAAGAACTCCTACTGAAACAACAGACGGAGTTTGCTCAGAAACATTAAAATAATATGCAAAGTCATCTCCAATCTCACCACTAAGTAGCTCACAAGTTCCAATATATGGCTCTTTTAAGCCAATATCTTTTATTACTGTAAGTGTTCCAATACCGATTCCTTTTGAAACGTCAATTTTTCCTTCACTATTAAGAGGTAATTCAATCTCTGGATTTGATACATATCCCTTTATATTTAAATTTTTATCTGCACAAACTACAATCATTCCTAATGGTCCATCAGCTTTAATTTGAACAGTTAATCTATCATCATCATTTTTTAATGTAGATGCTATCATAGAAGATACAATTGCAACTCTTCCTAAAGCTGCTGTAGCTAAATTAGATAAATTATGTATTTCTCTTAGAGTTTGAACCATATCTGTAGCATCAATTGCTATTACTCTTACACTATCATTATATGCTAAATATTTTTTTATCTTATTCATTTCCTTCTCCTTTAATTTTACATATTATATTTTACCAAAACATATCACTTTTTTCAATATATTATGTAACTTAATTTGTGCTTTAATATAAAAAAGCTAGAAGTATACTTCTAGCTTTTAAACTTTATTTGAAATTGTTCTTTTTATATCTTTAGTAAGAGTAATTGTGGTACCATTTTTAACTGCAGAATCAACTATAACTTCATCCATAAATGATTCCATAATAGTAAATCCCATGCCAGCATGCTCATTTTCCGGTTTAGTTGTATACATTGGAGTCATTGCAAGGGATATATCCTCTATTCCTTTTCCAAAATCTTTTACAGTAATAATTACTCTTTCATTATCTTTTATCTTTGCTTCAACTATAATTTTATTTTCTTCTTCATCATCGTATGCATGATCAACAGCATTAGTCACAGCTTCAGATAAAGCTGTCTTTACATCCATAAGATCATCAATATGTATATTTAAACTACTTAAAAATGTAGCTACACAAATTCTTATTGGAGCAATATTTTCTACATCAGACTTTGATTCTATTTTTATATAATTTTCACTCATATTGCACACACTCCAGTTTTATGTTTGAAAGTTCAATTACCCTTTTTATATTATCTGCAGCGTTTACAACTTTCATTTTAGAATCTAATAGTTTAATTAAATTATATCTGCCTATAATTAATCCAATACCACTGCTATCCATAAATTTAACACCAGATAAATCTAGAACTAGTTCATATGGTTGATATTTCATAATATATCCATCTATCACTCCTCTTATTACTTTACATGAACTAATATCTAACTCTTCTTCTAAATATATAGTTAATTTTCCATTTTCATAGTTATACTTCAAGAAACTCACCTCTTTTTAACTCATTATATCAAACAAGATATGCGAAATTTGTTACAATATGCTAAGATGCAAAAAAATCCTTAGATTTTTTCTAAGGATTTTCTACCAATTTTGCTTGCACTACAAATCTACCATTTTCTCTAGAATAGTCACATGTTGATAATGTTAATATACTATCTGCAGAAGAGATTTCAACTTCAGTATCATATCTACTATGATCTTTTAAATCATCTAAGAAATCACCGTATTCCTTCATTGAAGAAAATTCTGTGTCAATGTAATAAAAATCTGTGTCAGTAGAATATACACTAAAAATCTCATATGTATTTAATCCATCTACAGTTGCTAGCTCAATATATTTATGTGTATTATAAAACTCTTGTCTTTTGTAATTTAATAGTGGAGTAAATCTATTATCTGTTTCTGTATTATGACCATAAATAATTAAATTTGTCATTTGATCAGATAGTTTTTCTACATCACATCTATAATCTATAAAAGTTTCTCCCCAATCTTGTGTTTCTCCATCTCTGTCATCTCTATAATATCTTGTATTATTTGTTCCTTGAAATATAGGATAATCAATTGTAGTTCCAGGTACTTTAAGCCAAGCCTTAGCATCTTTGTACGTAACATTTACAGCTTTTAACTCTTCTACAAGGTCACGCCCCTCATCACTAGATGTAGTTACGGCCATATTCTCATCACCTACAAAGATATCAAAACCAAGTTCTTTTCCTGGCTCTTCTAATGATTTATTGGAAAATATATTATTTAAAATTAAAGCTACAACACCAATTACTGCTATAACTATAATTAATATTAGCATTATAATAAAACCCTTATTTTTCTTTACCTTTGCCATGTTCTCCTCCATCAAAATTATAATCATTATATCATATATTAATTATATGTTCAACAATGAAGAAAAAAATCCTATTCAAAAAGAATAGGATTTTTTATCTATTATAACTTCACATCATTATTATTATTTTTTTCATCTAAATGGGCCATCTGTGTATACATCATTGTTGATGCTACATCAGTATGTCCTAATAATTCTTGGACTGTTTTTAATTCTGCACCATCCTCTAACATATGTACAGCAAATGAATGTCTAATTGTATGTGGTGTGATGTCTTTATCTATCTTTGCTTGCTCCTTATATTGTTTTAATATCTTCCAATAGCCTTGTCTTGTCATTTTTTGTCCATTTGTATTTATAAACAAAGTTTTTTCTTCTTCTGTTCTAATTAAAAGTGGTCTTACTTTATTCATATAATCTTTTAAGCATTTTAAAGATAAATTTCCAAGTGGAATATGTCTTTCTGTATTCTTTTTCTTAACCTTAATATATCCATTAGTTAAGTTTACATCTTCTACTCTTAAAGAAATAAGCTCTGTTACTCTAATTCCTGTTGCATATAAAATTTCTAACATAGTTTTATCTCTTTGACCTTTAAGCTCAGAAAGATCTGGTTGCTCTAATAATTTTTCTATTTCTGCTTTTGAAAGTATTAAAGGTTCCTTTCTACTAACTTTTGGTGCTTCCACATTTTCTGCTATATTAGTTTCAGCAAGTTTTTTATTTACTAAATATCTATAAAAAGCTTTTATTGAAGCAGTGCTTCTTGATATTGTTGAATTAGATTTTCCCTCTGCCATTAGGTGGTTAATATATTCTTGCATATCTTCTTTAGTTAAATCAAATATTTTCTTTCCTTGTTCCTCAAAATAATTGCTAAATTGAACTATATCTCTCTCATAAGATGCAAGTGTATTTTGTGATGCTTGTCTAGCTCTTAAGCTGTCAATAAATTCATCAATTATTATTTTCATTTTCAGTCCTCCTCTGTCAATCACTTGTTATTTTACACTATTTTTAGCTATTTTGCAAGCTTTTTATTAAAAATTATGTAATGTTTATATGTTTATTAATTAAACTATAAAATATTAGTATAAATTTTCAAGCTAATACCTGTCATTAATTGTTCTAAAACAATTGAAAATGAAATTAAAGATATTGAAATTAACAAGAAGTAAAGATGCTTTAAAACTTGCTTTATATCTACTTTTTCTCCTTGAGAAATCAATTTAAATAAATTGATTTCATTTGTACAAATAATAATATAACCAATAAGACTAAAAATGTTTGGAATTATTACACTAATTAAAGAAACTAATATTCCATTAAATACTCCAAAAACAGAATATAATGTACATAAATAAATACCTGTTACTATTGCCTTTAAAAATACAAAAAAGCAGATAATTAAAGGCGCTATAATTGTTATTAAAGAAAAGTATAATATTCCAATATAAATTATATTATTCTTTATACCGTTTGCAATAACATTAATTCCTTCAAAATTATCTGATTTAACACCCTCAAATACACCTGATACTATATTTATATACTCTGTTTTTATATCAGTAAAAATAAAAATTATTATCCCAACTGCTACACCAATAAAATAGATAAATAGTATTTTTAAAATTGTTGATATATTTTCTCTTATGTACTTTTGTATACTATTACTCATAAAAAATCACCATATAACACTCTATGTTATATGGCAAACTTTTATGCAAATTTCTCTCTTTCTGATACAGCTAGCCTATCACATCTATTATTTAATTCATCATCAGAATGACCCTTTACTTTTAAAAATGATACTTTATGTATATTCATAAGTTCTAGCATTCTTTCCCAAAGCTCAATATTTTTAACTTCTTTTTTATCTGCTTTTTTCCAATTATTTTTCTTCCAAGAGTATACCCAACCTTTTTCTATTGAATTTACAACATATGCACTATCACTATATACTGACACCTCGCAAGCTTCCTTTAACATTTCAAGTCCCTTAATTACTGCCATCATTTCCATTTTATTATTTGTTGTATTTTTCTCTCCTCCAGATATTTCTTTTTCTACTCCATTATATATTAAAATTGCAGCATATCCTCCAGGTCCTGGATTGCCACTACATGCACCATCTGTATATAAAATTACTTTTTTCATATTTCCTCCAAATAATTGAAACTATTTTTTTTATATGCTAATATATTAACATAGATATTTTTTAATATCAATAAGAGGAGTGATAAAAATGAAAATAGTTGGAATTGTAGCCGAGTTTAATCCAATGCATAATGGTCACAAATACTTATTAGAAAAAGCTAAAGAAATAACCGGTGCTGACATGGCAATCTGTATAATGTCTGGTAATTTTACACAAGCAGGAAATATTGGAATTGAAAATAAATTTGTTCGTTCAAAAATTGCAATTGAAAATGGATTTGATTTAGTAATAGAATTACCAACAATTTTTGCAACAGCAAGTGCTGAATTTTTTTGCTACGGAGCAATAAATATATTAAACAGCTTAGGTTGTTTAGATTATTTATGTTTTGGTAGTGAAACAGGTAACACAAAAGAATTAAAAACTATAGCTAAAAAACTACTAGATAATGAAGATAACATTTGGGATATTATTACAGAAAGTTTAAAAGAGGGAATATCTTTTGCAAAAGCAAGAGAATATGCAATAAGTAAATTTCTTACTGCTGGAGAATTAGAAATATCTGGAAAATCAAATAACATACTAGGTATAGAATATATAAAGTCTTTAATTAAATTAAATAGCAAAATAGAACCTATAGCAATAAAAAGAAATACATCTCCTGAATTTCTTAGTTCTAAACAAATTAGAGACATACTTCAAAACTATTCATATAATAATATGTTGCAACAATATATTTTAGGCTCAGAACAAATTTTAAAATATCCTAAATTAAATGATAATATGTATGAAATAATAAAATATTCAGTAATTTCTAATGGAAAAGAAAAACTAAAAGACATTTATGAAGTAACTGAAGGATTAGAAAATAAAATATATAATGAAGTAAGTGAATCAATAAGCTATAATGACTACATTCAAAATGTAAAAAGCAAAAGATATCAGCTTAGTAAAATTAAAAGAATTTTAGTAAATATTATTTTAGGAATCACTAAAGATAAATTTTTATATCTTAACAATAATGAATGTTGCTATGCGCATATTTTAGCAATAAATCCATCTAAAAAAAGTGACATTTTATCCCTTATAAATAAAAATACTTCTATCCCTATAATAACATCTTTAAGTGATGATAAAATAAAAACTCTTCCATGCATTGTTCAAAAATCTTTATATTTAGATATAAAAGCAAGTAATATCCATAGTATTATTAATAATTCTGCTTTAAATAAAGACTATACAAATAAATTATAATAAAGGTGCAAAGCACCTTTATTATTTATATATACTTATCTATATATTCTTGTAAATTTTCAAATTCATTTGTATCATTATTTTTTAATCCCAATTTACTAAAATCTAAATCTATTAGCGATATAGTGTCTTTTTCTTGTGGAATATTAATTTCTCTTAAACCGTACTTTAAACCTAAAATCTCATATACATCTTCATGTTCATTATATGCTAAATATAGCAAATAAGTTTTTCCTTCTTCTACATTTATATCAAATTCTCTAATTAAATTAAAATAAATTTTGCTCTTAGGTTCCTCATTTGTATATGAACACTCTTCTCCTTGTACATCTATTATTGTTTGTGCATCAATAATTCCACCAAGCTTTCCAAAACTAACAACCTGTCCATTTTTAAAATCTCCCTTTAAAGAATTATTAATTAGTAACTTTCCTTTTGTCATACCAAAAAGACTATAACTTACATCCATTTCATCAATTGAAATTACTCTTGCTACTACAATATGACTTGCTATCTCATTAAGATATTCTGGCGTATATGCTCTAGCGTAGCATAAAATTACTGGTGTTACATCTTGTGCTTTTTGCTGCATTTCATCAGTTATATAACTATAAATTTTATATTCCTCTTCTTTTTTCATGTCATTTTGTAACATGTTATTTTTCTGTACTAAAGTCGCATCTGTTTTCTCTTCAATTTTAGAAAATGTAAAAGAAGAAAAAACTATAATAAATACTAAACTTACACAAATTGAAATAAAATATTTTCCTTTCACATTAATCACCTCTAAATCAAAATATTTATATTAAATATATATCTTATTCCTATATTAATAATAAAAAATACTAAACAAATTATAATAGATACTAACTTCATCTTTTGTTTTATATTTTTCTTGTTCTCAGCTATATTTATTATTTCTTTTACATTTATATTTATATCTGGTATTTCAACTCTATTTATTTTTTCTTCTAGTATTCTATCTATATCTATCAATTTCTACTCCTCCTTTCCATATCTTTGTCTAATTTTTTCTTTTATACTACTAATTCTACTTCGCAGTGTACTGTCATTTAATTTTAGTATTACCGAAATCTCTCTTGTGGTATATCCATCAAGATAAAACATAGAAATTATTGTCCTATCTTCAGGTTTTAAAAAATCTATAATATCAAAAAAAGATTGATTTTCTTCTAAGCTTTTAATTTCACTATCTCCCTTTAGATGTATATTATTCTCTTCTAATTCATCATAAGATAGCTCTAGTTCTTTTGCTTCTTTTTGACTATATATTTTTTTACAATTATTTAATAATATACTAGTTATCCAAGAATTAAACTTTGTAGCATCCTTTAATTTTTTTAAATTTATATATGCAAACATAATTGTTTCTTGTATCGCATCTTTAATATCTTCATTATTGCTTAGTCTAGATCTAGCAATAATATATAATTTTCTTTCATAAGCATTTATAACATTATTAAAAGCCTGTTTATCTCCCTTCATCGCAGCTTTTATCTCTAGAAGTATTTCCATATTTTCTCCCTTCAAATTATATACACTTATATAGATACTAAAAACATGCAATATTGTCCAAAAAAAATAAGAAAAGTAGAAAAATCTCTACTTTTCTTATCTTTAGCATTTTATTTTATCTTTATATCCATATCATTTAAAATATTTCCAATATTTTCAAGACTATTTGTTGCAATAGAGAAAGCACCATTAACTCTCTTATTATTTGCTCCTTCCATGGTTGAATTTCTAAGCCCTGTTCTCTTTTTAACAAAATTATCAACCTGTCTTAAATTCTCCATCTTAGTTTTTGTTTCTTTTTCATATGTATGTCTTGCACTTTTATTTCTATATTTTGCAAGCATTACAAAATAAAACAAAACGCCAAGTAGTAAAAATACTGCACTATAATCAGAATCTACAAAAAGCATAAGTATTAAGCCTAATAATTCGAGTAATGCTGAAACAAATAGTAGCTTTGGCATGTGAATTGGAACACTTCCCATTGTTTCTTTTGTTCTTGCATTAACTGCTACATAATGTAGAATTTTTTTATTTTTCTTTACTTCTTGATAACTATACAACCAAACAGGTAAATATGCTGCTTTCCATTGTTGTCCTTTTATATCTAATTGTTCTTGTGACCACCTAATTCCACGGTCATATTTTTTAGATACATTATTTGCAGCAAATCTTGCAACATCTTTTGCTTGCTCATTTACTATATCACGTAACTGATCTACATTTGTATCACGCTTTTCAGAAGTAAATCCTCTCATATAATTTGCATCAAATTTAACACTATTTTCTGTGTCAAATGGCATTATAGCGTTAATAACATTTGTTGTTTTATCCTTAGATTTTTTATCTAATTTATCTGAACTAGACTCAACTGTTAAGTCATCAATCTCTAAATCAAATTCACGCTCCACGTCGTATAAATCCGCGTCATAGCGAGTCTCTCTATCATCACCACTACCAACAGTATATTTCCTTACTAGATGCTCTCCTTGTCCAACAAATTTTGCATGAGAATTTACATCAACTATCATATACGGAAAATAAACACCCATTATATTTTCTGTCGTAAACTCTTCTTTAAATTTTGGATTAGCAAAGAATTTTCTTTTTTCAACAAACTCTTTAATTTTTGTTCTTGCCTCTTCTTTTTTTACTTGGAATGGAAGTACAACATCTGGTATACTTCCATTAGGGACTTGCTGATTTATAGATAAGACATTTCTGCACCAGTGACATCTAGCAGAAGATGATGAAGCAGTATCAATCACAACTTCAGCACCACAACTAGTACATTTTAGTGTTACAAAGTCTTTTGTATCAGCTTTTATATCTTGTGCTCCTGAGCCTACAACTTGTCCCTTTAATTCTCCTATATCATCTTCAAATCCTTCAACTTTTTGTGGTTCAAATTCATGCCTACAAAAATTACATCTTAATTTTCCTGTATTAGTATTAAGTGATATATCAGTAGCACCACATTTAGGACATTTTGTTTGTCCATCTTTAGATTCTATGTCACTTTGAACAACTTTAGGCTCATTCATTTCATTTTTATTTTCTTCCATATTATATTCCTAATAACTTAGCTTTTGCTGCATTAAATTCTTCTTGAGTTATTACTCCCTTATCCAATAATTCTTTTAATTTGGCAAGTCTTTCATAAGGATCTTCTGCTGTATTTTGAGTTTGTTGTTGCAATCCACCTACTGCACCACCAACAGCATTCATTCCCATTCCCATAAATGCCATTGAAGCTGCACCATCTTTACTATTTTCTCCAGCTGCTTGGAACCCTCTTGCAACAGCTTGCTGCATAAATGAATTTCCACGAGCTCCAGATAAAGCATCTGCCTTTTTAACATCACTAAGTAATTTTTTAGTATCCTCATCATATTCTATTGTCTGAATTGCGACTTTAACTATTTCTAAACCACGAGTACTCTTCCATTGGTATGCATCTTCTACCGCTTTTGATAGTGACTGTGCAAATCCTATCTGATCTCCTTGAATTTTAGCTATACGATTTCCTTTGTTTGGATCATTAGTATAGTTTGAAAAAGCAGCAGATAAACTTCCCACAACTTCATTAAATAATTGTGTGCCTGCATCATTATCCATATCCGCAAAATCAAAAACTGGTCCATTTGGTTGTAAATATTGTACCGGTACAAAGTTTTTAACAAACAAAACTGGATCTACTATTTTTAAAGTATATGTACCTCTTGTAATAGCCCCTACTTGTGCATTTAAGTATGCATCATCCCAATATATTTCAGATTGTGTTCCAAAACGATTATTTGGTATTTCTTTTAAATTAATGTAAAAAGCTAATTGTTGAGATGCTGGCATACCTCCAAATTTAAATCTATCCCATGATTGACCAATTGATTCAAATATTCCATTTCCACCAAAGAAAGACTTTGAATTAGGATCATCTGATGAGAAAATAAAACCACCTGGCTCAACAACACAACCAGTAATTGCCCCATCTTGCATAGTAATTAATGCCATTCCTTCTGGAACCACTATCTTACTTCCATTACTTATTACATTCTCAGAGCCTTTTGTATTTTCTCCTCTTCCCGAATCTGTTCCTTTTTTTACAGCCTTAAATATTGCAGCTGTACCAGGAATATTTTCCTGAGGAACATAGTAATCTTTCCATTGATCTGCAAATGTGCCACTTAGTGCACCTGTAAATGCTTTAATAAATCCCATAAATTATACCTCCTAAAATAGCTAAATATACTATTTATTTAAATTTATCATATTAAAATCATTTTTACAACATTGAAAAATGAATTTTATGTGGAAAATATTTCACAAATAATTAAAAAATATACTAAGAGTCTTATATATTTCATTTATCTAACAAATTTAATAGCTTTATAGAGAAAATACATAGTTCTCCATCAATTTCAAATAATTTGTTTACAAAAAAAAGACTTGGTTTTATCCAAGTCTTATCTATACTATATTAACTCAATTATAGCCATTTCAGCAGCATCACCACGTCTAGCAACTAATTTAACTATTCTAGTATATCCGCCTTTTGCTTCATATTTTGGAGCAATCTCATTAAATAATTTTTCAGTTAAGTCAATTGTATTTCCTTTTGCATCTTTAACTTTATTTAATGTATTAAACATTTTTCTTCTTGCTGCAAGTTTTGATGGTTTATCAACTTTAACTTCTTCTTTTACTACTTCTCTTGCTATAACTTCATATTTATTTCCATTTTTAGAAGTTTTAGTTTCTTTAACTTTTTTACCATTTTTATCTAATTTAGCTCTTGAGATAGTTTTTTCTTTTATTTCAAAATTATCTTTCTCTTTAATAGCTAAATCAATAATACTGTCTGCTAGAGGTTTTACTTCTTTTGCTTTTGCAAGTGTAGTTTCAACTCTACCATTTAATATTAAAGAAGTAACTAAATTATTTAGCATTGCATTTCTATGAGAAGTTGTTCTTGAAAGTTTTCTTGTTCCTGGCATCGTAAATTTCCTCCTTTAATTAGTCTTCTTTACTTTTGAATTCAAGTCCTAAATCTGCTATTTTCTTCACTACTTCATCTAGTGATTTTTTACCTAGATTTCTAACTTTCATCATATCTTGTTCTGTTTTACTAACTACATCAGCTACTGTATGTATACCAGCTCTTTTTAAGCAGTTATATGATCTTACTGAAAATTCTAATTCTTCAATTGGAGTCTCAAGAAGTTTGTCCTTCATAGATAGTTCTTTTTGAGACATAATTGACATTGTTTTTGCAATCTCAGATAAATCTATAAACATTTCTAAATGTTCATTTAAGATTTTAGCTGCCATACTTAAAGCTTGATATGGTTCAATAACTCCGTTAGTCCAAATATCCATAGTTAATTTATCATAATCTGCTCTTTGACCAACTCTTGTTTTCTCAATTTGAAAATTAACCTTTTTAACAGGAGTAAATATTGAATCAATTGGTAAAGAATTTAAAGATAAGTCTTCATAATTTGCTCTAGTTCCTTCTCTATAGCCTCTACCTTTAATAGCTGTCATATCAATATTTAACTCTGAATTTTCATCTACATATGCAATATGTAAATCTTTATTTACAACTGTTAAAGATGAATCTGTTACGATATCAGCTGCTGTAACCTCACATGGTCCTTTAGCTCTAATTGATAGCTCTTTTTGATCTCTATCATCTGATTTTAAGCATACTTGTTTTAAATTTAAAATCAAATCTGTAACATTCTCAGTAACTCCTGGTACTGTAGAAAATTCATGTGATATACCATCAATTTTAATTGTATCAATAGCATATCCTGGTAAAGAAGAAAGTAAAATTCTTCTTAGTGAATTACCTAAAGTAATTCCGAACCCTCTTTCTAAAGGCTCAACTTCAAATCTTGCATAAAATGTGTCTGCATCTACATTTACACATTTTATCTCTGGTCTTTGCATTTCAATCATTCTAATTCCTCCTCCTAGCCCGCTCTGATTACACGCGCTATTTTTTAAATGATTTAATTATTTACCTATTAACTAGTTTTTAGAGTATAACTCAACTATTAGGTTCTCTTGAACTTCTAAGTCAACATCTTCTCTAACTGGTTTTCTAACAATTTTTGCTTCCATTTTTTCTTTGTCTAACTCCATCCATGATGGAACGGCTTTTAATTTATTTGCTTCTATTGAATTTACAATAGCTTTATTATCTTTTTTAGAATCTCTTACTTTTATAACATCTCCAACTTTAACAATATAAGATGGTATGTTAACTTTTTTACCATTTACTTCTAGCATTTCATAGCTTACAAGTTGTCTAGCTTCAGCTCTAGAAGCTCCAACACCCATTCTATAAGCAACATTATCTAATCTTAATTCTAATTGTTCAAATAAGATATCTGAAGTAACTCCTTCTCTTCTGAAAGCTTCCTCATAATATTTTCTAAATTGAGATTCAGATACTCTATAATAATTCTTTGTTTTTTGTTTTGCTCTTAATTGAAGACCATATTCAGATAATTTAACTCTGTTTTTTCCATGTTGTCCTGGAGCATATGATCTTCTGTCAAATGCGCATTTTGTTGTATTACATCTTTCGCCTTTTAAGAAAAGTTTAGAACCTTCTCTTCTACATTTCTTACATACTGCGTCTGTATATCTTGCCATTTTATCTTTACACCCCCACTATACTCTTCTTCTCTTTGGTGGTCTACAACCATTATGTGGTATTGGAGTAACATCTTTAATCATGCTAATTTCCAATCCTGCAGCTTGAAGTGATCTTATAGCTGCTTCTCTTCCAGAACCAGGTCCTTTTACAAATACTTCAACAGTTTTTAGGCCATGATCTTTAGCTGCATTAGCTGCTGCCTCTGCTGCTTGACCTGCTGCAAAAGGAGTATTTTTTCTAGAACCTTTAAATCCTAATCCACCAGCACTTGCCCAAGATAATACATTACCTTGAGAATCTGTCATTGTAACAATTGTGTTGTTAAATGATGATTGAATATGTGCAGCACCAGTTGATACATTCTTTTTAACTTTTTTCTTTGTTACTACTTTTTTCTTAGCCATTTTTACTATACTCCTTTCTTACCTGCTATTGCAATTGCTTTACCTTTTCTAGTTCTTGCATTTGTCTTTGTTCTTTGTCCACGAACAGGTAATCTTCTTTTATGTCTTTGTCCTCTGTAGCAATTGATTTCCATTAATCTTTTGATGTTTAAAGATACTTCTTTACGAAGGTCACCTTCAACAACATAATCTCTTTCGATTATTTCTCTGATTTTAGCTTCTTCTTCTTCTGTAAAATCTTTTACTCTTTTTGTAGTTTCTATACCAGCTTCTGCTAGTATTTTTCTAGATGCAGAACGACCAATTCCATATATTGCTGTTAGTCCTATTTCTGCAACTTTATTTTTTGGTAAATCTACTCCAGCTATACGTGCCATTTACTATACCCCCCAAATTAACCTTGTCTTTGTTTGTGTTTAGGATTTTCACAGATTACACGAACTACTCCGTTTCTTCTGATAACCTTACACTTGTCACAAATTTTTTTTACAGATGGTCTTACTTTCATTTTAAATCCTCCTTAAAAGTTTTGTTAATTAATTAACAAAAGTAAGTATAAAAATATATAATAAATAATCTGTTTAAAATAAAAGGATATAGGCTCTATCCTTTTACAGCCGCTTCAAACAAGACTATTTATATCGAATTTTAAAATAATAGGTTATTTACTTTTTCTCCAAGTAATTCTGCCTTTTGTTAAGTCATATGTAGATAGTTCTATTTTAACTTCATCACCTGGTAAAATCTTTATATAATGCATTCTTAATTTACCAGATATATGTGCTAACACTTCGTGTCCATTTTGAAGTCTTACTTTAAAGTTTGCATTTGGTAATGCATCAACTACAACACCTTCAACTTCTATAACGTCATCTTTTGGCATTTTCTTACCTCCCTATTATCACTACTGCTCCTTATAGAGCAAAATATAACACATATATTATAACTTAATTTATAAATATTGTCAACTATTTTATTACTTTTTTTTGATATTTAAGTATTTGTATGAAAATTATTACTTTTATTTAAATTTATTTGTATTTAAAACAAATAAAAGACCTAAATTAGGTCTTTTACTTGTGCTTTTTCTGCTTTTGTCATAGTCAAAATTTCAGGACCATTTTTTGTTATCAATACCGTATTCTCATAATGTGCTGCCAAGCTACCATCTTCTGTAACAATAGTCCATCCATCACTTAACTCTAAAATATCATGTTTTCCTTGAATTACCATTGGTTCAATTGCAAGTGTCATTCCCACTTCAATTCTAGCGCCTCTACCTGCTTTTCCATAATTTGGAATTCCTGGATCTTCATGCATATCTTTTCCAATTCCATGTCCTTGAAATTCTCTAACAACACTAAAGCCTTGTGATTCCACATAAGTTCCTATTGCATGGCTTATATCTCCTATTCTATATCCAACTCTAGCATATTTTAATCCTTCAAAAAAAGCCTGCTTAGTTACATCGATTAGTCTTTGTGCCTCTTTAGATATCTTTCCAACGACAAAAGTTCTGGCTGCATCTCCATTATAACCATTCTTCAAAGCTACAGTATCAACACTTACTATATCTCCTTCTTGAATTATTTTATTTTTTGATGGTACTCCATGTATTACTTCATCATTAATAGAAACACAAATAGATGCAGGAAATGGAGGAATCCCTTTAATTCCAATATCATATCCCTTTTCTGCAGGAATAGCACCTAAACTTCTCATTTTTTTCTCAGCAATTTGATCAAGTTCCCATGTGCTCATACCTGGTTTTATTTGTTTTTCTAATTCTTCGTATACAAGTGCAACTACCTTGCAAGCTTCTCTCATTAGTTCTATTTCTTTACTATTTTTTATAGTTATCATTTTCTTCACTCTTTCTAATAATTACTATTTCTTAGCATCTTCTATAACTGTTTCAGGATTGTGTGAAGCATCTACTGTCATAAGTAGTCCTTTATTTTTATAATACTCTAATATTGCTTTTGCATTTTCTCTATATGTATTAATTCTTCTTAATAAAGTTTCTTTTGTATCATCAGTTCTTACACTTAGATGTCCTCCACAATCGTCACATACATCTTCTACTTTAGGTGGAAAATCTATTCCATATACTTTTCCACATTTTTCACATTTTTTTCTTTCTAATATTCTCTTAAATGCAAGTTCATCTGGTACAACAAGCTCCATAACTTTAGTTATCTTTCTATTATGCTTTTTAAGTATTTCATCTAAAAGCTCTGCTTGTTTGTATGTTCTTGGATATCCATCAAGCACAAAGCCTTCTTTACAATCATCTTTAGTTATTCTTTCTTCTAATAATTTTGTAATTATATCATCAGATATTAACACACCATTTTGTAATTTGTCTGCTATATCCTTATTTGTTTGTGCCACTTCCCTTAACATATCACCTGTTGCAATATGAGGTATGTTTAATGCCTTTGCAAGTATTTCTGATCTTGTTCCTTTACCGGTAGCAGGACCTCCTGTTAAAATATAAATCATATTTATCACTCCTATTTCTACGACATTTATATTATTACATAAATAAATTTAAAAGTAAAGATTTTATAAATTTTTTCTATAATATATTATATCCACAAGCTCTAATAAGCCTATTCATAATAGCCGTACCAATATATTGTCTCTTAACTCCTTCTATAAAACAAACATCTAATTTATAGTTATCTATACTTCTAATTAATGAAAAAATATTTCTCGATATTTCGGATAAATCATCCCTTTTACCCATAACTATTGTTTTTAGCCCAATGCTGTTTAAGTATTCTTCATGTTCTTTATAGCATATAATACCAATTTTTTCATTGCTATTTAATTTATATTCTTTTATTTTATTAAGCATAGTTTTATCATCATCAAAATCAACTAGAATAGCTTTGGTTGTTGGTGCATAATGTCTGTGTTTCATACCTGGAGATTCAACTTTTTCTCCCTCTTTAACATCCTTAAAAATATGCTTGTCTAGTTTTGCTTTTAACCCTATTTTTTCTATATCTTCCAAAGAAATTTTTCCTGGTCTTAATATATTTACTACATTTTTTTCCACTTTAACCACAGTAGATTCAATTCCAATAATTGTATTTCCTCCATCAACAAATACATCTACTTTATTATTTAATTCTTCAAAAATATCACTTAGCTTAGTTCCACTTGGCTTTCCAGATACATTGGCACTTGGAGCAGCAATTGGTTTTTTTGAAGCTTCTATTATATTTAAAGCAATATCATTATCTGGCATTCTAACTCCAACTGTATCGAGTCCAGCAGTAACATAATTAGATAATTTATTTTTACTTTTTAATATAATAGTAAGAGGTCCAGGCCAAAAGTTTTCAATTAGTTTCTTCTCTACAGCATTTACTCCATATGTATACTCTTCAATCATTTCCAAGTTACTAATATGTACTATTAATGGATTATCTTGAGGTCTACCTTTTGCATCAAAAATCTTTTTAACAGCATTTGAATTTGTTGCATCAGCACCTATTCCATATACAGTCTCTGTTGGAAAAACAACAATTCCACCATTGTTTAAAGTTTTTGATATTTTTTCTAATTCATCTTTTTTTATGTTTTCTTTAAAATCGTAAACTACGCTCATTTTCTTTTTTCTCCCATAAATATTATATCATTAAAGTCAAGAAAAAAAGACTAGGAAAAAATCCTAGTCAAATGCCGATAAAACATTTTAAAACATTCTATTGTTTTTCTTGTTTATTATCTACAAAGTCATCATCTGCAAATTCTTTTAAGTCATTATTTCTATTTTCTCTAAGTAGACAAAAAATCACATATAATACTAAGAATGCTACTGCAACTCCTAATATTATTAAAAAATCTGTACTAATGAAGCCACCTGTATTAGGCAATGTAATGTTAGTTTCCATAGTCTCTTACCTCTCTTTATGGCTATATATCATATATTTAAATATATATTCTTCAAGTATAACATTAATATTACTATCTACTATATAAGTTTAAATTGCAAATTATAAATTTTTATAATAAAGATATTAAGAAGTTTCTTAAATATAATTTTACATAAAGATTTACTGAGCAATATCCATAATGCCAAAATAGTAATACATTCTCATACTTTATGTAGAATAACTACTTAAGAAATTAAATTTAATTTCTTTATAATAGTTTTTTCTATATGATTACATACTTTAATATATAATACTTATAATAAAATCAACTATATACTACTGTATATTGTGTAGTATACTTTTACATTAAAAAATGTACCGTGTAGATCATTAAAAATTACAAACTTTAAATTCTTTTGAGCTCTCAAACCATAGAATTCACTTCTATTTTTACCATAATAATTTTCTCTCAATTTTAAATTTTATAATTTTATCTACCTACTAATATCAACCTCTTTTCCATATACGAAACATTAATAGTCATAATATTTTAAAATATAAAATTTGTATTTTAGGTATATATTTTTTAATTTTCCGTTCAATATTTTCCTTTTTAATTTTTTCTAGTACAAATTATATATTTTTTTAGAACAATTTATTTTTTATTATACTTATCAAAATACTATTCCTTAAATTTTTTCCCACACCTTCCAATCCATTTCATACTGATGTGGAGTTATAATGTATTACTAATAGCATTGGGGGAACTATATATTTTTTTATAACCAATCATAATTTATAATATCTTGATCTGTATTTTTATTTTATAAATTATCTATCAATTCTATAATAATCATATCCTCTATTTATTAGTCTCACAATTATCAACTTTATCTTTATTTATTTGTTAACTGAATTCTAACATATAATTTTTTAGCAATCAACATTTTACTTTTAACATTATGTAATTTCAAGTATCTTATAACCATCTGTAAACAAAGATTATTACATTTTTTTATAATTTTTGTAATATATATTTCTAAAATCATATCAAAAAATCTATTTTTTGTTGATATTTAGGTACTTATAAGCAAAAAGATAAGCATTAATTTTCATTAATGCTTATCTTTAATTTAATTTATCAATGAATCTACTTGAATATTTAATACGTTTTGTTGATCTTTAACAATTTCAAAATCAAATTTATCTCCATTGATAAAATATCCATCTGGAATTTCATATATCTTTATATAATATTTTCCAACTGGTAAATCAAATACATAGTCACGATCAAAATCCTGAATTAATTTATCGTTTTCATCATAAACATAATATTTTACTCCCTCTATATTATTTCCATTATAATCAATAAAATTAATATCAAAAGAGCTAGATTCAAGATTATGTATTATTGTAACGACATCAGCATAATCAATATCAACTGATTCTAAAGTAACATATTTCTTTCTGTTTTCATTAGTTTTGTATATTCTTGCACGCAAAAGATTAGTTTTAGCTGATATCTCAAGTTTAGAAAATATTTTTTCCGTACCATTTACTTTTATATAGAACTCCTCTCCATTTTTTATTTCTTTTAGTTCATTACCATCTTTATCTGTAATTACAATCGATGTACCATCTATAAAGCCCTCTGCTTTTACATTAACTGTTGGATTAAATTTATCGCCCATAAAACTTTTTGTGATTTCATCCGTATCAGTTTTAGCATAATATGGTCCATATATGACACTATCATCTTTTGGATCAATTTCACTTTTAGGTGTATTTAATTTTGCTTCTAAAGCTTCTTCAAATGGATTTTCAAGTGCATAATTTAACAGCTCTTTTGCTTTTATCTTTACACGTTCAACCATATCTTCATATTGTTCCTCACTTGCTATTACACTATCAATAGAAAACTCTCCATTAGCGATATCTTCGTATTGCATCCTAGATACAAATTCATATACAGCTAATTGGGTAGCAAAATATGCCTCCTCATCACTTTTTAGTCCCATCTCCTGATATGACTTGTTAGGATATCCATTTAAAAGTATTGTTGTCATGCTACCAGAAGTAAAGTATTCTGATGTTGCCATTTCTCCAGAAGGTATTAAATCATATCCATAAGTAAGAGAATATGCAACATTGTCTCCTATTTTTGTCATCGCAATTTTTAAATATATACCATTCAAATTGTCACTCATATACTTAGTAAGTTC
>CALXES010000007.1 GCA_944387385.1 uncultured Clostridia bacterium | reverse complement strand
ATAAAGGTAAATTTTGTAGATAAAGAAGGAAACAAATTATTAGAGACATATATAGAAGAAGGAGAAGAAGGAAAAGACTTCTATATGGAAGCACCAGAAATAGAAGGATATAAAATAGTAGGAGAAAAAGAGATTAGAGCAACATTTGTAGCAGGAGAGATAGTATTTGACATAGTATATGAAAAAATACCAGAAGAAATAAATGTAGATACAGGAGACATAGCAGTAATAGCTATAGCAAGTGTAACAGTGATATGTGTAATTGGGATAGTGATTGTAATAGTTAGAAACAAAAAGAAAAATAAGTAATAATATATAGCACTTTAACTTATGTTAAGGTGCTATATTTATATATTTTTTATTATAATATTTGTTGCAGATAAACTAGTTTTGTAATGTAAATATAGATATATTTACAAAGTATAATGGATACATTATAATAGCTATCATTACCGGTAATAAGTTACAAAAAGGGTGGTTTTATATGAAGAATAAGTTATTAGATGTAACAAATGATTATGTTTTTAAAAGAATATTTGGTAGGACTGGAAATGAAGACATAACTAGAAGCTTTTTAAAAGCTGCAACAGGTATAGAATTTAACAAAATTAATGAAGATACACCAATTTTAGAAAGAGATTTGATTGAAAATAAAATGGGAATTCTAGATGTTAAAATAGTAGCAGATTATATAAATAATATAGACATAGAAATGCAAGTAGTAAAGAGTGAATATATAGCAGATAGGATATTATGGTATTGGGCAAAAATGTATACAAATACAATAAAAGCTGGAGAAGGATATGACTCAACCAAAAGAGCAATATGTATTTTGATTGCAGATTTTAAATTAGAGAATTTAAAAGAGATAGAAGAATATTATACAAGATGGCAAATAAGAGAAGAAAATTACAAAAAAAAAATATTGACAGATAAATTAGATATAGTTATAATAGAGCTAGATAAACTGGATAAAAAGCAGAAAACATTGAGTTAACTAATTGGTGCAAATTTATAAAAAATCCAGAAAAAGCGGAGGAGTCTATTATGAGTGAATACATTAAGAAAGCTAAGGATGAACTAGATAAGATAAGCCAAGATCAAAGAGAGAGAAGACTAGCTGAATTAAGAGAAAAGGCAGTAAGAGATGAAAAGGCAATAAGAGATAGTGGCTTTTTAGAAGGAAGAGCTACTGGTTTAAAAGAGGGAATACAAGAAGAAAAAATTAATATAGCTAGAGAGATGTTAAAAGAAAATTTAAGTGTAGATTTAATTTCAAAAGTAACAGGATTAGCAACTAAAGAAATTGAAAAATTGAATAAGGTAAGCAATTAAGCTTACCTTATTTTCCTATAAACATAAGGACAATTACATATCCATAAGTATTACTTTTTTCAATTCCAATTCCTATGTAATTATATGAATTAGAAAGTATATTTTTGCTATGCTCTTCAGAATTTAAAAAAGAAGAAATTGCATCATCAATACTGCTATTTCCAGCTATATTTTCTCCAGCAGATATGTAAGTAACACCAGCATTTTGCATCATTTCAAAAGGTGACCCGTAAGTTGGAGATGTATGAGAAAAGTAATTGTTTTCTACCATATCTTTAGCTTTTGTTTGAGCTGTTGCCGTAAGTAGAGAATCAAGAGAAAGAGCATGGAGTCCATTTGCAATTCTTTCTGCATTTATTTTTTCTAGTATATAAGATGCGGTCGCTTTTGAATCATCATTTGATTCTGATGTTTCATTATTTGATTCGTTTATTTCTTCTTGGACAATATTTTCTGTATAGTGTTCAACTAAATCTTCTCTTATCATACCAACTAAATTGTCGCTTGTAATTACTAAAAGAAAATTATCTATTGCTCCAATTACATATACTTTATCTCCAGCATTGAGCTTTCCATATACACTAAAAGATGTTGATGGTCCACCACGTACTATTGTGTTGTCACCTTTAATAGTTGCGTTAAATGGTGAGTAATCTGTGTATACTAGGTTGTTTGTTTGTTCTCCTGTAACTTTAGCATAATCTTTAGATATTATTCCCACTTCATTATTTTCTAATTGAACAATATAGTAATTGTCTATTGAACCTACTAATTTTATTTTAGTATTTGGTTCAAGCGTCCTTACAAAAGAAGAATAATCCGAAGTCGGTTTTTTTCTTAAATTAACATTTGCTGTTGTAACCCCATATTCTGGTGCAAAGTGAGTTATAGTTGCAGCAAAGATAGTTGAAAATACGAGTATAAAGACAACAGTAACAATTAATATAATAGTTGTTTTTTTTCTTGTCATAAGTTTTCACCTCACAATTATTATTACCAAAACTTTCCTGAATATTATAAAAATTGGTATAATTTTCTAATTTATATGAAAAATATTTATGAGGTGTAATTATGCAAAAAGGAATTTGGTTAAGAAGAAATAAAATAAAGAATATATATCCATATTTATCTAAAAATTTGGAATGTGACGTTATAGTTGTAGGTGGAGGGATTTGTGGAGCTATAACTGCGTATTTTTTAGCAAAAGATGGATTTAATGTAGCAGTTATTGAAAAAAATTTAATTGGATATAACACAACCAGTGTATCATCAGCTTGTATGACAGATTTTATAGATGAGTTATATATAAAAAGTAGTTTTAATAAGGATAAAAATATAGAAAGAAAGCTTTTAGATTTAAAACGAAAAGCTAACTCGTTATTAGACGAGATAATTGTTGATATTCAAAAAAATGAATATTTAAAAAGATCAGATTATACTATATTAAATACAAAAATGTTTCAAAAGTCTATGCTAAAAAATGAGATTAATATGAGAAATGGTATTGGTGAAAAAGTAGATATAAATGATTCTAATTCTGGGATAAACATAAAACAGGGAGCTAGAATGATTGATTCATATGATTTTACATCTAGTATATTTGAATATATTTCTAAGTTTCCAAATGTACATATATTTGAAAACACTAAATTAAAAGAACTAAGTTCTTTTTATGACTACGTTGAAGTAAAGACTCAAAATGATTTTGTAATACGTGCTAATTCTCTTATACTGACTACAAGTGTAGATAATCTACAGATATCAAGCATGCCAAATATTGAGGTATATAAAAGATTTAGCGTTGCAATAAAAACAAATATAAAAGAAAAAATGTGTTTAAAACTATTAAATGATATACCTATATACATAAGATGTGATGAAAATGGTAATGCAATTATTTCAGGAATTGATACAAAATATAGTTTTAAAATGGATAATAATAAATATATAGAAAATTTAGAAAAAGAAAATGAAAAAAGATTAAAATCAACTATAATAAAATTATTTCCAAAAGCGGAATTTTCAGATGAAGTTATATCTTATAGTGGAAATATATATTCTTCAAAAGATAATCTTCCAATTATCTGTGAGATAGAAAGTATTCCTAACGTATATGTAAATGTTGGTATGGGAAGCTCATCCATTTCACAAATATTAATAGGTGCAGATATTTTAAAGGATGCAATTAAAGGATACTATAAAAAAGAAATGAATTTATTTAAAATTAATAGATAAAAAAGTGTCGGAATTAATAAAAAAAACTTTAATTTTAGTTTATCCTGTGATATAATACGCTCAGGAAGGAAGATGGTATGATGAACAAGCTAAGGTTAGTTTATGGTAAATCAAGGGATGCTATGTATATATCTCAAGAAGATACAATTAGGATATTTTCAGAAGCATTTTCTAAGGCTGAGCTACCAGTTGTAAAATCAAATAGTACAAATATGGTAGATATGATGTTTGCTCATCCACTTACTGATGGATATGAAAGTACAGGAGAAATATTTGAAATAATGCTTACTGAAGATGTTGATACTAGATATTTAGTTAAAGAGCTAAACAGAAATCTTCCTGCAGGTTTTATTGTTATGTCTGCAGAATATGTATCACCAAATGAAGAGAGTATAAATTTAAGAGTATATGCAGCAGAATATGTAATAAGTATAGATTATACAGAAAAATTTAGAGATAAATCTTTAAGAGAAAAAGATGAGATAAGAGCATATTATAGAAAGAAAATGGAGATGTATTTGTCTCAAAGTCAAATTTTAGTAGTTAAAAAAAGCTACGATAGAATGGAGAGATTAGATATTAAACCTCAAATTGAGAGGTATTCATTTAATATAGATGATAGTGTAGATGTTGTTTTATCAGCTGGAGCTAGATCTAATATATCACCTGCAATATTGATGGATGGGTATAATGAATATATTAATGAAGTAGTTCCATATGAGGTTAAAAGGACAAAAATATTATATAATTAAATACTTCCTTTGAAATTATTTTGTAACATAAATGATATCAATTATGGTAAACAAATTATTGACATTGAAATATTAATATGGGATAATAAAGTTAACATTCAAGGAAGGCGGTGTAGAATATGCAAGTAACAGACGTAAGAGTTAGAAAAGTAACTTCTCAAAACAGAATGAAAGCTATTGCTTCAATAACAATTGATGATGTTTTTGTAATTCATGACATTAAAGTTATTGAAAGTGATAAAGGGCTATTTATTGCTATGCCTAGCAGAAAAACTCCAAACGGAGAATTTAAAGATATTGCTCATCCTATCAATACTGAGACTAGAGAAATGTTACAAAAATTAATTATTGATAAGTACAATGAGGCTGAGTAATTTTTATAAAATTAAGATGGAAACTAGAGGGTTATTTAATACCCTCTTTTAATATATCTTTTTTAAGGAGATGATAAAATGACAAATGAATATGTAAAAGATATAGTTGCAAAAATTCCTTTTGAGCCTGGAATTTATATGATGAAAGATGAAAAAGGTGAGATTATATATGTAGGAAAAGCTATATCTTTAAGAAAAAGAGTAAGACAGTATTTTCAAAAAAACAACAAAACAAAAAGAATAGAAAATATGGCTTCACTTGTAAGAGATATAGACTATATAGTTGTTGAAAATGAAGTTGAAGCATTAAACCTTGAATGTAATTATATAAAAAAATTATCTCCTAAATTTAATGTGTTATTAAAAGATGATAAAACATATCCATATATAAAAGTTACTATAAAAGATAAATATCCGTTAATTTACGTAACTCGTAGAAGATTAGAAGATAAAGCATTATATTTTGGCCCATATACGAATGTGGGAGCTATGCGTGATGCATTACATACAATAAAAGAAATTTTCCCTGTTAAAAGATGTAAATATAATTTAGATAAAACAGTAGTAAAAAATGCTTGTTTGTATTATCACATTGGAAGGTGTTTAGGGCCTTGCATTAACGAAGTAAGTCTTAAAGCATATAAAGAAATGATAGATCAAGTCGTTTTATTCTTAGAAGGAAAGACATCTGATGTAAAAAAAATGATAGAAAATCAAATAGAAGACTGTATTGGAAAACTTGAATTTGAAAAAGCAGCAATGCTAAAACAGAGATTAGATAATATAGAAAAATTTAGCCAAAAACAGAATGTTTCTAATTTAAATGAAATTAGTACAGATATATGGGGATATGTATTTTTTGAAGGTACCCTTTATATACAAATTTTTAAAATAAGAGACTATAAAATAGTTTTACATGATAACGTAAAAATAAATGATATATCTGAAGAAGAAATATCAGAGTCTTTGTCACAAATTGTTTCAAATTATTATGTAGATAATAATGATATGCCTAAAAAAGTATATATTACATTATCTGATGAACAGACATTACTTATAAATAAATTGTTTGAAAAAAGAGAAATTAAATTACAAGTTATATGTCCAAAACGTGGAGAAAAGGCAAAACTTGTTAAAATGGTAGAGAATAATATACATATAAATATTGAAGATAATAAGAATAATGTAGTTGAAGATTTAGCTTCACTTTTAGGATTTAAAGAAGGAATAGATTCAATAGAATGTTATGATATATCTAATTTAAGAAATGATTATATAGTTGGGTGCATGATAAGATATGAAAATGGTAAGTTAAATAAGAGCATGTATAGAAAATTTAAGATAAAAACAACATCTACCCAAGATGATCCTAAATGTATGTATGAAGTATTAACAAGAAGATTAAAGCATGCAAAAGATTGGCCACTTCCAGACATTATATTAATAGATGGGGCAATGAATCAATTAAATGCAGTAAAAAAGGCTATGGAAGATGTAGGAGAAAGTACAAATATATACGGAATGGTTAAAAATGATAAACATAGAACAAGAGGACTTATAGATGAAGATGGAAATGAATTTGATCTGTCAGATAAAAAGAAAATTCTTAATTTTTTAACTTTTCTACAAGATGAAATTCATAGATTTGTCATTACATATCATAGACAGTTAAGAGATAGTGTTAAATTAAAAAATGGTAAAGTATATAAAAGTACAAAGAAGAAAAAATAAAGGGGAGAAAAATATTATGAAAGTATTAACTATAAGACAACCATGGGCAACTTTAATAGTAGAGGGATATAAAAGGTTTGAATTTAGAAGTTGGAAAACAAATTACAGAGGAGATATACTTATTCATGCAGGTAAGGGAATAGATAAAGAGGCAATGGAAAGACTAAAAAAGTATCTGCCTAATGATATCCCACTTGGAAAAATTATAGGACAAGCAACAATTACTGATTGTATTCCAATGAGTGAGGAATTTGCAGATATGTTATATAAAGAAAATAATGATATTTACACAACACATTCATTTTCAAGAAACTACGGTTTTAAACTTGAAAATGTAAAAAAAATAGAAGCTCCGATTGAAGTAAAAGGACAATTGGGTCTTTGGAATTACGAAAAATAAGTTGACATAAAATAAAAAATGTGTTAAAATATAAAAAGACATTTACAGTATAAATTTAGACTTAATAGTCAATAAGGAATATGACTTCTTAGTCAAAAGAATAGTATTCTAGAAAAAAGGAGTTGATTAATTAATGGGGTTTGTTGGTAATGCTATAAGCAATACCAAGAAGTTGGTACCAGGTTACTTTGAAAACACATGCAAAAACCGTTTAAGCGGTGGTGTTGGTAGTATATATGATCAATTTGATTCTGTAGAAGAACTTGAAAAAGCTCTTTTAGAAGCTGATTGGACAGAGACTACACATACTGATGTAATGGCTGGATGCAGAGTTTTCAAAACTAACTTAGAGGGAAGATTTGGTCTTGTTAAGATTTCAGATCTTTCAGATGATACAAAACTTATTGCTGATGACAGTAAGCATACTGGTAAAGTTGCAATGACTGTTAAGGGCATAAGAGGTAAGATAGTACCTGAGACTTATCTAATTATAGGTAAGGAAGATGGAGTAGATGTTGTGTTTACTTTTCATCCAGGTGAACCTGTCAGACCTTCTATAGTTGAAGTATCAAAACTTAATCATGGCTGTGAAGTTTCTAAGTCTGAAGCTAGAAGTTTAGGCTTTGATTATGCTAAGATAGTTTAATGTCTGGTGTGGCGGTAAGATGGCTCTGGCAAAGATAGATATGTAAAGAAATATTTATTATTTTGTCCCGCGACTCATTTGAGCTCTACCTTTTTGGTTATCTTTAATAAACCTCTATATGCTTGACACACATAATATGTTTATTTTTAGAAGTCAAAAAGCTAGTATATAAAGATGAATTAATTTTCATCTTTATTTTTTATATAATTTTCTATTTTTTCACTCCAAATATTTGTTAAATCTTGTAGAGAAAATTTGGCATTAGCTGGACTTGATGATGGAAGACAAAATATAGGTAAATTAATTTTATCCTTAAAATATTTCATAAAAATTTTATATGATGTATTTCCATTGCAAAATATAGCTTTTATACTGCTATTTCTTATTATTGTTTCTATATCATTAGGTATAGCATCTTTTATACTAGAATCACTTGAAGCATTTATTCTACAGCTTTTTATTGTATCCCATATTGCTATATCATGTATAATTAGTAGCTCCTTTTTTTCATCAACAGTTGTGGGAATATTTTCATTAAAAATATTTGCAATTATTTTCCAAAATCTATTCTGAGGATGACCATAGTAAAAGCAGACTTCTCGTGATTTTACAGATGGAAAGCTTCCAAGTATTAATATTTTACTCTCCTTATTATATATAGGCTTAAATGGATGATTTATAGTCATGATGATACCTCCTACTATATTTTAACATATTTGGCAATATATATAACGATTGTATAATTTTTTATTGTGTGATATTATGAAGATATAAAAAATAATTAGGAGGATGTATATGAGTGATGATATAAAAAAAATAGAAAATATGGATGGATTTAGAGATATGAGAATAGTAGACAATTTTTACCAAACATCAAGCTTTTTTCCAATGCCTACTACAGAAATAGGTACTTTAGATGAAAATGGAAATACTAATCTTGGCTCTTATTCTCTTTGCTTTCCATACTACATAGCTGGAAAAGATTATTATGCTATGTTACTTTGTTGTAGGAATAGTTCTAATACTTGTAAAAATATTTTAAGAACAGGAAAATGTTCAATAAATTTTATTACACATGATAAGAAATTTTTTAAAGAGGCAGTAAGACTTGGTTATCCAGGAGAAACTACAGAAGAAAAGATGAAAAATACAATTTATACTTTGGTAGATGGAAAAAGAGCTAGAGAAAATTCAAATGAAAAATTTCCAAAAGTAGTAAAGGAATCTTACCAAGTGTTTGAATGCACATGGGTAAAAGAATTGGATAATGCTCAAGATGATAAAGTTCAAGAAGAATATTTACCACCGTATCATAATTTTAATGGTATTACAAGTCAACACGGTGCACACTTTATTTTAAAAATAGATAATATTCTTATGAAGGAAAAATATTACAATGCAATTATAAATGGAGTTACTGCATCATGTTTCCCACCAGTTCCAGTAGACTATGGGTATAGAGATAGTAAATATTTTTGGTATACAAAATTTAAAAGACCAATTGCAGAACCGATTCCAAAAGATAAAGGCATAAGCTTAGATACTGTAAAATATGCAGCTTCAAGAATTGATCCAGACGTTAAGTTTACAGATGAAGCTTGTTTAAAATTAGTAAAAGTACCAAGAGTATTTTTAAATACAGTACTAAAAGGATGTGTTGCATGGGCAAAAGAAAATAATGTAAATTTGATTACAGAAAAAGAAATGGATATTATAAATGATAAGAGAAATAAAGAGAAGCAAAGAAAATAATATTACATTTTTGTTACTAAAAAAAGTATACTAAAATGCATAATTTAGTTGATAAATCAGAGTAAATGTAGTAAAATATCCTTAAAAGGTGATTTTATGATTGGAATTACAAAAAGTGAATTTGAAAATTCACTATTTAGACAAGATGTAGTTGATTACTATCTTAATATGTCTAAAGAAGATTTAGAATATAAATTTGGAAGTATTGTTACAGATATGGTAGGGTTTAATCAAAATAATCCAAATCATTGTTATGATTTATTTGAACATACTTTAAGAACTGTAAATGATATACCAACTGGTGAATTGTCTGATGAAGAGATAAAATTACTAAAAATAGCTGCTTTTTTTCATGATGTAGCTAAGCCTAAAGTTGCAACACAGAGTTTAGGAAAAGTAATTTATCCAGATAATGAAATTAAATCTGCAAGTTTAGCAAGTAGTTTTTTAGCAGAACTTGGATATGATTTAGTAGAAATAAAAAGAATAAATTTTTTAATAAGTCATATTAATGATTTCTTATATTATAAAGATGAGTTACCATATTATTATGAGCATCATGCATTTATAAAAAAGATCTCTGCTATAACTATTGCTGAGCAAATGATAGCAAACGAGTATGATTTTGCACATGCAGGACTTGACGATCTTCAAATAAAAGCCGTATGTTATTATTTAGCAAGAAATGAAGAATGGCCACTATTTGAAGATGAAAAAGGTAATGAAGTGGCAATAAAATTAGTTGATATGCAAGATATAAAGTGTAGGCTTATAGATTTAAAAAATGATTATGTACCAACACTTAAAGATTATAAAATGCTTTTAAAGCTAAGTATTGCAAATTATAAAGCACAAGCAAAAAGATCATACCAAAAGGGAAGACTTATAGCAACTAGAGCAGAAAAAGTTAGAGTTGCAGCAATAATTGAAGCAATTTTGCCAGAAGCTTTTAGAATATTTAAAGAGCAAATGAATAAATATCAGTCTGATGGTATTTTAACACAAGAATTAATTGATGCTACAAATGAATACAATGAACTTATTGCAATGAATCAAGTAGAACAGATGAGAGAAGAAAATGCTAAGAATTTAATGAATAAGTTTAATGATATGAAAATTCGTTTGACAATGAAATCATAGGGAGGTAGACATGAAAGAACAATATTATAATTTACCTATGGTAAGAGAAAATTTTTTTTCTAGAAATTTAAAAAAGTTATTTCAAGGATTTTTTAATATAAAAAGAAAAAAAAGAGATCAAAAAAGAGCAAGTATTCTTGCACAAAGGGCAAAACAAAATGGAAATTTTTCAGATACAGTTACAATGACTGGTACTCATCAAAGGGTAGATATATATGAGTTCCAAGCAATGTATAGAAGAGGAGAAATTCCAATAGAAAATATGAATGAAGATCAAAAATATGCTCTTATAAAATTATTTGAAATGCAAAATGAGAGACTAAGAAATAGTATTCAAGAGCATAAAAAAAACACAGAAGCATATAATATGGAAGTTCAAAGGCTAAAAAAAGAGTTAGATATAATAGGATAAAAATAAACTACACATTTTAAATGTGTAGTTTATTTTAGTTTTGAATATATTTTACATGCATTTACAAATGAATTTATTAATTTGGTGCTAGGTTCATCATCACTTCTTTCAGGATGCCATTGAACACCTATATTAAATAGTTCATCTTTTTTTTCTATTCCTTCAATTACATTATCACATTTTGCAGAAATGCTATATTCTCCAGAATTTGGAACCATATAGCCGTGTAGACTATTAACTTTGATTTCTTCTTGATTAATTATATTAAATAGTTTTGAAGATTTGCTTATATTTACATTATGTACGTATTCATCATCTGGCTTTTTATGCCCTTCAACTTTTATATTTCTATTGGAATTGTTATAGTTACACATTACTTGCATTCCCATACAAATACCTAAAAGAGGCATATTTTTCTCATTGACTCTTTTACAGATATAATTGTCATAGTGATATATTCTATCTCCACCAGGCATTAAAATACCATCACACATATCTATTTGAGTATCGAGTATTTCTTTATCTTCTAATGTAAGTTCTGATTCTTTATTATTTATATATATCATATCTTGAGTTGGTAGAATTAATAAAGGAATTCCACCAAAACGTAATATATTTCTTCTAACATTTTCTAAAATACATAATACTTGTCTATTATTATCTGTAATATATGGTCTTGCAATAACACCAATAATTGGTCTTTTCATAAAATCACCAAACATATTATACCACAATATTACATTATTCATCAATTTTTTTGTAAAATATACCTTGAAATTGCTCTTTTTCTTTTAAAAGTTTATCTATGCCATTTAATACCAATTTTTTATGACTATTCCAGCTTGGGGCAATAAGTAAATCTTTTGGAGCATCACCACTAATTCTATGTATTATTATGTCTGGTCTTAGGTGAGTTATTATGAATGAAAGTAAGTCTAAATATTTTTCAAGAGATATAGGATTATATAGGTTTTTAATATACATTTTCTCAAGAGCTGTGTTTTTAGTAATGTATGTAGAGTGAATTTTTATTCCTTGTATATCTTGTGAATTGATAAAATTTACAGTATTTTCTATATCTTTTAATGTTTCATTTGGAAGACCAACCATAATATGTGCAACAACATCTATATTATATTTATTTAGAAGTTTTACTGCTTTAGCAAAATCTTTTGTAGAATATTGCCTATTTAAAAATTCTCCAATTTTATCATTAGAGGTCTGTAGACCAAGTTCTACACAGACATAGTATTTTTCTTTATATGAGCTTATAAGATTTGCAATATCATCATTTATACAATCTGGTCGTGTAGCAATTTGAAGACCAACAATTCTATTGTCTATTAAAGCTGAATCATATTTTTTCTTTAAATTTTGAATACTATCATATGTATTAGTATAGTTTTGAAAATATACAATAAATTTATTTGCTCTTTTCCCTCTATAACTATCTAAATGTTTTTTTACTTGTTCGGATATATCTATTTTGTTTAGATGGTCACCTGAGCCTTTTGTGCTACAAAAAATACATCCATTAAGTCCTTTTGTTCCATCACGATTTGGACATGTAAAATTACCATCTATACAAATTTTTAATGTTCTTTCACCAAATTTTTCTTTTAAATAAGTATTTAAATGTTTATATCTTTCCATAACATATAAAGTATAACAAAATTTAATTTAAAAAACAATTATATTTTTTGAATAAAAAATAATGAATAGACATATAATATGAATGGGGAGATGATAAAAAATGAGAAATAGTAATGATAGAATCAAATGTAATGTTACAAAATGTGTACATAATTGTATAGAAGATTCTACTTGTAGATTAGATTCAATAGTTGTATGTGAATGTATGAATGATAGAAAAAGTAAAAATAAAGAGGATCAGACAGCTTGTGGATCATATAATTATTGTGGTAATTTAAATAGATCTGAGATACTTGGTGGAAATTAAATAAGACTCGCTTAAATAAGCGAGTTTTTTGTTGTAAAAAAATAAATTAATGGGATGAAATATGTACTAAAAAATATATAGAAAACTCATGTTACAAAATAATTACAATTGTTGTATAAAATTAATATTAATGATAAAATTATATAGAATTATAAGTTTATAGAGGGAAAAATATGAAAAAAAGTAGAAGTAGAAAAATAATAGTAGTTTTTATAATCTTAATTTTATCTATATATGTTATAAATAAACAAGATATAATATATAATTTTAATAATATTAATAGTAAGAATGCAATGCAAACAAATTATGATACAATTACAGATTTTCAAAATGCAAGATGGACAGATATTCAAAATAATATATTTGGAGAAGGTGTTGCAAAAAATACAACAGATACAAATCTTGCTACTGCAAAAGTTATAGAAGGAAATAGTTATTTTAATTGGGTAGATACTAGTAGTTTAGGAATTATACCATGGGATGGAACTGCAAATAAGAGTGACGGTACTGAATATAAAATAAGTGATTTCTATGGTTCAGAAAACAAAATAGAGCAAGAAAATGTTAAATATACTACAGAAATAGTACAAGGTGTTATAGACACAAGAGATGTAACTTATGAAGTATATAATATAGAAAATGCAAATCAATTATATTATGTTTTAAACGCTGTTGCTACAACAAAAAATAATAAAAAAATATATATAAATAATGACATAGATTTAGGTGGACAAAATGGAATGATTTGGCCATCTGTATATACATCTTCAGGAGAAATATATATTGAAGGAAATGGGCATACAATTTATAATTTAAATTCTAATGTTAATGGACTTTTTTCAACTATGAATGCCAAAACAACTATAGAGAATTTAAATATGAAAAGTGTAAAAGTTATTGGAAAGTCAAATTCAGATAAAGTTTCTCCTATAGGTAGGCCAATGTCTTCTGGATATAGATTTGAAAATATACATATAGATGGTGGTTTCATACAGTCTAAAGGTAGTGATACTTGTGGATTTATTTCAAGACCTGGCTCAGTTAATACATTTGTAAAAGACTGTTCAACTTCAAACATGTATATTTATGGTGCTGGACAACATACAAGTGGTTTTATAGGATGCGTATCTGGTGCACAGAACTCATTTTCGGGAGGATATGGTGTAAGATATGATGTAGAATATCCAAGTCAACCAGAAGCTTTATTTGGAAATAGTAGTACTACTTTAAATACAACAGATTCTAGATATCCATTTTATATAACAGATTGTTATTCTATAGATTGTGAAATTTTTTCTACATCTGGACACTCAGGTGGATTTATATCATGTATGGATAGTGGTGTTATTTGTAAAAATTCATTTTGCAATAATTCTATTTATGGTGAAGATAGTACAGGTGTATTTATTGGGTGTCAAGTTGGATATTCTTGGGGACCTTTTTATGACGATACGAATGCACAGACAATAAATGCATATTTTGAAAATTGCTATACTTCTGGTGTTGTTGAGGGAACAACAAGTATTGGTGGATTTGTTGGATCAGATTTAGATAAAAAAGCAGGAACAATATACAAGAATTGTTATTCAACATCAATGGTAGGAATGGATTATTCTGGAGAAGGTGTCGGTGGATTTATTGGAAGCACTGCTAATAGTGGTACAATAAATGTTTCAGGACTGGGAAAATTAAATGGTATTATTATGATAAACTGCTATGCAGCAGGTGAGGTTGGAAATATAGATACAGCTACAGATATTGAAACAGCTAAATCTAAAAAAATTGGTGGATTTTTAGGTGAATATACATCGCGAGCAAATCAACTTAATTTTTATAACTGCTATTATGACAAACAAACAACAGCTATGAGGGAAGTAGCTGTTGGAATGCAAGGAAATGGGCAAGAGGCATGTCAACTTAATGGAGTAACAGGAGTATATACTCAAGAATCAATAATCAAAGGAGTACAAGGGCTTACAAATGTGGACATGCAGGATGGAGATTCGTGGGTATATAAAGAAGGATATTATCCACAACTTAAAGCATTTGTAGATGATGCAAATAATTTTACAAATAATGAACTTGTACAAAGTTACTCAACTGCATCAACTACAACAGTATTCTTAGATCATTGGGATAATTTAATGGTAGAAGATGGTCAAATTCAAAGTAGAAAAGATGCAAAGGAAATATATGACACTATAAGAGATATAACATCAACATTTGAATTTACAAGTAATGAAAATTCAAACTCATCAGGATATGATATAACATGGCAAGTAGATAGTGAGACTAATTCTACTAAAGGATATGTGGAAGAGTTAAAGATAACACAAGAAGATGGAACAGAAAAAAAGGTTCCGGTATTATCTATACAAAATCCAGTTAAAAATAGAGAAGAAGGCTTAAATTTTGGGTTAGAAGTTAAAGATATATATAAGTGTTACGATTTTGCACCAGGAAAATCATGGGTAAAAATAGAAGCAAAAAATACAATAGGAAATAATGTGGTAGGAACAAGAAAGCTAAGATTATTACCAACTGCATATATAGATGCTGGAGAATATGCAGAAGTAACTTTGGTAACAGATAATTTGGATGAAGGAAGAGTGATAGAAAACTCTATTGAAATAAATGGACAAAAAATAGATGCGACTACATATAAACATGCACAAGATACAATGTATGTAATAACAGATTCAGAAAATCTTGGAGATAATAAGATAATATATCCAGGACAGATAGTAACAAAAGATCCTAATACTATAAATTTATTTGCATTGTGGAATAGATATCCAGATAATGAAAATGCAAGTGATGCAACTACTAAAAAGTTTGATGAAATGTATAATCAAGCATTAATTGGAAATTCAAAAGATACTGGCCTTGCAAAAGTTGAAGTATATAGTTTAGGTATAATATATAGAGAAACTGAGGATGGAGCACAAATACCAGTAATAAATTATGATGAAAAGAAAAGAGTAACATCAGATACATTAAATGATCAAAAATGGAGAGGAGAAGAGTTATTTACTGAAGAAGATACAGGGTGGTATGAGTTAAAATATTATTGGAGATTAAATGACGGAAGATATTTAACAGATAGTAAAATTGTAGTAATAAAGGGAAATGAAGTATCAGCAACTTTAAACAATAATATAATAAAAGGACAGAAAGATTATAATGATGGTATATTAAAAATAGCACCAGACATAAAACAAAATACTGAGGATGCAGCAGATTTAAATACAAATTATGAAAAAGATGAGGAAGAAAAAAGAGGAGTAGAAACAACAATAAATGACAATGGAACAGTACAAAAGACAATAAAAGTAAAAGACTTTGTATCAGATAAACTTATAGTAGGATGGGCAAATGATGAAAACTATAAATTAGAAGATCTAAAAGTAGAAGTAAGTAAAGATGGTGCTGCATGGGTAACATTACCATTAGATTTAAATACTACAGATAATACAGAATATACATATTTAAGTCAAGATTGGAAAGTAAAGCAGTATACAGATACAAAAGAGTATTATATAGAGTCAACTGGAGAGCCTGTTGAGGTAACATTACAAGCTAGTTATATAAAAGATGATAATAATGATTATATAAAATTTAACTTTAAGATAAATGATAAAGTAGTAAGAAGTATAAATAATAGTAATATAAGAGTAACAGCGACTTTTGTTCCTTTAGAAGATTTGACTATAGTAAAAGAATGGGTAGATAATGATAATGCGCTAGGAATAAGACCAGTAAGTATTGTGCTAAAAGCAGTAGGAAGTGATGGAAAAGAGTATAAAGGCGAAACAAATTCAGCACAAAATTGGAAGACAACTTTAAAAGTTCCAACATATGATGTTAATGAAAATGAAATTACATATACAGTAGATGAAGAAAATGTACCAGAGCAATATGAAAAGAAAGTAGATAATGAAAATAAAAAAATAACTAATGAATTAATTAAGTATAATATAACAACAAAAGTAGATGGTGTAGGTGGTACAATTAGCGGACAAAATGAACAGATATATGAAGAAGTAACATATAAAAGCGATAGTACAAAAGATATAGTAATAACACCAGAAGAAGGATATGAGATATCAAGTATAAAAATAAATGGAGTAGAGCAGCAACTACCAGAATACTCTCTAAGAGATGAGCCATATGTATTAGATAAATTTCAAGATGTTACAGAAAATAAAGAAATTATAGTAACATTTAGGGAGAATAAAGTAGATGTATTAATAACAAAGGTATGGAATGATAATAATAATGAAAATGGAAAAAGACCATCTCAGATAAGTGTAATCTTAAAGAATAATAATAGTATTGTGGCAGAAAAATTGTTAGATGTAAATGATTCTAATAGTCAAACAGTGCTATTTGAAAATTTAAATAAATATGATGAGTATGGCAATGAAATAGCATATGTAGTAGACGAAGAAGAGGTAAATGTAGGAGATTTTGAGTTTTATACAAAAGAGGTAAAAGGAACAATTATAACAAATACATATACTGTACCAGATAGAAAAACTAGTATAACTGTAACTAAAAATTGGAATGACAATAACAACATTGCACAAAAAAGACCACAAAGTATATTAGTAGATTTAAAAAATGAAAATGAAGAAATAATTGGTACACAGACATTAAGTGATACAAATAATTGGACTTATACTTTTGATAATCTTCAAAAATATAATAATAGTGGAAATGAAATAGAATATACAGTAGATGAAAGAGAAGTAAATACAGGAGATTTATATTTTTACTCAAAAAGTATAGATAATAATAATCATATAATAACAAATACATTTACAGTTCCAGATGAAAAAATAAACATTACAGCAAACAAAGTATGGAATGATAATAGTAATGAGATGAGAAAAAGACCTACAAGTGTTATATTGCAAATTAAAAATGGAGATATAGTTGTACAAAGTAAGACAGTAACTAGTGCAACTAATTGGAGTTGTGAATTTACAGATTTAGATAAATATGATGATTTAGGAAATGAGATACATTATACTTTAGATGAGCAAGAAGTAAATAAAGGGGATTTGAAATTTTATGAGAAACAGATAGATAATAGTACATATACAATAACAAATAATTTTAAAATTCCGGACGAAACAACAAGTATTCAAGTAACAAAAATATGGGAAGATAATGATAATATAGCACAAAAAAGACCACAAAGTATACAAATACAAATAAAGAATGGACAAGAAGTAGTAAAGACTCAGACAATAACTGGAGACTCAAATGTTTGGACTACACAGATAGATGGACTAAGAAAATATGATGATAGAGCAAATGAAATAAGATATACAATAGATGAGATTAGTATAGATTTTTACAAGAAGCAAGTAAATGGATATATAGTAACAAATACATTTAATGTACCAGAAGATAAAGTTAATATGCAAGTAACAAAGATATGGGAAGACAATAGTAATGAAAATGGTGTAAGACCAGAAAATATTACATTAATAATAAAAGAAGGAATGAATGAAATAAAAAGAGAAGAAGTAGGAGTAACAAAAGACGAGCAAGTATATTTAATAGAGGGATTAGATAAATATGATGAGTATGGAAATGAAAAAGAATATAGTGTAGATGAAGAAATAGTAGAAGGATACAATAAAAAAGTTGAAGGAAATATAATAACAAATAGTATAAAAAAATATAAAATTACAACAGAAGTAATAGGAGTTGGAGGAACAATAAGTGGTCAAGAGGATGCAGTATATGAAGAAGTATCATATGGAGGAGAAAGTAAAAAAGAAATTGTAATAATACCAGAAGAAGGATATAAAATATCAAGTATAAAAATAAATGGAGAAGAAATAGAGTTTATACCAAGTGAAGAAAGATATGTTTTAGAAAAATTTGTAGATATAAAAGAAGATAAACATATAGAAGTAGAATTTGAAAGCGTAGCCACAAGCGTAATAGTAAAATATGTAGATGAGAATGGAGAAAAACTTGCAGAAGATGTATTAATAGAAGGAAAAGTAGGAGATGAATATAAGACACAAGCAAAAGAGTTTGAAGAGTATGAAGTAAAAGAAATAATAGGAAATGAGCAAGGACAAATGACAACAGAACAAATAACAGTAACATATGTATATAAAAAGGTAGTAGGAAGTGTAGAAATAACAAAAGTAGATAAAAATGATAATAGCAAAGTGATAGAAGGAGCAGTATTTAAAATAGAAAAGATAGATACAAGCGGAAATATAGATACTGAGTTTGAAGCAAAAGAAATGACAACAGGAAGCAATGGAAAAGTCTTATTTGAAGGATTAGAGGTAGGAAAGTATAGAGTAACAGAGATAAAAGCACCGGAAAATTATGAATTACAAAAAGAGAGCATAGAAGTAGAAGTAACAAAAGAAAATAGAGATATAAAATTAGTAGCAGAAAACGAATTAAAACTAATATTACCTGAAACAGGAAGTATAAATTATACAGCAATATTTGCAATATCTGGGCTATTAATAATATCAGTATCGATAATATTAAATAAAAAAAGTAAAGTGGTAAAAATGAAAAAATAGTAATTATTAAAGAGATAACAAACTTTTAATGTTTGTTATCTCTTTTTATAAAAATAAAAAAATAAAATATTGAAAAAAGTATATTAAATATTATAAAATAGTGGTATGAGGTTAGAAATATGAAAAGTATAAAAATAAGTTTTATAATTATAATAGTTTTTTTTCTTATGTGTAGTGTAAATAAAATTAGTGCAGTTGAGCAATTACCAGATGATAAAGCTTATATTTCAGATACTAGAGTAATGCAGGTAAAAACAGGAACAGGTCCATTTGATGAAAATGATGAACCTGGAAATGATTCTAGTGAAACTAATAATGTAGTGCGTTCATTTGATCAAGTAACATGGACAATTGAAAATACATTAGCATTAAAGGGAAGCTCAACAAGTTATAGTGGCGGAAAAATTTATTTTGAAGCTACATTACCTAATGTATTTAATACTGAAACTGCACATTGGGAAACAGATTCTATGAAATGGATAGAAGGATTAAAAGTTTCAGAAGATGGACTTACTATATCAGGATATTATCAAATGAATGTAGATAATGTTACAATACCAGGAAAGCAAAATTTATCATTTGTCGCTAAAATTGAAGGAGCGGCAAATGGAATAAAATTTCAGCCAATTATAAAGGTATGGTTAAATGGAAATGCAACAGAGGATATAAAAACTATAATTCCAGAAGAAACTATTGTTAGTGCTGCTCCAAAGTATAATATTGTTTTTTTAAGAAATGGTTCTTGGGATCAAAGAGTAACTGTAAACTTTGGAAATGGTGATGAAACTGGTAGAATGTATAGTTATGGGTTTGTGTTACAATTATATAATGAAGATATTTCCAAAGGATTAAAAGGAATAGAGTTTCCTCAAGGAGATATTACTTTTGACGTAAAAATGAAATTAGAAAGAACATTGACTGGTCAGATGCAATCTGAAGATGTAACGGAAACTAGTAATCTTAAGTTATGGAATTATAATATAAATGTTATGGAAGATTTCGGAAAAATACCAGGAAGAACTATGGTATTTAGTGGAATTCCACATAGTAGATTTTGTTATAATATACCTTATGGTAGAGGAAGTCAAGAAAGAATGAATTCTGTATATGATTCAGGAGATATTGTTATTAATCAAACGGATGCTTCTACTCTTAAAATAACAGTAAGAGATTATAAATTTAATGGTATATATCCATTATATAATGGTGCTAATAGTCCCGAATCAGATGTTATACAGTATAATAAGAATGTGGGATGTTTTGGTGCATATGAGTTTCAATTGTTTGTACCAGATAATGATGATATTTTAAGTCAAAATTATAATTATTATTTAACGTTAAATAATGAAAATTTTAATGCTACATCTATATCAGGTCAAAAAATTACAGAACAACAGGTTACTAATGATGATAGTGATAGAATACAATATATTTTGCATAAAAAAGGAAGTTATGGTCATATACTTTGGATATGTGATGAAAATAGAAAAAATGCTGCATCAGATTGGAGATATGGAGATGCAACTGCGATAAAAGGTGACGTTATTGCTCTTCAAACAGTAGTAACAATTTCAAGAACAAATGAAGACAATGTATACGAAATAGATAGATTAGCAAAGTTTGATGGTGAGGCTTTTGAACCTATTAAATATAAAGATAATTACTTTGTTACAACTGGATTTGATTCAATGAAATTTAATATGTATTTTGTAACTAAACCAGATGGAACAAATTGGTCATCTCAAGATGAAAGAAATAAAGCTGATATAGAAGATTTGGTTATATATGAAAATATTGAGGATATACCAGAAGGATGGCTATGTATTGGAGTATATTATGAGTCTAGTGAAGGATACTGTATATTGCCAAATTATGATGATCAAAGAAGTATTTATACATATCTAAAAATAAAAGATACAGCAAATATTGGACAAACATATGGCTTTGTACAGACAAGTAAATATTGGACTGTAGATCTAGATAGAAATATATATTCTCAAACTAAATTAAAAGGTTATGATACTTATCCTAAATCAGCATATGCATTAAGTGATCAAAATTATATTAAAGCAGAATATGATGAAAATGGTGAAATTATAGCAGGAACTCATAGTGGTTCATACACTACAGGTAATTCGCTATTAATATTAGGTGCTTTTCAGAAAATTCAGCAAACTCCAATTAGCATAAATGGTGAGGAGAAAAAAAATTTTGATTTGGGAAAAAATGAAAATGTTGTAAGATATAAAATAGAACCAACATTATATCAAGAAGATGATAATAAAACAGAAGTTACAGGAGTTACTGTAAAGATTGAAGATACTTTACCAGAAGGACTTACATATATACCTAATAGCTGTAATTATGGAGAACCAGAAATTTCTGAGAATGGAAGAGTTTTAACTTGGTATATATATAATTGTTCTTCAGATAAATTAATAGATCCTTTATATTTTGATGCAAGTATTGCTGAAAATACACCAGATACAACTCAATATGTAAATACTGCTGTTATGTCTTCAGATAATGATAAAATAGGAAATACAGCAATAAAATTAAGAAGCTCAACTTCTACTATACAAATAATTAATTTATCATCACATAGATTATATAAAATTACAGATACATCGGTAATAGAAAAAAATAATCAAATACATTATACAATTTCATATAAAAATAATACTGATTTATATGTACCAGATTTTCAGCTTTTAGATATATTACCATATAATGGAGATGGAAGAGGAACTGAATATATAGGAAATTATATAGTAGATAGAGTAGTTGTAACTCAAAAAGATGCTAATGGAGAAATAATTTCAAACGATAATTTAGAAATTTTATACACAGATAATGAAGATGTAAGAAAAAATGTCTCAGTAAGTGATAATGATTTAGGCAATGGATGGAATAAAATAATAAGTGAAAATTTGAAGAAGAATGTAACAGCAATAGCAGTAAAGGGGAATGTCGTACCTCAAGGAAGTGTAGATGTAGATATTTATATACAGGTAAATAATAATGAGGGGTTAAGTAAATATTCAAATAGTGCAACAGCAAGAGTAGATAAAGATACTGCAGAAATGACAACAAGTAATGTAATTGTTCAGGTGGTAAAAAGAACAATAGAAGGCATTGTATGGGAAGATAGTAATGAGGATGGAATAAAAAACGAAAACGAACTACCTATAAGCAATATAGAAATGATGCTATCTGATGAAGAGGGAAATCAAGTAATAGATGTTAATGGACAAATAATATCTAATGTAAAAACCGATAGTAATGGATACTATAAATTTGAGAATTTACCTGTTGGAAATTATTATATTAAAGTGATATTAGATGATGGGGAATATATGTTGACTCAAAAAGAAGTAGGTTCAAATAGTGAAATAAATAGTAAGTTTGATAATACAACTAATGAGACAGAGCTAATAACAAAACTAAATGGAATTGATTTACCAGAACTTACAGTGTCAAATGTAAATGCAGGATTAATAAGTAAAAAAACAAGTGTAGTAGTAAAATATGTAGATGAGAATGGAGAAAAACTTGCAGAAGATGTATTAATAGAAGGAAAAGTAGGAGATGAATATAAGACACAAGCAAAAGAGTTTGAAGAGTATGAAGTAAAAGAAATAATAGGAAATGAGCAAGGACAAATGACAACAGAACAAATAACAGTAACATATGTATATAAAAAGGTAGTAGGAAGTGTAGAAATAACAAAAGTAGATAAAAATGATAATAGCAAAGTGATAGAAGGAGCAGTATTTAAAATAGAAAAGATAGATACAAGCGGAAATATAGATACTGAGTTTGAAGCAAAAGAAATGACAACAGGAAGCAATGGAAAAGTCTTATTTGAAGGATTAGAGGTAGGAAAGTATAGAGTAACAGAGATAAAAGCACCGGAAAATTATGAATTACAAAAAGAGAGCATAGAAGTAGAAATAACAAAAGAGAATAGAGATGTAAAACTTACAGCAGAAAATGAATTAAAATTAGTATTACCTGAGACAGGTGCAGTAAATTATACAATAGTATTTATTATAGTTGGTATAGTATTTATAATAAGTTCATTAATTGTAAATAGAATAATAAAATATAAAATCAAGTAAAAATAATATTAAATATTTTGTATATTATATATATTTTTCTTAAATAATAATAGAATCATATTTAATAGTTAAATGCTATTAAATATGATTTTTTATATTACATTAACGTTACAAATATTGAGGAAAGATAGTATAAATGATAAAATTACAATGAAAAATTGTAATTTTAATTGGAGGAATATATGAAGAGACAGGGGATAAAAAATGGGAGAAAAAAGATAATAGTAGTATTCGCTTTCTTAATATTATCTGTGCTTATTATAAATAGAGAAAATATAATGTACAATTTTAATAATCTTAATAATGAAAATGCTATGCAGACAAATTATGATTCAGTCGAAGAATATACTAAGGCAAGATGGACAGATATTCAAAATAATATATTTGGAGAAGGTGTAGCAAGTTCTGTAACAGATACTAGTTTGTCCACAGCACAGGTTATAGAAGGAAATCCATATTTTAATTGGGTTGATACAACTAGTTTAGAAATTACGCCCTGGAATGGAAGCATAAAGAAAGCTGATGGAACTAATATTACCGATGCAGATTTTTATAACGAAGAAGGAGTATTACCTACAGAAGAATATAATTATTCATCCGAGCTTGATGGCGGATATATAGATACTAAGAGTGTAATATATAATGTATATAATGTTGATAGTGCTGAAAAACTTTTTTACATAATTAGTACAAAATGTAGTGGTAAAACAGAAAATATAAAAATAAACATAACAAAAGACATTGATATGGGTGGTACACTAGGTAGAGTTTTAGGTAGATATAATGTAAATAATGCAAATCGTATTCTTTATATAGAAGGAAATAATCATACAATATATAACTTAAATGCCCAATCTGGTCTGTTTGCAACTGTAAGTAGTAATTTAGTAGCTAAAAATTTAAACTTTGAATCAGTAAAACTTGTCGGAAGATATGCTAGTGGAGTTATGGGAACAATAAGCAACGCTAAAGGATTATATTTAGAAAATGTAAATATAAATGGGGCTTTTGTTCAATCATCTACTGGAAATACTGCTGTACTTACTGGAACTATATATAGTAGTAATGCATATGTAAAAGATTGTAGTGTTTCTAATGCATATACAAGAGGCGTAGGACATATAGGTGGCTTTTGCTCTATTTCTTGCTCAGGACTTGAGAGTGCTGTAAGATATGATGCGACAATACCTGATGATCCAGAGGCAACTTTTGGAAACACATCTACTACTTCAGGAGGAGAAGTTGCCTACCCTATAATTATAGAGAATTCATATTCTATTAATTCAGAGATCTTTTCTACAGCAGGACATTCAGGTGGATTTATGTCTTGTGATGGTGGTGGAATAATTGTTAGAAATTGCTTTACAAACAACTCTATGTATGGAGAAGTACAAACAGGAGGATTTATAGGTTGTCAAATAAGCTGTGAAGAAAATGAGGGAACTTCTCATGGAAATCAGATAGATGATGCAGGTGTTTGTGAAATCTCTGCATATTTTGAAAATTGCTATTCTTCAGGTGTTGTTGAAGGCGAAAGAGAAATAGGTGGTTTTGTAGGAAGCGATGCACAGCCTAGTAGAGGTGAAAAAGGTGGAGCCGCAATATACAAAAATTGCTATTCTACAACAATGACTGGAATGGATTATTCAGGAACATATGTTGGTGGTTTTGTTGGGTTTGCAAACAATATAACACCAAATATAACAATTGATGGATATGGAACTTTCACTGGAAGTCTATATGTAAATTGTTATGCAGCAGGTGAAGTTGGAAATATAGATACAGTTACAGAGTTAGAAACAGCAAAAAATAAAAAAATAGGTGGATTCATGGGCGGATATAATAATAATATTTTATCTGCATCTAATATATACAACTGCTATTACGATAAACAAACAACAGCAATGAGAGAAGTAGCAGTAGGAATGGACGGAAATGGTACTGAGGTATGTGAGCTTAATGGAGTTACAGGAGTATATACACAAGAGTCACAAGTAAAAGGTGTTCAAGGACTAACAAACGTAGATATGCAAGATGGAACTGCATGGGTATATAAGGAAGGGTACTATCCACAACTTAGAGTTTTTGCAGATAATGCAGTGGATAATTTTTCAAGTAGTGAACTTGTACAGAGTTATTCTACAGCATCTACTGCAACAGTATTTCTAGACCACTGGGATGAGATAATGACAGAAGAAGGAAATATACAAGATGCAGAAGATGCTGCTAAAATATATGATACAATAAGGGATATAACATCAACATTTGAATTTACAAGTAATGAAAATTCAAGTTCCTCAGGATATGATTTAACTTGGCAAGTAGATAGTGAGACAAATGCTACAAAAGGATATGTAGAAAACTTAAAAATAACAGAAGAGGATGGTACAGAAAAAGAAGTACCAGTATTATCTATACAAAATCCAGTTAAAAATAGAGGAGAAGGGGCAAACTTTGGACTAGAAGCCAAAGATGTATATAGTTGTTATGATTTTGCTCCAGGAAAATCTTGGGTAAAAGTAACTGTAGAAAATACAATAGGAAATAATGTTGTAGGAACAAGAAAGCTAAGATTATTACCAACTGCATATATAGATGCTGGAGAATATGCAGAAATAACATTAGTAACAGATAATACAGATGACGGAAGAGTAATACAAAATAATATAGAAATTAATGGCTCTAAAATAGAAGATGAAACATATAAACATGCAGAAGATACAATGTATGTAATAACAGATTCAGAAAATCTAGGGGATAATAAAGTAGTATATCCAGGACAAATAGTAACAAAAGATGAAAATACATTAAATCTATTCGCACTATGGAATAGATATCCAGAAGATGAGAATGCAAGTAGTGTAACAGAAAAGAGATTTGACGATATGTATAGTCAAGCATTAATAGGAAACTCAAAAGATACAGGACTTGCAAAGGTAGAAGTATATAGTCTAGGAATAACATATAAGGAAGTAGAAGAAGGAGTAGAAGTACCAGTAATAAACTATGATGAAAAGGAAAGAGTAACAGAAGATGCATTAAATGATGCAAGATGGAGAGGAGAAGAGCTCTTTGATGTAGATGATGCAGGCTGGTATGAGCTAAAATACTACTGGAGATTAAATGATGGAAGATATTTAACAGATAGTAAGATAGTAGTAATAAAAGGAAATGAGGTATCAGCAACATTAAATAATAATATAGTAAAAGGTCAAGAAGATTATATAAATGAGGAACTAAAAATAACACCAGATATAAAACAAGCAACAGAAGATACAGGAGATTTAAATACAAGTTATATAAAAGAGGATGAGGACAAAAGAGGAGTAGAAACAACAGTAAATAGTAATGGAACAGTACAAAAGACAATAAAGATAAGGGAATTTGTAGACGATCAGCTAGTAGCAGGTTGGAGAAATGATGATGGATATGAGATAAAAGAACTAAAAGTAGAAGTAAGTAGAGATGGAGCAGCATGGGTAACATTGCCACTAGATCTAAATAATACTCAAGAAGCAGAATACACATATCTAAATCAGAACTGGCAGGTAAAACAGTATACAGACACAAAAGAATATTATATAGATCCAACAGGAGAGCCAATAGAGATAACATTAAGAGCAAGACATGTAGAAGATGAAGAGAATGATTATATAGTATTTAATTTTGTAGTAGACAATAAAGAGAGTACAGATATAGTAACAAATAGTAATATAAGAGTAACAGCAACATTTGTACCAGTAGAAGAAATAAGCCTAACAAAGGAATGGGTAGATGATAATAACGCACTAAATTTAAGACCAGAAGAAGTAACATTAAAGCTAATAGGAAGCGATGGAAATGAGTATACAAGTGTAGTAAATGAAGGAACAAATTGGCAAGGAAAAGTAAAAGTACCACAATATGATACAAAAGAAAACAAGATAGAATATGAAATAGATGAAGAAGAAATAACAGAACAATATGAAAAGACAATAGATAATGAAAATTACAAAGTAGTAAATGAGTTAAAGAAATATAATATAATAACAAGAGTAGAAGGAGAAGGCGGAACAATAAGTGGAAGTAATGAGAATCCATATGAAGAAGTAGCATATGGAGGAGAAAGCCAAAAGCCAATAGTAATAACACCAGAAGAAGGATATGAAATATCAAAAATAACTATAAATGGAGTAGAGCAGGAACTACCAGAATACTCACTAAGAGACGAAGCGTATACACTAGATAGCTTTACAAATATGACAGAAAATAAAGAAGTAGTAGTTACATTTAGAGAAAATAAGGTAGATATTCAAGTAACAAAAGTTTGGAATGACAATAATAATACTCAAAGAAGACCAGATAAATTAAAAATAGTATTAAAGAATAATGATATAGTAGCATATGAAACTACAATAGATGTAACAACAACATCAAATAGTCAAGTAGCGTTATTTAAAAATGTAGATAAATATGATAGTCAAGGAAATGAGATAATATATATAGTAGATGAGGAAGAAGAGACAGCTGGAGATTTAGATTTTTATACAAAGAGCATAAATAATGAGACTTATACAATAACAAATACATTTACAGTACCAGAAGATAAAACTAGTGTAACAGTAACAAAAAAATGGATAGATAATGATAATGAGGCACAAAAAAGACCAACAAGTATAATCGTAGAATTAAGAAATGAAGAAAATGAGTTGGTTGGAACGCAAACATTAAGCGATTCAAATGGATGGACATATACATTTAATAATCTACAAAAATATAATGGACAGGGAGAAGAAATAAATTACACAGTAGATGAAAGAGAAGTAAATGCAGGAGATTTATACTTTTATACAAAGAGTATAAACAACGACACACATACAATAACAAATACATTTACAGTACCAGAAGAGAAGATAAGTATAACAGCAAATAAAGTATGGGAAGATAATGATAATTCTGCAAGAAAAAGACCAACAAGTGTAATACTACAGATAAAAAATGGAGAAGAAGTAGTACAAAGCAAGCCAGTAACAAATGCAACAGGATGGAGCTGTGAATTTACAGATTTAGTAAAATATGATAGCTTAGGAAATGAGATAAAGTATACAATAGATGAGCAAGAAGCAAATGCAGATGACTTAAAATTCTACGAGAAGACAATAGACAATAATACATATACAGTAACAAATACATTTAGAGTGCCTGAAGAGACAACAAGTATAGAAGTAACAAAAATATGGGAAGACAATAGTAACTATGCAGGAAAAAGACCACAAGTTATAGAGATACAAGTAAAAAATGGAAATAATGTAGTAAAGACAGTAGAGATAACAGGAGAAACAGATACATGGAAAGCAACAATAGATGGACTACCAAAATATGATGAAAAAGGAGATACAATAAGGTACACAATAGATGAGAGTAAAGTAGAGCTATATGAAAAAGAGATAAATGGATATACAATAACAAATAGATTTAGTGTACCAGATGAGAAAATTAGTTTATCAATTACAAAAATTTGGGAAGATAATAATAATGAGACAGGAGCAAGACCAGAAAAGATAACATTAATAGTAAAAGATGGGGATGTAGAGGTAAAAAGACAAGAAGTAGAAGTAACAGAAGAGAATGAGAAAGAGTATGTAATTGAGGACTTAGACAGATATGATGAGCTAGGAAATGAGATAGAGTACATAGTAGATGAAGAGAAAGTAGAAGGATATGATAAAAGGATAGAAGGAAACGTAATAACAAACACAATAAAGAAATACAAAATAACAACAGAAGTAAATGGTAATGGTGGAACAATAAGTGGAGAAAATGAAGAAGTATATGAGGAAGTATTATATGGAGGAGATGCCAAAAAAGATATAGAAATAATACCAGAAGAAGGATATAAGATATCAAAAATAACAATAAATGGAGAAGAGATAGAGTTTGAAGAAAAAGAAGGAGAAACATTAAAGATAAATCTAACAGATGTAAAAGAAGATAAGCATATAGTAGTAGAATTTGAAAGCATAGCAACAAGTGTGTTAGTAAAACATGTAGATGAAGAAGGAAATAATTTAGCAAATGAAGAAACAATAACAGGAAATGTGGGAGATATATACGAAACAAAAGCAAAAGAATTTGAAGAGTATGAGCTAAAAGAGGTAATAGGAAATGAGACAGGAGAGATGACAAAAGAGCAGATAGTAGTAACATATGTATATAGCAAAGTAATAGGAAGTGTAGAGGTAACAAAGGTAGATAAAGAAGATAGTAATAAAGTAATAGAAGGAGCAACATTTAAAATAGAAAAATTAAATGAAGAAGGAAATATAGATAACTCATTTGAAGCAAAAGAGCTAACAACAGGAGAGAATGGAAAAGTAAAATTTGAAGGACTAGAAGTAGGAAGATATAGAGTAACAGAGATAAAAGCACCAGAAGGATATGAGCTACTAGAAAATAGTCTAGAGGTAGATATAACAAAAGATAATAGAGATGTAAAGCTTACAGCAGAAAATGAGCTAAAGCTAGTACTACCAGAGACAGGAGATATAAACTATACATCTGTAATAATTTTTATCGGTATCATTATAATGCTAGCATCATTTACAATAAAATCTTTAAAAGAAGAATAGAAAATAGCGCTATTAGTTAAATAGTGCTATTTTTTTTTATTTAGATAAAGTAAAATATTGAAAAAAGTTATGGTAATAGTATACAATAAAATAAATATAGAGGTGTTATATGAAAAAAGTAAAAGTTATTACAATAATAGTTATTATGTTTCTTTTTATATTTAGTATAAATAAAGTTAGTGCAATAGAAGAATTACCAGATAATGGAGCAGAAATATCATCTGCAGTGGTAACACAAGTAAAAACAGGAACAGGACCATTTGATAAAGATGATGAACCAGGAAATGATTCAAGTGAGGATAATAATATAGTACGTTCATTTGATCAAGTAACATGGACTATAGAAAATACAATGGTTTTATCAAATTCACAAACAGCAAGTTATAGTGGTGGAAAAATATATTTTGAGGCAACTTTACCAGATGTATTTACTTCTGAAACAGCTCATTGGGATACTGAATCAATGGGATGGATAGAGGATTTAAATGTATCACAAGATGGACTTACAATTACAGGTTATTATCAGATGAGTGTTGATATTCCAACAATACCAGGAAAACAGAATTTAGCTTTTGTTGCAAAAATAGAAGGAGCTGCTAATGGAATAGAGTTCCAGCCTACCATAAAAACATGGTTAAATGGAAATAGTACAGATAAAATAAAAACAACAGTGCCAAACCCAACAATTATTAGTGCAGCACCAAGATATAATATACAGTTTTTAAGAAATTCTTCTTGGGATCAGAGAGTAACAGTGGATTTCGGAAATGGTAATGAGACGGGTAGAATGTATAGTTATGGATTTGCTATACAATTATATAATAATGATATTTCAAAAGGATTAAAAGGAATAGAATTTCCAAATGGTGAAATTACTTTTGATATTAAAATGAAAGTAGATCGTTCGCTTGTTGGTTCAAGTGCTTTAGAAGATGTTACAAAAGAAAGCAATCTTAAATTGTGGAATTATAATATAAATCTTCAAGAAGATTTGGGAAAAATACCAGGAAGAACTATGGTATTTAGTGGAATTCCACATAGTAGATTTTGTTATAGTATTCCATATGGTAGAGGTTCACAAGCAAAAATGAATTCAGTATATGATTCGGGTGATATAGTCATTACTCAAGCTGATGAATCGACATTAAAAATAACCATAAAAGATTATAAATTTAATGGTATATATCCGTTATATAATGGAGCTAATAGTCCAGAATCTGATGTTGTTCAATATAATAAAAATGTTGGATGCTTTGGCGCTTATGAGTTCCAAGTATTTGTACCAGATAATGATGATATTGTAAGTGAAAATTATAATTATTATTTAACATTAAATGATGAAAATTTTAATGCAACATCAATATCTGGACAAAATACAGTTGAACAACAAGTTACAAATGATGATAGTGATATAGTGCAGTATATTTTGCATAAAAAAGGAAATTATGGACATATCGTTTGGCTTTGTGATGAGAATAGAAAAACTATTGCATCTGATTGGAGATATGGTGATGCTACAGCAGTAAAAGGAGATATAATTAGTTTGCAGACGGTTGTGTCAATTACAAGAACAAATGAAGATAATGTGTACGAAATAGATAGGTTAGTTAAATTTGACGGTGAAGCTTTTGAGCCTGTAGAATATAATGGTAATTATTTTACAACTATATATTTTGATACAATGACATTTAATATGTATTTTGTTACAAAACCTGATGGAACTAATTGGTCATCTCAAGACGAAAGAAATAAAGCAGATGTAGAAGATTTGGTAATATATGAAAATATTGAAGATATACCTGAGGGATGGTTATGTGTTGGAGCATATTATGAGTCTAGTGGAGGATATTGTATTTTACCAAATTCAAATGATCAGAGGAGTATATATACATATTTAAAAATAAAAGATAATGCAAAAATTGGGCAGACATATGGTTTTGTTCAAACTAGTAAATATTGGACTGTTGATTTTGATAGAAATATATATACACAAACAAAATTAAAAGGTTATGATAATTATCCCGAACCAGCATATAAGGTAAGTGATCAAAATTATATTAAAGCAGAATATGATGAGAATGGTGAAATTATAGCTGGAACACATTCTGGAGGTTATACAACAGGAAATTCATTGTTAATACTTGGGGCAAATCAAAAGATTCAACAAACACCTGTAGATATTAATGATAATGAGAAAGTAAATTATGATTTGGGGAAAAATGAAAATGTTGTCAGATATAAAATAGAACCAACTTTATATCAAGAAGAAGAAAATAAAGCAGAAGTTACAGGTGTTACAGTTAAAATAACTGATACTTTACCTGAGGGGCTTACATATATTCCTAATAGTAGTAATTATGGTGAACCCGAAATTTCTGAAAATGGTAGAGTATTGACTTGGTATATATATAATTGTAGTTCAGACAAATTAATTGAACCATTATATTTTGAAGCAAACATTGCAGAAAATACGCCAAATAGCACACAATATGTAAACACTGCAGTAATATCTTCAGATAATGATAAGGTGGGAAATTCAGTAGTTAAACTAAGAACATCAACAAGTACAATACAAATAATAAATTTATCATCACATAGATTATATAAAACTACTGATATGTCAGTAATAGAAAAAAATAATCAAATACATTATACAATTTCATATAAAAATAATACTGATTTATCTATTCCAGATTTTCAGCTATTAGATATTCTTCCATATAATGGTGATGGAAGAGGAACCGAATATACAGGAAATTATATAGTAGATAGAGTAGTAGTAACTCAAAATGATGCTAACGACGAAAAAATTTCAAATGATAATTTAAAAATATTATATACAAATAACGAAGATGTAAGAGAAAATTCAACAGTAAATGATGATAATTTAGGAGAAAATTGGAATGAAATCATGAGTGAAAATCTTAAACAAAATGCAACAGCAATAGCAATAAAAGGAGAAATAGTACCACAAGGAAGTTTGAATATAGACATTTATTTACAAGTAAGTGATAATGAAGGGCTAAGTAAGTATGCAAATAATGCTACAGCAAGAATAGATAAAAATACATCAGAGATGATAACAAGTGTTGTAAACGTGCAGGTAATAAAAAGAGCAATAGAAGGTATTGTATGGAAAGATAGTAATGAGAATGGATTAAAAGATGAAAATGAGATGCCACTAAGTAATATAGAGATGAGCTTAACTGATGAAAATGGTCAACAAGTAAAAAATGTGGATGGTGAAATTATTTCTAATGTAAAAACAGATAGTAATGGATATTATAAATTCGAAAATTTAACTATTGGAAATTATTATGTTAAGATTTTATTAGATGATGGAGAATATGTGTTAACGCAAAAAGAAGTGGGATCTAATAGTGAAATAAATAGCAAATTTGATGGTGAAACTAACGAAACAGATGTAATAACAAAATTAAATGGAACAGATTTACCAGAACTTACAATATCAAATATAAATGCCGGATTAATAAGTAGAAAAACAAGTGTGTTAGTAAAACATGTAGATGAAGAAGGAAATAATTTAGCAAATGAAGAAACAATAACAGGAAATGTGGGAGATATATACGAAACAAAAGCAAAAGAATTTGAAGAGTATGAGCTAAAAGAGGTAATAGGAAATGAGACAGGAGAGATGACAAAAGAGCAGATAGTAGTAACATATGTATATAGCAAAGTAATAGGAAGTGTAGAGGTAACAAAGGTAGATAAAGAAGATAGTAATAAAGTAATAGAAGGAGCAACATTTAAAATAGAAAAATTAAATGAAGAAGGAAATATAGATAACTCATTTGAAGCAAAAGAGCTAACAACAGGAGAGAATGGAAAAGTAAAATTTGAAGGACTAGAAGTAGGAAGATATAGAGTAACAGAGATAAAAGCACCAGAAGGATATGAGCTACTAGAAAATAGTCTAGAGGTAGATATAACAAAAGATAATAGAGATGTAAAGCTTACAGCAGAAAATGAGCTAAAGCTAGTACTACCAGAGACAGGAGATATAAACTATACATCTGTAATAATTTTTATCGGTATCATTATAATGCTAGCATCATTTACAATAAAATCTTTAAAAGAAGAATAGAAAATAGCGCTATTAGTTGAAGTGCACCCCAAATGTTGGACGAAAGTCAGACAATATTTGGAGGTGCATATTTTATGTCTAAATATACAAAAGAATTTAAGTTAAAATTAGTAAAGGAATATTTAAAAGGAGAGCTTGGATGTAAATCCTTAGCAAAAAAATATAATATTGCAAGTACACCACTCAGAGGATGGATAAAAAGGTATAAAGAACATGGAATTAAAGGTTTAGAAAGAAATAATGTTAGTTATGATGGAAATTTTAAAATATCTGTAGTAGAATATATGCATAACAACCATTTATCATTAACTGAAACAGCTTCTAAATATAATTTAGGAAATGCAAATATTATTGCTAAATGGGAACAAATATATTATGAGGAAGGACCACAATCTCTCTTTAGCGAGAAACGTGGAAGGAAAAGTAAAATGAGTTCTAAACCGAATAAGAAAAAAATAAGTAAAGCTACAGAAAAAGATTTAATTGAAGAAGTGCAATATTTAAGAATGGAGAATGCGTATTTAAAAAAATTACATGCCTTAATTCAGGAAAGAGACAACCCACAAAAAAAGAAAAAGTAATTGCTGTAAACGAATTAAGGCAAGAATTTAAATTTACAGCATTGTTAAAATTGGCTAAAGTCTCAAAAAAGTACATATTATTACGTTTTAAATAGCTTAAAAAGACAAGATAAATATAAACACATAAAAGAATTAATTGTTAAGATATTTAATGAAAATAAAGGTAGATATGGCTATAGGAGAATAACTTTAACTTTAGTAAATGAATATAATGTTAGGATTAATCATAAAACAATTCAAAGATTAATGAAGATATTAGGATTAAAAAGTATTGTAAGAGCTAAAAGAAGATATAATTCATATAAAGGAACTATAGGTAGAGTTGCAGATAATCTTTTAAAAAGAAATTTTAAAGCAGATAAACCTAATCAAAAATGGGTTACAGATATAACAGAATTTAAAGTAAATAACGAAAAGTTATATTTATCGCCAATAATAGATTTATTCAATGGAGAAATAATTAGTTATAATATATCAAAACACCCTGTTTTTTCACAAGTAAAAGATATGTTAGATAAAGCATTTAGAAAAATACCAGACAATACTAATTTATTAATACTTCATTCAGATCAAGGATGGCAATATCAAATGAAATAATACCAATATTTATTAGAAAAAAAGTGAATAAGACAAAGTATGTCTAGAAAAGGAAAATGCTTAGATAATGCATGTGCTGAAAATTTCTTTGGAATACTAAAATCTGAATTATATTATATAAAAGAGAAAGAATACAAAAATATAAATGAACTTGAAAAAGATATAGTTAAATATATAGAATATTATAATAATAAAAGGATAAAAAGCAAACTAAAAGGAATGAGTCCTGTAAATTACAGAACTCACTCTCTTAACATTGCTTAATATAAAGTGTCCAACTTTTTGGGTTCACTTCAATTTAGCGCTATTTTATTATTTGGTAATTATGATAGATATACTGGTCATATAAAGGATGTGTATAAATATCTTTAAATTTTACTTCGTAAACAATACCGTCAACTAATACAAATTTATTTTTCAATTTTAAGTATTTGTTTTCAAATATTTTTGAAATTTGAGAACTTACAGTAAGGATATCAGATTCAAATAAACTGTTATTATATACTTCTACTGGAATAAATTCACCGACATTTTCAAGTTCAGGTATTTCATTTACTTGTAAACCTACTTGATTTAAATCAAATTTTTTCCCACTATGAATTATTCTTAATCCTCCTTTTGAATCAATGTCAAGGTTTACTATTTCAGCTATCTCTTTACCAAATAAATTTTTTCTAACTGCTATATAGCAGTCAAGTTCTTCTTTATGAGTTACCTCACAAATTTTAAATCTTTTTTCCATATAATCTCCTCTTTCTAGGTACATATATTAATATTACCTTTTATATTCAGTACCTATATATAATTATATCACATTTTTAGCTTTATGTAAACTTAAAATTATGTATTGTTATACTTAAATTTAAGTTGCAAAAGATAAATATAAGTAATATAATAATATAAAAAAGGAGCTAAAATCATGGGAAATATTAGACTAGAAGAATTTAAGAAAAATATAAAAAATAAAAAAGTATCAGTAATTGGAATGGGAGTAAGTAATATTCCTGCTATTAAATATTTAAATAAGCTTGGAGCCTATGTTATTGGAAGAGATAAAAAAGAAAATGTTCCAGAAGAACTAAGAAAATTAGAAAATATTGACTTTGTAACAGGAGAAAATTATTTAGAAGGACTTAAAGATTCAGATTATATATTTAGATCTCCAGGTGTAAAACCATCAACACCACAAATTGTTGAAGCTGTTGAAAATGGAGTTATACTTACATCTGAAATGGAGACATTTATTCATTTAACAAATGCAACAGTTATTGCTGTTACTGGATCAGATGGTAAAACAACAACAACAACTCTTGCATCGTTATTTTTAAAGGAGGCAGGAAAAAAAGTATATGTTGGTGGAAATATTGGAACACCACTTTTAGATAAAGTTGAAGATATAACAGATAAAGATTACGTTGTTTTAGAATTAAGTAGTTTTCAACTTATGACTATGAAAGAAAGAATAAACAGAGCTGCTATTACTAATCTTGCTCCTAATCATTTAGATTATCATAAAGATTATGAAGAGTATATTGAAGCAAAAACTAATATATTTAAAAATCAGAAAGCAGATGATATTTTAGTATTAAATGAAGATGATAAGCTTACACCAAGATTTGAAAATATAGCTAAAGGAAAAATTAGAAAGTTCAGTATAAATGGAAGTATAGACCGTGGTGTATATTATAAAGATGGAAAAATTATATCATCAGTTGGAGAAGAGAATGAAGTTATCATGGAGGCAAAAGATGTTAAGCTTGTGGGGATGCATAATATTGCAAATATTTGTACTGCATCTTCGCTTGTAATAGATATTTGTGGAATTGATGCTATAAAAAAAGTTGCCATGTCGTTTGGAGGAGTAGAACATAGAATGGAACTTGTAAGAGAAATTAATGGGGTAAAATGGTATAATGATTCAATTGCAAGTAGTCCTTCAAGAACAATAGCTGGACTTAAGTCTTTTAATCAGAAAATAATATTAATTGCAGGAGGATACGATAAACATATACCATATGATGTTATGGGACCATATTTAATGGATAAGGTTAAACTCTTAATTCTTGTAGGAACAACATCTCCTAAAATTAAGGATTCAGCAATTCAAGAAGCAAAAAGAAGAGGAGTAGATGTTATGCCTATAATAGAGTTTAATAATTTAAAAGATGCTGTGGATTATGCAAATAATAGTGCTAAGAGTGGAGATATTGTAGCTATGTCTCCAGCGAGTGCTTCTTTTGATTTATATGAGAATTTTATGGTCAGAGGAGAGTATTTTAAAAAGCTTGTAAATGAAATTAATATGGAGTAAAATTTTTATGAATGAGAAAGATATTGCTTTATTAATACAAAATAATGGTGGAAAATTATATTTAGTTGGTGGTGCTGTTCGTGATGAAATCATGAGCAGGCCATTCCATGATAAAGATTATTGTGTTACGGGTATTAGTAAAGAAAAATTTATTAATCTATTTCCTAACGCTAAAATTATAGGTAAAGATTTTCCTGTATTTTTAATAGATAAGTATCAAGTTGCATTAGCAAGAAAAGATATAAAAAAGTCAAATGGATATAAAGGATTTAAAGTAGTGACATCAAAAGAAATATCTATAGAGGATGATTTAAAAAGAAGAGACTTAACAATAAATGCTATAGCAAAAGATGTAATGAGTGGAGAAATTATAGACCCATATAGTGGAATAGATGATATAAAAACTAAACGTCTAAGGCATGTAAGTAAAAGCTTTAGTGAGGATCCATTAAGAGCATATAGAGTAGCAAGATTTGCATCTGAGCTTGAATTTGAAGTAGATAAAAAAACGTATGAATTAATGGAAAAAATAAAACCAGAGCTTAGTTATTTAACTTGTGATAGAGTTTTTCTTGAGCTTAGGAAAGCTTTAAATACAAAAAGACCATCTATATTTTTTAATGTATTAAAAAGAGCTAATATTTTAGATGTACATTTTAAAGAAATTAATGATTTAATTGGCGTTATACAACCTAGCGAGTACCATCCAGAAGGTGATGTATTTAATCATACAATGATTGTACTTGATAGAGTGGCAAAAGAAACTAAAGATGAATGTGTAAGATTTGCGGCACTTCTTCATGATTTAGGAAAATCAATGACTCCAAAAGAAATTTTGCCACAGCATATTGGACATGATAAAGTAGGAATTGAGTTAGTAGATAGAGTGTGTGACAGACTAAATATACCATCTAAATGGAGAAAGTGTGCAAAAGAAGTTGTAAAATATCATATGAAAGCTGGAATTTGTACTACTATGAGACCATATAAACAAGCAGTTTTCTTTAATAAAATGAATAGGACAAGTATAGGAATAAAAAATTTATATATTATATCTAAAGCAGATGACATGCTAAATAGAAAAAGAATAGATTTCTCTAAAATAGCAATGGAAGTCTTAAAAAATATAAATGGAAAAACACTTATCTCTAATGGTTTTGATCCAAAAATACTTGGAAAAGATAGATTTTTAAATTTACTATATGAAAAACAAGCAGAATTAATAAAAAAGAAAGAGGAGAGCTATATGAAAGAAGATAACAATACATTTGATTTAGGACTAGAGAATGTTACTCAAGAAGAAATTGAGAATGAGAATTCATATAAAATAATCAAAGAAGAAGATCCAATTGAACTTCTAAAGGCAATTGTAGAAGAAGAGTAGGGTAGTTATTATGGTAAGATTAACAAATGAAGAGAAGATAGTAAGAGATTTTTTTGGAAAATCTGTGGATAAAAAATCACTTTTTAAACCATCTAAAAAGAAAATATTAGAATATTGCAGTAAGTATGTTGAAGCAACATTAAAAAATACTAAGTATGAAAATGAAAGAATAATATTAATGGAAGAGAAAGATCCTGAAAATGCAGGTAGCATGCAGACTGCAGAAAATGGTGGCGTATCAATATTAAGAATTAACGTAGATTTGTTAATTGATAAGTTTGCTTCAAATAATTCTAATAGAAGATTTGTTGCTGCAGTATCTTTACAGGATACTTTAAATCATGAGATTCAGCATTATTTTCAAAAGAAGGGCATAGAGAACTTTAGAATTAATACAAAGGGTATGACAATATCTGATTGTATGAATATAGCACAAGAAGATTTAGCTAAAAAAACAGATTTAGATAAGTTTTATAGTGTAGATGAAGGAAATTATGAAGATACGTATATAGAAGGAGATGCAAGAAGGACAGGAGCTATAAAGACCGCTACTCAATTATTTAGAATTTTTCCAAATTTATCTGTAAAAAAGAGAGAATTTCTTGTAAATAAAGTAATAAAATCAATAGATGAAGATAATGTAGAATTTAATAAGCTAAAGTATGATTCAAGTAGAGCTAAATATAATAGGCATGATGTAACCACAGCATATGTTGATGAGTATGTCTCGGCCAAACCACAAATTCTTGAAAATAAAAAATACAAAATTTTAAATTTAGAGTATGATAAAGATGGAACAAGATTTTCTTTTGAAGAAGTAGTTGAAAGAAAAAATAGAGAACTTGAAGCTTTACTTAGTAATTCTAAAATTACGGAAGAAACAAAAAATAATTTGTATAAGCAAGCAAGTGCGGGCTTTTCACAGATATTATATAATTGTTTAATAAGGTCATCTGATGAGCAAATTGTTGAACAAAGGCAAAGAATGGGTGATGAAGTATTTTTTAAAGAGCTAAATTTTGTTATAAAAGGCAAAAAGAGTGATATAAATGAGCAATTTAAAAAATATGAGCAGTATTCTAAATTTTTTGAAGAAAATAAAGATAGAATAAGTGAAAAATTAAAAGGTGATGCTTTAGATTCCTTAAGTCATATTTATGAAAAAACTAATTTTTCAGTTCAAATAGATGAAAAAACAGGAAAACAAAAAATAGATTTTAATGTTCATGAACTAAATTACTTAAATAAAATAAAAGGTGAAGTTGAAAAAACATATAATATGTATCCAAAATATGTTACAAAAGAGCAGTATGAAGCAAGTAATAATAGGATTAGAAAAGATAAAGAAAATTATAAAAATTTAATGAAAGATAGATTTGCTCAAAGAAGATTTGAACAAATTAAGAAAAAAGAGAAAGAAGAAAAAACAAAAAGAATGAATGCTTTAAAAGAGCATAGAAGAAAAATGAAAAATCCTTTGTATAGGCTTGCATATAATATAAGAAAAAGAATAGAAAATAATAATAAAAAGCAACTACAAGGTGCTACAGATAGTTTTAATAAAGAAGTATTAGAAAATAAAAGAGCAGAAGTACAAAGCTTAGAACTTACAAGAGATGAGTTGAGTCGTAGATTTGATAATATAAAAAAAGAGTCTGAAGAAATTTTGTCTATTGCAGAAAATAAGGTATTCTTAAATCGTGATGAGAAACAAATGGAGGAAAATGAAATTGGAAAACAAATTTGATGAAAAAGAATATGCTAGAATAAAAGAAATTAAAACTAAGTTTGAAAAAACAGAAATAACTCTTGAAGAAATTTCTGATGAGGATGCATATATAATATCGAAAATGTATGATTATCAAATAAAAAATCTGAATGCAGAAATTAAGGATTTGTACGAAAAAATAGACTCATATAAAAAAAGAATGCAATATGCAATTGACGCATTAAATAAAAATTAAGTTTAATGAGTGTAGAAGCTAATTTTACACTCTTTTTTTATTGTAAAATTTTTTTTTTCATGCTATGATAAATAATATAAGAGGAAGAGATGTGAAAAAACAAAGGGAGGAAATTATGCCACAGCCAAGAGAACCTAAAACATTATTTAGACAAAATTATAATGAAATTGTAAAAAATCAAGTGAGTAATGATGAATATTCAATAAAAGTTCAAGAATTTGCTAAGATATTTGCAAACATGTACATAAATAAGACTTCAATAGGAAAGGTTAATATAGAAACAGACATAGATGCGGGAAGATTAATCGTTACCTCAGATAGCAATCCTGTTATCGATATTCCATTAAATGAAGAAATATTATCTGGGAATAGAAATTCTTCAAATATGGTAGCAAAAATGAGAAATCTAATTGAGATTGCTGAAGATATAGGCGTTGAGCTTGAAGTTGAAGCTATGAGACAACAAAATATTAAAGATGAAGAGAAAAATAGTAGAGGATTTGAAATATCATCTAAGAAGACAACTCCAAGTATTATAGAGTCGATGAATTATTCTTTTAGAAATCTTGATATAAATGAAGAAGATTTATCAAAATTTGATGTTGATTCTTTAGACATTCCATCAGAATACAGTATAGATTTAGCAAGAAGAAAGACAGATCTAAACTTATTTAAGGCTATGATTGGAATGGAGACAAAGAGTATAAAAATTGACCCAACAGTTAAATCAGAAATAATTAACGATTTTTATGATAAGGTAACAAAATTAAATGAGAAATCTTATTATGAAGAAAATGAAATATTAAAACAAAGTGCTGAAAATTTAGAGCTTAATTACTCTAAACCAGATCTTCTTATATTAATGCATCCTGAAATAATTGAAAAAGAAAATTCATTAAAAAATAAATATAATTCAGATGGTACGTTAATAGAATTTGATAAATTAATAGAGCTAAGAGAAAAAAATAAAGAAAGAAAACTTAAAGATGGAAGATATACAAATGAAGAAACATTAAACGAAGTTATTGAAGATATAGATGATTCTTTTGCAGAAATTATGTATCAAAAACTAGTAAATAATCATTCGAAAAAAGAAATCTTGGATTTAAGAAAACGTTTGGGTGACGATAGATTTATTAGTGAACTAGATAAAATATTAGAGGTTAAAGGAAGAATAAGAGATGATAACTACGAAATATCTAAGGATTTCTTAGAATTTGCAGAGAAAAACAAGGAAAAAATAAATGAAGGATTAATTTCAGATGAATATCAACAGTTACTTAAAAAAACAAATTTAAGCTCTATAGCTGAATTAAAAGAATATGCAGATAATTCTTTCAAATCAGAAAATATGTGGAATCCTGAAATAATGGAAAATTTAGATTTTTCTGCTATAGATAAATTAAGAAATTTAAGTCAAAATGAAGTTAAAAATTTAGATAGTCAGTTAGATGCAAAACTAAAATTTGAGGAATTAATTAACAATACAAAAGCTGATATAGAAATTCGAGATAAAGAATTTGAAGAAATGCAAGCAAGACTAGATTTTATCAAAGACATAAGAGATAATGTTCAAAAGACAAAAGGAACAGTAAAGCTATATACAGCAGATGAACTAAAAAAATCAGATGAGAATAGGAAAAATAAAAGAAATAGGATTGTAAGTAAAGTTGGCGGAATTATAGCTAATATAAAAAATGGATCTAAAAAAACATATGAAGATCTAAAACAAGCGGTAGAAGAAGATTTAGCTAATGAAAAAGATATAGATGAAGAATATGAGAAAAAACCATCTGAAAGAGAAGAAAAAGAGTACAAAGAAGTAGATGATATAAAGACAAAAAAAGATAATAAAGTAGAAGAAGATAAAGAAGAAATAAAATCAAAAGATAACAAGAGTAAACCTAAGAATAATGATGAAAAGTATATGGAAAATGAAAGCAAAAAGGAAAATACACAAGATAAAAAACTAGATGAGGAAGAAAAAGTATATCCTAAAGCTGAAGAGGAAAAAAAAATAAAGTCTGTAAAAGAAGCAGAAAATAAAGAAAAGAATAATGTAAACGAAAAAGAAAATAAAATTAAAGAAGATGATGAAAATACTTATGTTGTAGATGATAGTAATCATTATACAAATGAAGCAATATATGATGATCCTGTAAAAGATGATAAAGAACAAGAAGTTATAGAAGAGATACATCAAGAACCTAAAGAAGATACAAATGGATTAGATAAAGACAAAAAAATAGAAGATGTAAATCAAGAAGAAAAAGACCAATATAAAGAGGAATCATACGAGTTAGATAATCCATATAAAAAGGAACAATCAGAAAAGATAGAGCCAAGTTTAGATTTAACTAAGCAAGTCTTAAATGAAACATATAATAATTTTATGAAGGAGAGAACAAAAGAAATAGATGATGAAAGATTGTCTAAAATGAAAGTAGCATGTGAAGTTGTAAATGAACTTGTTGCTAAAGGAGTTATTACAGAAGAAGCTGCTAATAGGTATTTAGATGAAAGAGAATATAGTATAGATTTAGAAATAGGCAAAATGATGGAAAAATTGGATGAAGAAGGAGCAAAAATGCTAAAATCATCACATAAATTATTAGATCTAGCACAAAAAAATCCAGATATTGCAATTGATTTAGAAAAATTAAGTAAAGAGAAAAAATCAAAATCTATAGAAGTTTCTAACTTAAAAGAAAAAATTAGTAATCTAGAAAAAGATGGAACAGTAAAACAGCTTGAATACATAGAATTTGAAAAGGAAAAAAACCAAAAGAATAAGGAGGAAGAAAAAAATGGAAAAGACATATCTTAGAGAAGTTAAAAGAATAGAAGAGTTAAGGTCTAAGTTTGAAGAAGGTAAAATATCACAAAAAGATATGGCTTTAGAAGATGTTATTCAGTTAAATTTTATGTATGAGCTAGAAATACTTGGAATGGATATAGAAATTGAAGAAAAAAAGAGAACTCTAGAGGGATATAAAGAGAGATTAAAAAATGCTATTGAATATTTAAGAGGTAAAAATAGTTAAAATACTAATTTTTCAATATTTTTTACTAAATTTGTTGACAAATAATAAAACAGAGTGTATAATGTGTGTAAAGTTTTTGAGCTTTACACATTTTTTATGGGTGATTATCATGGATAAAAATGTTGAGTTTTCTATGTTATATGATATATATGGAAAACTACTTACCAAAAAGCAGCAAGAGATTTTTGAAGAGTATTATTTATATAATTTATCTTTAAGAGAAATTGCTGAAAATAAAGAAATTTCTTACCAAGCAGTAAGAGATAGCATAAAATCGAGTGAAAATACACTTTTGAATTTTGAAAAAGTTACACATACTTTAGCTTTGACTGAAAGAATGGATAAGGCATATAATTTGTGTGATAGTGAAGATTTGAATAAAAAAAGACAACAACTTAAGAAACTACTAAAAAGTGAGGATGATATATAATGTTTGATAGTCTTTCAGATAAATTACAAAATGTAATGAAAAAACTAAAAGGACAAACAAGAATTTCTGAAAAAGAACTAAAAGAAATGCTAAGAGAAGTTAAACTTGCACTTCTTGAGGCAGATGTTAACTATAAAGTTGTTAAAGATTTTATTTCTTCTATTGAAGAGAAAGCATTAGGAGAAGATGTAATGAAATCTTTAACACCAGGACAACAAGTTGTAAAGATTGTTAGGGATGAGTTAACTGAGCTTTTAGGAGATACAAATTCAGGGCTTAATTTTTCTTCTAATCCACCTACAATAATAATGTTAGTTGGACTTCAAGGTAGTGGTAAAACAACACTTTGTGGAAAATTAAGTAATTATTTAAGAAAACAAGGCAAAAAACCATTTATGGTTGCTTGTGATGTATATAGACCAGCTGCTATAAAACAATTACAGACTTTAGGTAAAAGTCTAGGTGTTGATGTTTATAGTGAAGAAGATAATAAAGATGTTGTAGCTATAGCAAAAAATGGTATAAAAGCAGCAACTTCTAAGCTATGTAATGTAGTAATTATTGATACAGCAGGTCGTCTACAAATAGATGAAGCTTTAATGAATGAGCTGGTAGAATTAAAAAAAGCTATAAAACCACATGAAATAATGCTAGTTATTGACTCAATGGTAGGTCAAGAAGCTGTAAATGTAGCAAAAGACTTTAATGATAAATTAGGAATTGATTCTATTACAATGTCAAAATTGGATTCTGATTCAAGAGGTGGTGCTGCACTTTCAGTAAAAAGTATTACTAAAAAGCCAATAAAATTTGCATCTGTTGGTGAAAAGCTAAGTGATTTAGAGCCGTTCTATCCAGATAGGCTTGCTTCTAGAATTCTTGGAATGGGAGATGTTTTATCTATTATAGATAAAGCTGAAGAAGCATACGAGGAAGAGGAAGCTTTAGAACTTGAAAAGAAAATTAAGAAAAATGAATTTACATTAGATGATTACTTAAATCAAATGAAGAAAATCAGAAAGATGGGTTCATTTAAACAATTGCTTGCTATGATTCCTGGAATTCCAAAGGAAATTAAGGATATTGAAATAGATGAAAAACAATTGCTTCGTATAGATGCAATAATAACATCTATGACAAAAGAAGAAAGAAAAAATCCAAAAATTTTAAATGCATCAAGACGTCAAAGAATTGCAAAAGGTAGTGGAAATAAAGTTCAAGATATTAATAGATTTATAGAACAATTTACACAAATGCAAAAAATGATGAAATCTATGATGAATGGAAATGGTAAATATCCTAAAATGCCAGGAATGAACAATTTATTTAAATAGATAAAAATAATATTTATTTCACTGTAAGGAGGTGAAACTTAATGGTAAAAATTAGACTAAGAAGAGATGGTGCAAAAAAAGCTCCATATTATACTATAGTTGTTGCTGATTCTAGATATCCAGCTGATGGAAGATTCATTGAGAAGGTAGGAACTTACAATCCCATGACTGAGCCAGTTGAATTAAAAGTAGATACAGAAAAAGTAGCAGAATGGATTAAAAAAGGAGCAAAACCTACAGATACTGCTATGGCTCTTATTAAAAAAGCAGGATTAGAAATATAGGAGGACAAGAAAGGTGTATAAAAATTTATTAGAATACATAGTAAAAAATCTTGTTGCTTATCCAGAAAAAGTTGAAATTTCTGAAGTTCAAAACGAAGGAAAAATAACTTTAAAGCTAAAAGTAGCAAAGTCAGATATGGGTAGAATAATCGGTAAAGAAGGAAGAATAATTCGTTCTATCAGAGAGATTATATATGCATATGCTGGAAAAGAATCAAAAAAAGTTTCTGTCGATGTTGAAGAAATAAAGGAGAACGCTTAATGCAAAGTGTTTTAATTGGACAGATAGTAAATGTACATGGGATAAAAGGTGAGGTTAAAGTTTATCCATATACAGATGATGTAGAGAGTCTTGCAAAGAGATTAAAAACAATATATTTAGATGAGCAAATGAGTAAAGCATACAATGTTACTTGTAGAATTCAAAAGGGCATGATTCTTGCAAAAATTTCAACTATAGATACAGTTGAAAAGGCAGAGGCTCTTAGAAACAAATATATATATATTTCTGAGAAAGATTTAGATACATTAGAAGAAGATAGTTACTATGTTAAGGATTTAATTGGTCTTGATGTTATTGATATAAAAGATAATAATTTAATTGGAACTTTAGACTATGTCTTTAATACTGGTGCAAATGATGTATATGAAGTAACTACAACCGATAATAAAAAAGTATATTTACCTGCTATAAAACAAGTTATAAAGAAAGTGGATATAAAAGCAAGAAAAATCTATGTTGAATTAATGGAAGGATTAATATAATATGAAATTTATTGTGTTAACACTTTTTAAAGAAATGTTTGATGCTTTTGTAAGTACAAGTATAATAAAACGTGCAATAGATAAAAATATAGCGTCTATTGAAGTTATAGATATTAGAGATTTTACAAAAGACAAACATAATAGAGTAGATTTTCCGCCATACGGTGGTGGAAGTGGTATGATAATATCTGCACAACCACTAAGTGCTGCTATAGATTATTCTATAGAAAAGCTATCTTCTGAAAATAAGAAAATAGAAATTATATATATGTCACCAAGAGGCAAAGTATTAAACTATAATATTTCTAAAGAACTTTCATCATCTAATTCAAACTATATAGTTATTTGTGGTCATTATGAAGGAATTGATGAAAGAATAATAGAAGAATATAATGTGAAAGAAATATCAATTGGAGACTATGTATTAACTGGTGGTGAGCTAGCATGTCAAGTGCTAATGGATAGTATAATACGCTTACTTCCTGGTGTAATAAATGAAGACTCACTTATGGAGGAGTCTCATACAGATAATTTACTTGAATATCCACAGTATACAAAGCCTTATGACTTTCGCGGAAGAAAAGTACCAGATATTTTAATCTCTGGTCACCATAAAAATATAGCAGAATATAGAAAAAAGGAATCTATTAGGATTACTAAGAAATTTAGACCTGATCTTATAGATAAATATAATGAAGAAAAAAATAAATCCAAAAAGGAGGGAAATTAGTAATGGATATAATAAACGCAATAGAAGCTGAATACAAAAAAGAAGATATAGTACCTTTTAAAGTAGGTGATACAGTTGATGTACACATAAGAATTAAAGAAGGAAACAAAGAAAGAATCCAAGTATTTACAGGTACAGTTATAAAACGTCAAAATAGTGGTTTAAACGAAACTTTCACAGTAAGAAAAATATCTTATGGTGTTGGTGTAGAAAAAACATTCCCAACTCATTCTCCAAGAATTGCAAAAATTGAAGTTAAAAGAGTTGGTAAAGTTAGACGTGCTAAATTATACTACTTAAGAGATAGAGTAGGTAAAGCTGCTAAGACTAAAGAAAAAATTGAACAATAATATTAGTAGTATATATAGTAAGCTCCCAGTGTAACTAACTTTCTCTGGGAGTTTAAATATATATTACAAAAGAAAGGTGGGAAAAAGATGAACATAAATTATTATCCAGGACATATGGTTAAAGCTCAAAATGATATTAAATCAGTTATAAAGCTAATTGATATAGTAGTTGAAGTATTAGATGCAAGAATACCTATGTCAAGCAGAAACCCAATAGTTGATGATATTGCTAAAGAAAAACAAAGAATAATAGTTTTAAATAAAGCAGATCTTGCAGATTCTGAAGAGACAAAAAAATGGATTAAACACTTTGAAGAAAATGGTATAACTGCACTTGCTGTAGATTCATCTATTCCTAACGATATAAAAAAAATAATAGATGAAATATCTAAAAAAGGAGAAATTGTATATAAAGATAAAAAGGATAGTATAAATTTAGAATATAATCCAATATATAGAGTTTTAATAGCTGGTATACCAAATGTAGGTAAGTCAACTATTATTAATAAAATAGCAAAAAGGAATGCAGCAGAAGTATCAAACAGACCAGGTGTTACTGTAAGAAAACAATGGATAAGAGTTGCATCAAATATTGATCTATTAGATACACCCGGCCTTTTGTGGCCGAGATTAGATGAAAATAATGCAGGAGAAAAACTTGCTTTAACAGGAAATATAAAACAAGATGTACTAGACATTGAAGGTGTTGCTTGCATAGGTATTGAGATGCTACTTGAAAATGACAAATATAAAAAGATGTTTTTAGAAAAATATAAGTTAAATCAAGAAGATATTGACACCTTAGATTCTTATGATATACTTGAAATGATTGGAAGAAAAAGAGGATGTTTAGTATCTGGAGGAAATGTTGATACAATGAAAGCATCAAAAATATTTTTAGATGAGTTAAAAGCAGGTAAAATCGGAAAGATAAGTCTAGAATGTATTTAAGTGGAAGGATTTGATGATAAATGGAAAATAAAGAATTTGTAAAAGATTTAACAAAAATGGAAGATGATTTTGCTAAGTGGTATACAGATATAATATTAAAAGCAGAGCTTGTAGATTATGCTCCAGTAAAGGGATTTATGGTAATGAGACCATATGGATATGGAATTTGGGAAAATATTCAAAAGGTATTAGATCAAAAATTTAAAGAATTAGGACATAAAAATTGCTATTTTCCACTACTTATTCCAGAATCAATGCTAAATAAAGAAAAAGAGCATGTTGAAGGATTTGCACCAGAAGTTGCTTGGGTTACTCAAGGTGGAGAAAAAGAGCTTGAAGAAAGACTTTGTATAAGACCAACTTCTGAGACTATAATTTGTACAATGTATTCAAAATGGCTAAATTCATATAGAGATTTACCTTTTAAATATAATCAATGGGCAAATGTTGTAAGATGGGAAAAAACAACAAGACCATTTTTAAGAACTGCAGAATTTTTGTGGCAAGAAGGACATACAATTCATGCAACAGCAGAAGAAGCTATGGAAGAGACTTTAACAATGCATAAAGTATATGCAGACTTTTTAAAAGATTATTTAGCAATACCAGTTATAATGGGAAAAAAATCTGAAAAAGAAAAGTTTGCTGGAGCAGAAGCAACTTATACAATTGAAGCTATGATGCATGATGGTAAAGCTTTACAATCCGGTACATCTCATTATTTTGGAAATCATTTTGCTAAAGCTTTTGATATAAAATTTCAAAATAAAGAGGGAAAATTAGAATATGCATATCAAACATCATGGGGAATGACAACTCGTGTAATTGGTGGAATAATAATGGTTCATGGAGATGACAGAGGACTAAAAATGCCACCAAAAATAGCTCCAATTCAAGTAGTAATTGTACCTATTGCACAACAAAAAGAAGGTGTACTTGAAAAAGCAGAAGAACTAAAGAAATCTTTAGGTTCTAAATTTAGCGTAGAACTAGATGATAGATCATCAGTGACACCAGGATTTAAATTTAATTATTGGGAGCTTAGAGGAGTTCCAGTAAGAATAGAAATTGGACCAAAAGATATAGAAAAGAATGAATGTATTATTTTTAGAAGAGATACACTTGAAAAAGAGACTGTTTCTTTAGATAAATTAGAAGAAAAAGTAGAAAAGCTTATGGAAGAAATTCATTATAACATGTATAAAATGGCTGAAGAGAACTTTAAAAAACGTACATTTGTTGCACATGATTTTGAAGAATATAAAAAATTATTTTCAGAAAGAGAAGGATTTGCTAAAATTATGTGGTGTGGAAATGTAGAATGTGAAGATAAAATAAAAGAGGAAAATTCTACAACAATTAGATGTATACCATTTGAAGAAGATAAGTTTCAAGATGTGTGTACAATATGTGGAAAGAAAGCAAAACATATGGTATATACTGCAAGGCAATATTAATTTTTATATAAAAATAAAAAGAAGTATCATTTTGATACTTCTTTTAGTCGTTTTAGGGGGTTTTACAAAAATGTACAAAAAATTTTTCTTATGGTTGCAGTTACTTGCTGCAAAAAATAATGATATTAATTTATCTTTAATAGATAGATTAAAGGCTAAAGTTAGTTATAATATATATTGGTTGTATAATGATTGTAATTTAATGTTAGAAAGTCTAAGAAAAATAAATATTAGTAATGATATAATTAGCTGTTTTTTAGATGAGAATATAAAAGTGCAAGTTGAAAGTATTTATAGTTATGTGATTTTTAATAATTTATATTTAATTACAATTGAAGATAAAGAGTTTCCAAGAGATTTAATAGATAAAGAGAATAATGTATTTTGTTATATATCTAATAAGAAAGTTAATATGAATAATAAGAATATATATTTATATTTTAATGAATATTATACAAAATTTGCTAGAAATCTTATTAAATATTTTGCTAAAATAATAATTGAAGAGAGAGCAAATTTAATAACTGAATTTGATTATTTAGAAAAAACGGAAGTTACTGACTTTAATAATTTAAAATTTAACGTAATTAATAGTAATAATTATATTATTTTGCTAGATAATAAGTATATAGATAGATTTAAGATGAAAATAATAGATAGTATTATAATTATAGAGGCAAGATATGAAAAACAAATAGTCAATATTGTAGATAAATTTATAGAAGAAAATAAAGATATTTTTGTTGTGCCGTCAAATATATTTAGAAAAAATTCATATTTTTCAAATTACTTAATTAAACAGGGAGCTGATATAATTTTAAATAAGAATGATTTAAAGTTCATACTTAATAGGATAATTTGTTGACAATTTTTTTTGTTCATTATATAATAAAAATTGTGAAAAGAGGAGATATATTATGGGTGAAAATAACCTAGAGAAAATAGATGAAAACGTAGTAGAAACAAGAAACGGAAATAAAAACGAAAATGGTAAAAAGCAAAAATCAAAAAAGAGTAAGCTTATGGATAAAATAATATCTATAATTATTTTAATTGTGTGTATAATTGGTCTTGTTATTTCAGGAAGCATGTTATGGAAATGGATTCAAAATAACATTGAAAGCAATAAGGTTATGACAGAGATAAATGATATAGCCGGAATTTCAGATATAAATGAAGATGAAGATCCTGGAGCTGAGTTTGGTATTGATTTTGAAGCTTTAACAGCGTACAATTCCGATATTGTAGGATGGATTAGAATCCCTGGAACATCAATTAGTTATTCTCTTGTTCAAGCAGAAAATAATAATAAGTATTTAAGACATTCGATAGATTTGACATGGAATGAATTTGGATGGCCTTTTTTAGACTATAAAAATAGTCCGGATTTTACAGATAAGAACACAGTTATTTATGGTCATAATATAACAAGTGGCTTGATGTTTGCAGATCTTGCAAATATATATAACGGCTCACTTGGAAATGACGTTACTATAAATATATATAGAAAAGATTATAGGCTTCTTACATATAAAGTATTTTCAACATACGTTTATGAGCCTGAATCATATTATTTAACAACACAATTTTCAAACGACGAGTCATATAGTACTTATTTAAGCGCTATGATGTCTAGAAGTGTAATTAATTTTAATCAGACAGTTGGAGTTGACGATACTATTATTACACTTTCAACATGTACTAGAGATACAAAAAACAGAATAGTTGTACATGCAAAATTAGTTTCAAATACAGAAATGCCTAGATAATAATTTAAAGTGCATACTAATATTTGAGTTAGTATGTACTTTTTTTACAAAAAAAGATAAAAATTATTTACAAAAAATGTAGAATGTTATATAATTTTTACCCTGCAAAAGAGGGGAGATGAAGTCTTTGCAGAGATTGCAATTTGATTTGGGGGAGCAAATCTCAAGAAAAGAATACCTTAAAAGAAAAAGAAAAAATTCTAAGCTTCTAAAAAAGAGAAGTAAGATTACATATATACTAATGGCTATATTTATGGCTTTAGCAGTTTATATTATTGTTCAGCTAATAATTTATAGAAGGTACAATAATTTTAAATATACACTTGGTGAAGGTGTTAATGCTCAAGCAGTTTATAATATATATTTCATAACAGAAGGATATACTTATGATCCTGTTTATTCTATTAGTTCTATTACTTCTTTAGGAGAAAATGAAACAAGTATTTTACCTTCTTGTAATATAGAAAAAGTTACAGTAGAAGAAGAATATTTGTATGGAATAAGAGATGGCGCCTTATGTAAGATTAAAAAGAATAACTATGAGATTGAAGAATTATTAAAAGATGATATAAAAAACTATGTAAAACATAATAATATGGTATTTTATATTTCAACAGATAATGGAATATTAAAATCATATAATGTTGATAGTGGTGAGACTAATACTTTTGATATTGGAAATGTGGAGCAAATACTTGTAAATGATGATAATGTATTTGGAATAACACATACAACAGATGAGAAAGCTATATATAGATTTGGATATGATGGACAAGGCAAATCTAAGATATCAGGAGATACAGAAGTAGCATCTGCTATAGAAGATAATGGCGTAATATATTTTGTTAATAGATCTGATTCAAACTATATTTATAGAGTAAATACATCTGGAGATAATCTTGCAAAAGTTGCAGATATAAAAAGTATAAGTGGAAATAGTTCTAAAAAAGAAGTAAATGGAGAAAAGTATATGTTTGTTAGAGATAATTATCTTTATTATATAAATCCAGATGATGAGGATTCATTATGGAGATATAACTTAGACGATAAATCTAGTGAGAGAGTTATTTCTGCTTCAATAGAAATTCTTCAAAATGTTGATAATACGGTATTTTATAAGATAGATAAAGAAATGGGTGTGTATTTATATAATTATGATACCAAGTTTATGTCTTTAGTTACACGAAGAAGAGTTAAAGAATTTGTTATAGATACATATACAGATATAGCATCTGAAAATATTTAGTAACTCAATTAAAATTATATTGAAATCTAACTGAAATAATTAAAACTATTTAGTTATAATATTTGTCTTTTATTGAATAAAATTATTTTTTGATATATAATCAAAGTAACAGTAAGGGGGAGGTATTTATGAAAAACAAATTGAAATTTGGGGCGCTTGCACTAGCGGCTGGAATAGTTATGAGTTCTCAAGCTTTTGCTGTTACGTATGCGCCAAATATTGACGATACAATTCAAAAAGATAATGTTGAAGCATTAGAGGAGTATAATTATACTCAAGAAGATGTGAATTATGTTTGTAAATTATATTTGGATGGATCTAAACCAAATGATACTGATTATGAAAAGTATGATGTAAATAAAGATGGAAAAATAAATACAAATGATGCAGCTTTAATTTGTGACTACATTTATTATAAATAAAGAGTGTATTTTAGAGATAACCAATTTAGTGGTTATCTCTTTTATTTTTTGTCTTTTCCTTGAATTTCAAGGATTTTTGTAATATAATACATAATGTACTATGCCTTTTGAAAGGTGGATTTTATGAAGAAAGTTAAATTAGTATATAATTCAAATGCTGGACAAAGTAAATTTTCACAATTTTTAGACTTAGTAATTGAAAAGTTTATGCAAAATGGTTTAGAAGTAATAATATATAGAGCAGGAGAAAATGATTATCTTGAAGAATTTTTAAAAGATTCAGATAAGGAAGAATTATATGGAATTGTTGTAGCTGGTGGAGACGGAACATTAAATAGAGTGGTTACAATAATGATGAAATATAACATAAAAACTCCTTTAGGAGTAATCCCTGCAGGAACATCAAATGATTTTGCAAAACATATTAATATGCCAAATAGTTATTTAGATTCAATAGACAAAATATTAAAAAATAATGTATGTGGTGTAGATGTTGGAAAAGCAAATGATAAGTATTTTATAAATGTTTGTTCTGCTGGACTTTTTACAAATTCTTCTCAAAGAGCAGATCCGAATTTAAAAAAGACGCTTGGTAAAGTTTCATATTTTATTACTGGAGCAAAAGAGCTCTTTAAATTTAGACCTTTTAGTGTAAGAATAAAGGCAGATGAAGAGGAGTTTACAGAAAAGATTAATTTGTTTTTAGTATTTAATGGAAGCAGTGTTGGAGGTATGACATATTTTACTTCTGACTCTAGTATACAAGATGGATTTTTAGACCTAATAATAATTAAAAATTGTAATTTGCATGAAGTTGCAATTTTACTTTCAAAAGCATTTACAGGAAATCTAGAAGATAAAAATATTATTTATAGAAAATCTAAAAAAATAGTAATAGAAAAGATAAAAGGGAATTGTGATAGACCAGATGTTGATGGCGATGAAGGACCAGAATTTCCTATAGAAATAACTTGTATTGAAGGCGGAATTAATATGTTTTTATAGTGTTTGGAGGTGTGTTTGTGATAGATAATAAGAAGATAAAAAAGATAATGCTTAAATCTGAGAAAAATCTTAGTAAGTATGCTTGCAGATCAAAAGATGCAGTAAGAGAACATACTCAAGATGAAGATATAAGACTAGAATTTGCAAGAGATGTAGATAAAATAATACATTCTTCTTGTTATACAAGATATATGTCAAAAACTCAAGTTTTTGTAGAGCCAATTAATGATCATATATCTACTAGAATGACACATGTTCAATATGTTTCAAAAGCAGCAAGAACTATAGCAAGAGCACTAGAACTAAATGAAGATTTATGTGAGGCTATTGCTTTGGGCCATGATGTTGGTCACACACCATATGGACATTTTGGTGAAAGTATTTTAAATAAGATATCAAAAACATATAATTCTGGAAAATGTTTTGCACATAATTTAAATAGTGTAAGAGTATTTACTGTAACAGAAAAAAAAGGAGAAAGCACAAATCTTACATTACAAGTATTAGATGGTATAATGTGCCACAATGGAGAATTTATTCAAGAAAAATATACTCCAAATAGAAACAAGACCTTTGAAACATTATATAAAGAATATAATGAGTGTTTAAATGATGAGGAGAAGATAAAACGACTGGTACCTATGACTTTAGAGGGATGTGTTGTTAGAATATCAGACATTATAGGGTATATTGGAAAAGATATTGATGATGCAAATCGACTCGGTATATTTAATAAAGATACGCTACCAGAAAATGTAAAAAGGTATTTGGGAACTGAAAATACACAAATAATGAATAACATTATTGTTGATATAATAAAGAATAGTTATAATAAAGGTTATATATCAATGTCTAAAGAAGTATATGAAGCTGTAAAGACTCTAAAGAAATTTAATTATGAAAATATATATTATCAAGCAATTAAAGAGGAAGATAGAGCAAGATATACTAAAACTATTGAAACATTATATGGCGTATATAGTAGAGCATTAGATTTAGAAGATAAACAAAATGATATATATAAAGAATATTTAAGCCAAATGAGTGAAGAATATTTAAAAAATAATAGCGATTCTCAAAAGATTATAGATTATATTTCTGGTATGACAGATAATTATTTACAAAGACAATATGAAAAATATAAATAAGGAGAGATAAATCATGTATGATAAAAGTATAGATAAAAAATGGCAAAAAATCTGGGAAGAAAAGAATTGTTTTCATGCTGAAACAGGAGAGAAAAATAAAGAAAAATTTTATGCATTAATTGAATTTCCTTACCCATCAGGCGCAGGATTACATGTTGGTCATGTAAGGGCTTTTATGGGAATGGAAGTTTTATCTAGAAAAAAAAGAATGGAAGGAAAAAATGTATTATTTCCTATAGGATTCGATGCATTTGGATTGCCAACAGAAAATTATGCTATGAAAGAGAATATACATCCAAGAGTAGTAACAGATAAAAATATCGAGACTTTTACAAAGCAATTAAAAAGTGTTGGATTTTCGTTTGACTGGGATAGAGTGATAGATACAACTGATCCTAATTATTATAAATGGACACAATGGATATTTTTAAAATTATTTGAACATGGACTTGCTTATAAGGATAAAACATATGTTAATTATTGTCCAAAGTGTAGAGTAATTCTTGCAAATGAAGAATCACAAGGTGGCGTTTGCGATAGATGTGATAGTGAGATTGTTCAAATGGAAAAAGAAGTTTGGATGCTAAAGATTACAGATTATGCAGATAAGTTATTAGATGGACTTGATGAAGTTAATTTTCCACCAAGAGTAAGACTTGAACAGGAAAACTGGATAGGTAGATCATATGGAGCAGAAATAGATTTTAAACTATTTGGAAAAGAAGATATTTTAACAGTATATACAACAAGACCAGATACTGTATATGGTGTTACATATATGGCTATTGCACCAGAGCATCCAATTCTTGAAAAATATAAGAATGAAATTTTAAATTATGATGAAATATTAGAATATAAGAAAAGTGCAGCTAAGAAGACTGAATTTGAAAGAGTTGAGCTTGCTAAAAATAAAACAGGTGTAAAAGTAGATGGACTTGAAATTGAAAATCCTGTTACAGGAAAGGTTGTACCTTTATGGGTTACTGACTATGTAATGATGGGATACGGTACTGGAGCAATTATGGCAGTTCCAGGACATGACACAAGAGACTATGAGTTTGCTAAGAAATTTGGAATAGATATTATTCAAGTTGTTGCAAATAAAAAAGGTGAAGAAGTTTCACTAGAAAATGAACCATATTTAGATATTGAAGATGGTATATTAGTAAATTCAGATATTTTAAATGGTTTATCTGTAAAAGAAGCAAAAGAAAAAATGATTAACTTCTTAGAAGAGAAAAACATTGGTAGAAGAAAGAAAAATTATCATATGAAAGACTGGGCTTTTGCAAGACAAAGATATTGGGGAGAACCAGTGCCAATTGTAAAATGTCCGCATTGTGGTCTTGTTCCACTTAAAGAGGAAGATTTACCTTTAGAACTACCTGATGTTAAGGATTTTGTACCAGGTGAAGACGGAGAGTCACCACTTGCTAAAGTAGACTCTTGGGTAAATACAAAATGTCCAAAGTGTGGTAAAGACGCCAAAAGAGAGACTGATACTATGCCACAATGGGCTGGATCATCTTGGTATTTCTTAAGGTATATGGATCCAAAGAATAATGATGCTTTAGCTTCTAAAGAGGCATTAGATTACTGGAAACAAGTAGATTGCTATAATGGTGGAATGGAGCATGTAACTCGTCATTTAATTTATTCTAGATTTTGGCATAGATTTTTATATGATATAGGAGTAGTACCTACATCAGAGCCATATGCAAAAAGAACAACTCAAGGATTAATTCTTGCATCAGATGGAAGTAAGATGTCTAAATCTAAAGGTAATGTTGTAAACCCTGACGATATTGTAAAAGAATATGGTGCAGATACTTTAAGAACATATATATTATTTATTGGAGATTATGGTATGTCTGCTCCTTGGTCTGAAAATGGTGTAAAGGGCGCAAAAAAATTCTTGGATAGAGTTATGAGAATGGAAAGTTTAGCTACAGATGAAGATATACATTCAAAAGAATTAGATAGAGAATTAAATGTAGTAATTAAAAAAGTTAGTGAAGATTATGAAGATATGAAATATAATACAGCTATTGCAGCAATGATGAGCTATGTAAATGTTTTATATAAACAAGATAAAGTAAACAAAAAGTACATTAAACCTTTATTACAAATTTTAAATCCAGTAGCTCCACATGTTACAGAAGAGTTATGGCAAAGATTAGGATTTGAAGGTTATATCTTTGAAAGTAAATGGCCAGAATATGATGAATCTAAGCTAGTTGCAGATGAAATTGAAATTCCTGTTCAAATTAATGGAACAGTAAGATATAGAATAACAGTTCCTGCTAATAGTGATGAAAAAACAATAGAGAAAATTGCTACAGAAAATCCAGCTTTACAAAATTACATGAATGGAAAAGAAATAAAGAAGATTATAGTTATAAAATCTAAAATTGTTAACATAGTTTTAGGATAAGTTTAAAGGTGTGATTCAAATGGATTTTTTAAATTATATTGAGGAATATAAAGATATATTAATAGAAATTTTAAAGGCAGCTATAGTAGCTATAGCTGCGATCCTTATATATAAATTATGTATAATAGGAAAAAAAGATAAAAGAGTAAAGAAGCAAGCATATACAGATGAACTAACAGGGAAAGGTAATAGGTATTTATTTTATTCAGATTTAGATAGATTAATAGAGCAAAATAAAAGTGTTGCTGTATGCTTTATGGATTTAGATGGATTTAAGCAAGTAAACGATACTTTAGGACATGATATTGGTGATGAGTTACTAAAAGCAATGGCACAAAAATTTGATGAATCATTACCTAAAAATGCTTCTGCATATAGACTTGGTGGAGATGAATTTGCAATAATAATTAGTCAAGTAAGCTCTAAAGAAGAAGTAGTTATGATATTAGATGATTTAAAAGCTAATATGAATAAACCTGTTGTTATTGAAAATAATACAATATCAATTGAGTATAGTATGGGTGTTGTGCTTAATACAGAAAATGAAAACTATACTAGAAAAGATTTGGTAAATTATGCAGATAATGCAATGTATTATATAAAAGAGCATGGTGGAAATGATTATTATTTTCATAATGAAAGTCTTAAAGCAAAGCTTGAAAATAATGTTAAGATGGAAAAAGATTTAAAAAAAGCATATGATGATAATGAATTTGGCATAGATTTACAACCAAGAATTAATGTATCTGATACTTCAAAGATTGGTTTTGAGGCACTTTTAATATGGAATCATCCAGTTTTAGGTGCTTTGGATGCAGCATATTTTATTTCACAAGCTGAAATGATGGGGCTTACAATAAAACTTGATGAATATGTTTTAAAAGCTGTGTGTGAAAAACTAATTGAATTTAAAGAAAAGGGATATACTAATGTTCAAATAGCAGTAAATATTTCAAATAAAAATGCTTTTAAAAAAGAATTTATTGATACAATGTGTGATATTATTTCATCATACGATTTGCCGGAAAATAGCTTACAAGTTGAAATGACTGGTGATTTAGAGATTAATAGGCTTGAAATCTATAAAGTTATGTTTGAAAGATTAAAGCAAGTTGGAGTGTCTATAATAATAAATAATTTTGATATAAAACAAGAATCTTTGGAGCTTTTTGCTGAGCTTCCAATAGATGAGGTTAAGATTAGTTCAAGTATATTATCTACAGAGAATATAAATGAGAATGTATTTACAGATCTTATAAACTTAAGTCATGATTTAGGATATAAAGTAATTGTTGGTAAAGTAAGTGATGATAGAAAATTAGTTAAAGCAATAACTAATAATGCAGATAAAATACAAGGGGATTTTCTATTTAAGAAGATGGCGGAAAATCTTGCTGAAGAAGTATTAATTAATTATGGTACGTATAGATTAAGAATAGATGAAATAATAGTTAATGCTAAAAAAATGTATTAGAAATTAATAAAAAAATGTTGACAAATATTATTCGTTAAGTTATAATAATATTTGTCAACAGGTAAGTGGGCGCTTAGCTCAGTTGGGAGAGCATCTGCCTTACAAGCAGGGGGTCACAGGTTCGAGCCCTGTAGTGCCCACCACTTATTGTTTGGCCTGGTAGTTCAGTTGGTTAGAACGCTAGCCTGTCACGCTAGAGGTCGTGGGTTCGAGCCCCATTCAGGTCGCCATATTTTTCTGGTCAGATAGCTCAGTCGGTAGAGCAGGGGACTGAAAATCCCCGTGTCGGGGGTTCGATTCCCTCTCTGACCACCAATGTGTAGCAATACAAAAAACTAACTAGGAATAGTTAGTTTTTTTATATATTTATGATATAATTACAAGTAGTAATATAGGGAGTGATATTTATGATAGATATGCATATGCATACAAAATATTCTGATGGAGATAAGACGGTAGAAGAAGTGTTAAAATTATGTGAAGAAAAAAAGTTGGACTATATTTCAATAACAGATCATAATACATGTAAGCAATATGAAGATGATGCCCTTAAAAATAATATTTTTACAGGAAATATAATAAAAGGTGTTGAAATGAATGCTACATTTAAAAATAAAAAAATTGAAGTTCTAGGATATAAGATAAAAGATCTTAGTTTGATAGAGGAATGGTCACAAAAATTTTTCTCTGAAAAGGTATTAAAAAAGCAGCAAGAAGAATCTAAAAGAAAATTATTAGATGTATGTGATAAAAAAGGACTTATTTATGATGAGAGTAAAATAGAAAAAGATATTCCTTTGACAGATTATATTACAATTTATATTTATAAAGAACTTGTAAGACATAAAGAAAACCATAAAATTTTAGGAGAGTTTGCTACTTCACTGAACCTATTTATTAGAAAGGGATTAATGAATCCAGATAGTGAGTATTATACGGGTTCAGATAATACACCTAAGCCACAATATAAAGATGTTGTAGATATAATACATAAAGCAGGAGGAATAGCTTTTTTAGCACATCCTTTTGAATATAGATTTGATAATACAATTGAATTTATTGATGAGCTTAGAAAAGAAAAAGATCTAGATGGAATTGAATGTTTTCATCCATCAGCTACTGAGGAACAAATGAAAGAATTGATAAATTATGCTAGGAATAATAACTTATATATTAGCGGTGGAAGCGACTATCACGGAAGAAAGAAGCCAGATATTGAAATAGGAATAGGTAGAGGAAACTTGAATATACCTAAAGAAGTAGTAGAAGAATGGATAAAATTATAAAAGTTAAAAAATTCAGATTAATTAAAAATTAATTTGAATTTTTTAATAAAAAAGTATAATATGAAAAATATAACATATAATACTTGTAGAAAGTAGAATTAAATTTATAGGTGCTTGATATTTGAATTGAGTTAAATGAGTACTCTTTTACTAACAGCCTAACTATGTCTAATTCCCTTTTTTATATATTTTGTGTTAAATACATGTAGCAATCAAGATAGTTTTATAATAAATCTTGTTGTATTTAAATAGTCTTTTTGTATTAATTTACAAATTTTAATTTATTTAATTAATTTAAGTGATATAAATAAAATTCTTTTTTAGCAATAATTAGGGAATTAGTAAGTAGTCATACTTTTATGTATGACTACTTTTTTTATTGACAAATTTTAATAAATATTGTATTATTATCTTGTATTTAAGGAGAAGAAAATGAAATTTATACTATTAAAAGCAAATAAAATGAAAATTAATTTAGATATAAAGACTATAAGTGTGTAATTTATAATATTATGCCTTATAGTCTTTTATATATTTATGGAAGGGGTATTAAAATGAAAGATATTAAAATTTTTTCTTGTACAACTGCAGAGGAATTTACAGATGAGATATGTGAGTATCTAAATTTATTAAAAGGCAAAATGAAAGTTATGAAGTTTAAAAATGACAATACTTTTGTACAGATTTTAGAGACAGTAAGGGATCAAGACGTATATGTAGTTCAAACAACAAAGCCACCAGTAAACGAAAGAGTTATGGAGTTATTAATAGTAATAGATGCTTTAAAGCGTGCTTCTGCAGGTAAAATAAATGTAGTTTTACCATATTATATGTATTCTCGCTCAGATAAAAAAGATCAGCCAAGAATACCTGTTACAGCAAAACTAATGGCACAACTTCTTGAAGCTGCTGGAGCAACTAGAGTTATAACATGTGATTTGCATAATCCGTCAATTCAAGCATATTTTAATATAAATTGTGATAGGTTATCTGCAGAAAAGTTATTAGAAAATTATTTCAAAGAAAAAAATTTAGAAAATATGGTTGTAGTAGCGACAGATGCTGGAAGTTCTAAAAAGGCATATAAATATTCGAAATATTTGGGTTGTCCAATGGCAATGATTGATAAAAGAAGAGATGGAAATGATGATAAAGCAATAGCAACCACTGTAATTGGTGATGTAAAAGGAAAATGTGCGATTATATTTGATGATGAAATAGACACTGCTGGATCTATTATTGAGACAACTAGGGTATTAGAAAAATATGGAGTAAAAGAGATATATGCTGGATGTACACATGGAATTTTATCTGCTGATGCAGTCGCTAAAATAAAAAAGTCATCAATAAAAGAATTAGTAATGACAAATACTGTTCCTCTTCCTAAAGAAAAACAAATAGATAAAATAAAAGTACTATCTATAGCACCTCTTTTTGCAGAGTCAATAAGAAGAATAAATGAAGGAAGACCACTTGGAGAAATCCTTAGCTAAGTACAAGTTGTATATTGTTTTATTTGCTATATCATGGTAAAATATTAATGAATTTGAAAAGGAGATTTAATTATGAAAAAAGCTTCAAATATTTTATGGGGATTGCTATTTATAGCGATAGGTATAGTTTGGATATTAAATGTTACAGGAATATTAGATGTAAATTTATTTTTTAGAGGATGGTGGACATTATTTATAATAATTCCAAGTATATTTAGTATTGTTGAAAAGCCAAAAGATACAACTGGATATATTTTCTTAGTAATTGGGCTTATATTACTTGCACTTGCTAGAGATTTAATTTCATTTGTTTTGATTGCAAAAATTATATTACCACTTGTACTTATATTTATAGGCTTAAGTATTATATTTAAAGATGTATTTAATGGTAAAGTATCTAAAAAAATAAATGAAATAGATAAAGACGGAATGGAAATTTATAGTGCTACTTTTTCAGATAACAAAGTAAAACTAAGTGGAGACGAATTTAAAAATGCAAAGCTAGATGCTACATTTGGCAGTGTCACACTAGATTTATCTGATTGTAATATAACAAAAGATGGTGTGATTACAGCTAGTGCAATATTTGCAGGAGTAGATATTATAGTTCCAGACAATGTAAATGTAAAAGTAAAGTCTACAGGAATTTTTGGTGGTACAGATAATAAATCTAGAAATAAAAATGATGAAAATAGAAAGACTTTATATATAGATAGTTTTGCTTTATTTGGAGGTGTTGAAATAAAATGAGTACACTTCAAAAAGTTATAAAAGGTGTAGCAATTGCTTTGGCTATTGCAATTATATTTGGTATAATTTCTATAGTAGCAAGTGTAATTATAGGAATTAGTGGTATAAATTACTTTTTCGATTTTATAAAAACAGAAGAAAATGTTCAGATTGTAGAAAATGTATTTAACAAAGAAGATATTAATAATCTTTATTTAGATTCAGATATTGGAGATATTGACGTAGTAGTAGGAAATGAATTTAAGGTTGTAGCACAAAATGTATCAGAAAGTTTTAATTGTACATTAGAAGGAGATACTTTAAATATAATAGAAAATAAAGAGGGAATATCAAATTTTAAAGGTAATAATACAAAAATTACATTATATATTCCAAATGATGTAGTTTTTAATACTGTTAATTTAGATTTAAATGTTGGAGATAATAATATACAGAGTTTAAGAACAAATAAATTAAATTTAAACTCTGGTACAGGGCAAATAGATATAGGATATTTAGAAGTGCTAGAAAATGCTATAATTACTAGTGGTGTAGGAGAACTTGATATAGAAAATTCTGATATAAATAATTTAGAGCTAGAAGCAGGAATTGGTGAATGTGATATAAGGGGAACTCTTAAAGGAAATACTACTATTAAAGCAGATGTGGGATCTATTAATATTAGATTAAATAGTTTTAATGATACAACAGATAAAATTATAGTAGAAAAGGGTATAGGAGAAATTGAAGTAAATGAAAGAAAATACTCAGGCAATCAAGAGTTTGGCAACGGAGATGAAAATATAATTAATATTGAGGGCTCAATAGGAGATATAGATATAGAATATTAAAATAGATGGCTTTAGCCATCTATTTTTTTATAAATGAAATTATTGTGAATAGATTATATTATTATTGAAAATTTTTTACCTTAATGCTATCATTTTTATATAGAGGTAAAAATATGAGCAAATCAACAAAAAAAAGAAGAAGTATTATAACAATATTTATAGTAATCTTATTGCTAATAATAGTTGCTATATCAGTTATATGTTTGCTAAATCACATAAGTGATAGTAAAGAAGTAGAAGAAGACCAATATATTTCTAATTTATATGAAGAAGATTTAATGCAATATGAGTATGATAAAATTGATAATAGTTTAGATGGAATGTATTCATTTGCAATATCTGACAATTATTTAGTTGGAGTTATTTCTAAAGATAAAGTTGTAAATATAACTCAAATAGATCCACAAAAGCAATATGATTATGTATATAATGATGCTAAAGTATATCTATTAGAAAAAGAAAGTGGAATTATTAATATAATAGACTTAAAGGAAGTTGGAAATGTAATTGATACAATAGAGTTAGGTGAACCAATAGAATCGTTTGATGTATATAATGATTCAATATACTATATATCTAATAATAAGCTTATTAAATTTGAAAACTCAAAAAGAGATGAGATATTAAATAATATTACATCTAAAAATTTTGTTATAAAAAATGATAAAATATTTATAGTAAAGGATAATAAGCTTATAAAAGTGGATAATGAGTTTAATGAAACAGTAATTGCTGAAAATGTTTTAGAGCTAAGTTATTATGATTATTATGAAAGAGATAGAATTGTTTATACAACTTCTATAGATAATGAAAATATATTTAAGAATATATATAATTTTTATACTGAAAGTACAACTCAATTTATAAAAAATAATACTTATTTTGTTCCATATAGTGCAAATAAATATATATATACTAATTCAGATAATACAAGTGTTATATTGATAAAAAATTCAGATATAAATAAATATTTAGAAAGTTTTGAAAAGAATATACAAAAAATAAATTTATTTAAAGAAGGGTATTTAGTTATAAGTACAGAAGATGAAAATATTACATTTGACTTAGAAACTGAAAAAGAAATTCAAAGTGATAACATAATTAATTTAGATAATATTAAATACATAAAATTATAAAGAAAAAGTGCCTTGAAAACATAAGTATTTTGAGGCATTTTTTGTAAAAAACTCTTGACAAAGTATATTACATTAGGTATAATAGAACATGTCAAGATGAGTGGGCGCTTAGCTCAGTTGGGAGAGCATCTGCCTTACAAGCAGGGGGTCACAGGTTCGAGCCCTGTAGTGCCCACCACTTATTGTTTGGCCTGGTAGTTCAGTTGGTTAGAACGCTAGCCTGTCACGCTAGAGGTCGTGGGTTCGAGCCCCATTCAGGTCGCCATATTTTTCTGGTCAGATAGCTCAGTCGGTAGAGCAGGGGACTGAAAATCCCCGTGTCGGGGGTTCGATTCCCTCTCTGACCACCAAAATATAACTTATGCGGGAATAGCTCAGTTGATAGAGCGCTGCCTTGCCAAGGCAGAGGTCGCGGGTTTGAGCCCCGTTTCCCGCTCCATTTTTTATGTATTTTTATGCATATTAATTAAATATAAGAATATAATTTACTAATGGCAACTTAGCCAAGCGGTAAGGCACGGGTCTGCAACACCCTGATGGTCGGTTCGACTCCGACAGTTGCCTCCATAAAAAAGCATCTTATTTTAGGTGCTTTTTTCTTTTCCAAAAAATTACATGTAAAAATAATTAAAATCTATTTACTAAAAAATCTTTTAATGATACAATATAGATAAGATAGAGAAAACAAATTATATGAAAATCTACAATCACATGATAGGGAATCAGGAATAATACAACTTGTGTCGAAGACTCTATGTTTTGAGGATCCTAATAGTTGTAACAAGATACCCACCTTTACACAAGGGTTTTATCATTATATCGTTTATCTCTATCTTTTTTATAGTAAATAAATAAAATTATGTAGACTAAAGGTGGAATATGATAAAATATGTAATGGATTTAAAAAAATTAGATAATAAAGAAAAGGAATTAGTAGACAGAGCATTAAACAAATTAGATAAGCAAATTGGTATAATAGAAAGCACAGGAACACCATTTGAAAAGATTTTTAATAATGACAGTATAAAATACGATATATTAGGTAAAAGCTTTTATACATATAAATTTGTAGCAGAAAATTCTTCTCAAATTAGAATATTGTATAGATTTGTAAGAAAAGAAAATGGAGACTATGATTTAGAATGCCATAAAGTGGAAGTAAAAAGAAGAAGTGGAAAAGACTATATAAAAAAATTTGAAGAATATGTTAAATCATATGAATAGACATATTTTAAAATCTGTATATTTGTGTTAAAATTCTAATAGGTGATATTAATGAAAAAGGGTATACTACTTCCAATATTTTCATTGCCAAGTAGATATGGTATAGGAGATTTTGGATATGAGGCATTTGAATTTATAGATATATTAAAAGAAAATTGTATAGATTATTGGGAAATACTACCAATTAATGAATCTGGTAGGTATCCATATTCTCCAATTAGTTATTATGCTTTAAATAGAAATTATATATCATTAGATAAGCTAAAGGATATGAAGCTTATAGATAAATTAGAGCAAAGAGAAAATAGCTCAAGGGCTATATATGATGATTTTAAAGATAAGTACTATAAAGAGGCGTTTAGTAAATTTAAACCAAATGATGAGTTTATTAAATTCTCTTTAAATACTAAGATAGATGAATATGCTCAGTATATGACAAATAAATATAAAGAAGATAAAAAATATTATATTTTTCTTCAATATATATTAGATAAGCAATGGAATGAACTAAAAAATTACGCAAATTTAAATGGAGTAAAAATAATTGGAGACATGCCAATATATCCAGATTTTGATTCGTGCGAAGTGACATATTATTCTAAGTATTATGAATTAAATAATGGTAAAATGGAATACGTATCAGGAGCATCACCAGATTATTTTAACAGTGAAGGACAAAAATGGGGACATCCATTATATAATTTTAAAAGTATAGAAAAAGATAGTTTTAAATATTTAATTGAAAGATATTTGGAGTTTTTGCATAGATATGATATTGTAAGGATTGATCATTTTAGAGCTTTTGATTCATATTATAAGATTCCTATTAAAAAGAGTGCAAAAGAAGGATTTTATGTTGAAGGTCCTGGTGAAAAATTTTTTGATGAGCTTTTTAAATATACAAATAGCAATAGATTTATTGTAGAAGATTTAGGCGATATAAGAAAGGAGACAGAGCTTTTAAGAGATAAATATAATTTTACTAGGATGAAAATATTGCAATATAGTTTGAATTTAGAAAAAATTTGTGATGAATATGACGATACTGAAAATATGGTAATATATCCAGGAAATCATGATAATAACACAATAATTGGATGGTATAACAGTTTGTCTCAAATTAAAAAGAAAAACTTAATTAGATTTTTAAAAAATAATGATTGTTATGATGAAAAGGTTAATGTTGCAATAATAAAATACTGTTTAAAGAGTATGGCAAAAATAATGATAGTCTCTGTCCAAGATATAATAGGACTTGATGAGAGCTCTAGAATTAATTTGCCTGGACATGAGTATGAAGATAATTGGGCTTTTAAGCTAACAGATTTTAATGCTTTAAAAAGTAATATAAATGTGCTAAAATAATATTATTAAAAGAAAGGAGAAAAAAATTAAATGAAGAAAATATATATAATTTTAACAAATTCAGGATCAGTTTTATCTAGAATAATAAAATTTTATACTAAAAAAGAATTTTCTCATGTTTCTATTGCTTTAGATAGAAAACTTGTACATATGTACAGTTTTGGAAGATTAAAGCCAAATAATCCTTTCTTTGCTGGTTTTGTACATGAGAGTATAAGACATGGAACTTTTTATAGATTTAAAAACACAACTACATGTGTTTACTCTATTGAGGTTGAAGATGAACAATATGAAATAATAAAAAAGGCAATAAAAGATTTTAAAAGAAAAAGAAGAGCATATAAATTTAATATAATTGGTCTTTTTGCAGTTGCACTACATATAAAAATAAAGACAAAAAATTCTTTTTATTGTGCAGAATTCGTAAAAGATGTTCTTCAAAGAGCAAATCTTGCTAAAGATTTACCAGTTATTATAAAACCAGAAGATTTTAAAAACTTGAAAAATATAAATCAAGAATATAAGGGAATGCTAAGAGATTATAAGATTCCAGATAATATAATAGCATAATTTGGAAATAATAAAAGAGAGAATTAAATAGTAAATTCTCTCTTTTTTCTTTACATTTTTATTAAAATGCAATAAAATTTTAAATAAGGAGAGGTTGTTTATGAGTGATTTTGAAAAAAAATATGGAAATTTTAGTTTTGACTCTTCAGGAGTTCATCGTTCTTCTGGCGATACAAGAGGAAAACTTGATGAACTAATGAATGATGAAGAGCTTAAAGAGGCTCTAAGAAAAATGAAGGGTGAAAAAGAAGAAAAGAGCTATGTAGCGCCAAATGCTTCAGCTAAAGATATAGCTCAGGCTTCAGAAAAGGGATACGATATAGAAGATCTTATAGATAAAGAAGCAGGAGATAAATATCCTGAAGAATTAAGAAGGCTTGATTTAGAGTGTATATATATAGGATTACTTTTAAATAATCCGGCGGCTATTAGTATGTATTATTTTGTATCTAGTTTGTGCCTTTTTGCAGATCCTAGAATGATTAATATATATAAAGGAGTACTTTTTACTGAAGGTGAAGCATATGCTCCAGCTATTGCAAAAGAAAATTTTAACTTTGCAACAGAATCAGGCGATGTATATGCACTAAAAAACGAACTAAAAAAGACTGTTGCAAAAGGAAGTTATGATTTTGAAAAAACATATACAGAGCTTAGAAAAATATTTATTTTAAGAAAGGCATATAATGGAATTCCAATTAAGGAGATAAAAGATAAAGTTGCTGCAATAACTAAATATGAGCTATATGATCAAATGACATCAGATGAAGTAGAAGCTGCAATAGAACAGATTACAGCTACTGCAAAATTTAAAAGCTCAATTTTAAATACAGGACTTACAAGCTTTATAGTTAAGGGAAACAACTCATTAACAAATGGTCTTGAAATTCCTTTTAGAATATTATCTCAAGTTTTTAAAGGTGTAAGACTTGGCGAAACAATGGCTTTTGCAATGCCTTCAAACTCTGGTAAATCAAGATTTACAACTGTTCTTGCAGCGTATATTGCATTTATTCATAAAAAGAAAGTACTAATAATTTCAAATGAAATGTCAGAAGAAAAAGTAAGACTATGTTTAGCAACTACAATTATAAATAACGCTGAGATTCAAAATCTACATGGACAAAAAATTAGAAAAACAGAAAATGAATTACTTGAGTTTAAATATAGAGCAGATAATCCAAATGATGTAAAGGTAGATGAAGAGGGCTTTGTATTACAAGAAGAAGGAGAAAGTCATGAGGAATTTGTAAATAGACTTACAAGAGTATCAAGTGAATTTAATAAAGTAACTGCTGCAACAGATTGGCTTGATAAAGAGATAAATAACTCTATTTATTTCATTAATATAACAGACCATACAAATGATGAACTTAAGAAAGTTATTACAAATTATTATTATAGATATAAAATTGAGTATATGTTTTATGATACTTTAAAAACTGATACTGCAAATATAGGTAATGGAGAAGAGATAAAAAAGACAGCTACAATTTTATCTAATTTAGCACAAAATCTTGGTATATTTATATGTTCATCATTACAGCTTACTGAAACTGCGACTTTACCAGTAAATTTAACAATTAATGATTTAGCGGTAAGTAGGACTGTAAAAGAAGTGCTTGATACATTAATGCTTATTAAACAAATTCACAATGAAAATTTAGATGATTATGAATATTCTGAGGAAGAAGTTGATACTAAATATTATAATTTAGAAAGATTCAAAGATCCAAATGTTAGGTATTATGCTTGTGTTGTAGATAAAAATAGAGCTGGCCCTAAACCTAAGGTTGTTTTTAGATTAAATCTTGCATATAATGAATGGTTTGAGCTAGGATATTTAAGATTAAAAGCAGGAAAGAGTGGACAGTAGGAGTTTGTATGAAAAAAATGTTTTTTATTATACTTATTATTTTAATTGTCTGTATTACAGTTTTGTTATTTTTTCAGCTATATAGTGATTATAAAAAAAGTATTGTAAGTGATAATAATGTTTCCAAAAACAATAATTTTGTAAAGGAACATGAACAAACAATTGATGAGAAAATTCAAGAAGACATAAAAGGCATGTCTCTTAGCGAAAAAATTGGACAAATGATAGTTATATCATATAGAACTTTGGAATATACAGAAGAGCTAAATAATATATTAAATATAGTAAAACCAGGGGGATTTATACTATTTAGTGAAAATATTAGTACATATGATGAAACAACTAAATATATTAGTAAATTGAAATCTATGGCTGATATACCTTTGTTAATAGGAATAGACCAAGAAGGTGGTAGAGTTCAAAGAATAAAGAAACTATCTGATGCAAATGTACTAGAAATACCATCTATGTATTCTTTAGGTAAAACAGGTAATAAAGAGCTTTCTAAAAGCGTCGGAAAAGTACTTGCATCTGAAATCGCTGCTTTTGGAATAAATTTGGACTATGCACCAAGTTTGGATATTTTTTCTAATCCTAATAATACTGTTATAGGAGATAGAGCTTTTGGGAGTGATTATCAGACAGTAATAGATATGGCATTACCATTTGCCAAAGGAATGGAAGAAGAAAATATAATACCTGTATATAAGCATTTTCCGGGTCATGGAGATACAGATGCAGACTCTCATGTAGAATTACCAGTTGTAAATAAAACAAAAGAGGAACTATATGAAAATGAATTTTTAACGTTTAAAGCAGCAATAGAAGATGGGGCTCAAGTTATAATGGTTGCACATATAGCACTTCCAAATATAACAGGAGACTATATACCTTCAACTTTATCAAGAGAGGTTGTTACAGGCATATTAAGAGAAGAGTTAGGATTTGGTGGTGTTGTTACAACAGATGCTGTTAACATGAGTGCTTTAGCAGATAATTATTCTTTAGATGAAATATGCAAGTATTCAATTAATGCTGGAATAGATATGATATTGATGCCTGAAGATCCAATTGAAGCAGTAAATATTATTGAAAAGCTTGTTGAAAATGGAGATATTACAGAAGAAAGAATAAATGAATCTGTAGAGAGAATATTAAAACTTAAATATAACAATAATCTATTTGATGAAGTAGAATTAAATAAAGACAATATTGGAACACAAGAACATATTGATATAATAAATAAGATATAAAAAAGAATGGATAAAATGAAGTGAACCCCAAAAAGTACACTTCAAAAAATCCATTCTTTTTTATTCAATATTTTTTTGCTGTTCTTGTTGCTTAATTTCGTTAAATTCTCTTGGTGTTTTTCCTATTGCTAAGTGAATTTCATCTAAAAGAGGTTTTAAATCTTTCATGTAATAAGATTTATTATCTAGTTTATCAATACTATCTAATAAACCAATTAATTCTTGTTTGTTATCATAGATTACTTCTTCATTTCCTGTTTTTTGTATATCTCTAATTCTCTGTTTTATATATAAATTTATTCCACAAGCTTTAGAAAATATATCTGATACTTGTTTATTTCCTAAGCTATTTAGTGTTGACATGCGCATAGTTGCTTCATCAAAGTATTTATATAGAGGATCATTTCTTGAGCTTATTAGACCAGTTTCTGGAGAATTTAGTTGTTCTAAACGATATTTCATCATTGCATAAAAATCTCCTCTTAACTTTGAATATTTTTCATCTTTTAAAAATGAATATGGCTCACTTTCAAAATTTCTTCCTTTACTTCCAATTTCAGCTACAGAAAACATTAATTCGTTCATTTCATACGCATTAGGATCACTATTTGGATTTGAATTTATATAATCAAATACTTCATTTATTCTCTTTTGAGTTATATCGATTTGCTCATATAGACTATCTTTAGTTTCATACATTTTTCTCACCTCATAAATATTATAACATAAATTCAATGTAAATTAATATATAATAATGTTGAATATGAAAGATTTGTGAAAAGAATTGTAAGGCTATTGACAATTTGCTAATAGGAGATTAAAATATATTGTATGGTGGCATACAATATCTTAAGTGAGGTGAGAAATGGAAAGAAATATATTATATCAAATTAAGACTCTAGATAAAATGATTCTTAGGGTTTTTATGCAAGAGAAACTAGATGTTAAAGATTTTAAATTGAAAATAAAACCTACTAGAACACAGTTTACTATTCTTTCATATTTAATAGAGCATCACAATGAAGATATTTATCAAAAAGATTTAGAAGATGTTTTAAATTTAAGAAGAGCAACTGTATCGGGGGTTTTACAGACAATGGAGAAAAATACTTTAATTACTAGAGTTACTGATTCAAATGATACAAGGACTAAGAAAATTATACTTAGTAAGAAAGCAGAAGAAATATTTAAAAGAAATAAAAAAAGATTTGAAGAAATTGAAGATTTAGTATCAAAAGGTCTTTCGGAAGATGAATTAGATACTTTTTTTTGCGTTATAGATAAAATGAAAAAAAATTTAAAAGATAAAAATGTCACTTTAGAAGAGAATTAATTTTAAAGAAAGGAAATTGATATGCTAAAATTATTAAAAAATTTATCTAAAAAAGATGTTTTATTAGCCTTAGTTTGTATAGCTTTAATTGTAGGTCAAGTTTGGTTAGAGCTAAAAATGCCGGATTATATGTCTGAGATTACTAGACTTGTTCAAACTGAAGGTAGTCAAATGAGCGATATAATTGAAAATGGTGCGTATATGCTTGGATGTGCCTTTGGTAGTTTAGTATTTGCTGTTTTTGCCGGATATTTTGCTTCAAGGGTTTCATCAAATTTTTCTATGAGAACAAGAAAGAAAATTTTTGAAAAAGTTGCAAATTTATCAACACAGGAAGTAAAACAGTTTTCTACTAGTAGTTTAATAACTAGAACAACAAATGATATAACACAGATTGAGATGCTAGTATCAATGGGATTGCAACTGATGGTAAAAGCTCCAGTCACAGCTGTATGGGCAGTCTTTAAAATACTAAATAAGGGATGGCAGTGGAGTTTGGCAACAGGTATTGCAGTTGTTGTATTATTATCTGTAATATCAGTATTAATTTCAATAGTAATGCCTAGATTTAAAATAGTGCAAAAATTAATAGATAAAATAAATGGTGTAACACGTGAAAATTTGACTGGTATACGTGTAGTAAGAGCTTTTAATGCTGAGGATTATCAGGAAAATAAATTTGAAGAGGTTAATAATAGATTAACAAAACAACAAATATTTAACCAAAAAACATTTTCAATTATGATGCCTACTATGAATATGGTTATGCATGTTTTAACTTTATCTATATATATAATTGGTGCATACTTAATAAATGAAGCACTTATGGTAGATAAACTTACAATATTTAGTGATATGATAGTATTTAGTTCTTATTCAATGCAAGTAATAATGTCATTTTTGATGCTTGCTATGATATTTATGATGTTACCTAGAGCACAAGTTAGTGCAGGTCGTATAAACGAAGTTTTAGATACTGATATTACAGTAAAAAGTGGTACTTTAAAAGAAAATAAGACAAATGAAGTAGGAACAGTAGAATTTAAAAACGTGTCATTTAAGTATCCAGATGCGGATGAATATTTACTAAAAAATATTTCATTTAAAGCAAATAAAGGTGATGTAGTTGCATTTATTGGTTCTACAGGTAGCGGAAAATCTACTCTAATTAATTTAGTACCTAGATTTTATGACGCAACAGAAGGGGAAGTTTTAGTTGATGGAATAAATGTAAAAGAATATGATTCAGAATTCTTATTTAATAAAATAGGATATGTTCCTCAAAAGGCTGTTATGTTTAATGGAACAGTTACTTCAAATGTTGCATATGGAGACAATGGAAAAGGTGAGATTACTTTAGATAAAGTAAAAGAAGCCGTAAGAGTAGCACAAGCTAAAGAGTTCGTAGAAAAGATGGATGATAAGTATGATGAGCATATAGCTCAAGGTGGAACTAATGTATCTGGAGGACAAAAGCAAAGACTATCAATAGCAAGAGCTATTGCAAGAGATCCTGAAATATATATTTTTGACGATAGTTTTTCAGCTCTAGATTATAAGACAGACTATATTTTAAGAAAGGAACTAAAGGAATATACAAAAGACGCTACAACACTAATTGTTGCACAAAGAATTGGTACAATAATGAATGCAGATAAAATTATTGTATTAAATGATGGAGAAGTAGCAGGAATAGGAACACATAAAGAATTACTAAAAAGCTGTGATGTATATCAACAAATAGCTTTATCTCAATTATCAAAGGAGGAATTAGAAAATGCCTAGTAATACAAATAGACCTCAAAGACGTGGCCCAATGGGTGGAGGTAGAGGAATGTCAGCCCCTGGAGAAAAAGCTAAAGATTTTAAAGGTGCAGTTTTAAGACTTGTAAAAGAGCTTAATAAATTTAAAGTATTAATGATATTATCATTTGTACTTGCAATATTTAGTGCAGTATTAACAATTCTCGCACCAGATAAATTATCAGAGCTAACAGATGAAATTTCTGCAGGGTTAACAGTTAATACAGATAATTTACAAGAATTGGTTACAATTACAACAACTAATTTAACTGAAGAAAAACTACAAGAGATAATGCCACAGATTCTTAATATTGATATTAGTCAAGAATCAATATCTAAAATAATGACAAGTGATAGCATATCTCAAGAAGATAAATTGAAATTTCAAGAAGTTGTAGCAAATCTTTCAGCTATAACAGATGAGCAAGAGATATATAATAATATAATAGAATTACCAGATTCTATATTAGAGATAATATTGCCTAGTTCTACAATAAATACTACGGAAATATCTTCACAAGATAAAATAGAATTTTTAAAGTCTATTGCAAATAGTCAAAATGATGATTATAGTAATTTAGTTTTACCAGAAAGTATAAAGAGTATTTTATTTAATGAACTAGAGATAGATGGGATAACAATATCTGCAGATGATCAGTACGAATTTTTAAAAATAATTAGTACTTTAGATAATGATGCTCAGCCTCAAGATATATATTCTAAAATAGATCAAATGCCTAATAGCATACAGGATATTGTTAAACCAACTATGAATATAGATAGAGTAAAGAAAATCGCAATTATATTAATCTTAATGTATTGCTCAAGTGCTATTTTAAGCTTCATTTGTTCTTTAGCAATGACAGATATTGCAAATAAATTTGCTAAGAGCTTAAGAACAAGAATATCTAAGAAAATTAATAAACTACCTTTAAGTTATTTTGACCAACATGCAATAGGAGATATATTATCAAGAGTAACAAATGATGTAGATACAATTGCTCAATCAATGAACCAGTCACTTGCTTCTCTTGTAACTAATGTGGTATTATTCTTAGGATCTATATTTATGATGTTCTACACAAACTGGATTCTAGCCTTAACTGCTATACTTTCTAGTTTAATAGGATTTATTGGAATGAGTTTCATTTTGAAAAAATCACAAAAATATTTTATAGCAAGACAAGTAGAACTTGGTAACTTAAATGGTCATATAGAAGAAATATATTCAGGACTTAATGTTGTAAAAGCATATAATGGGGTAAAAGATGCAACAAAAACATTTGATGGCTTAAATAAAAAAGTGTGTGATAGTAATAGAAAAAGTCAATTCTTATCTGGACTTATGCAACCAATAATGTCATTTATCGGTAACTTTGGATATGTAGCAGTATGTATTGTAGGTGCACTTCTTACATTAAATGGAAATATTTCATTTGGTGTAATAGTAGCATTTATAACATATGTAAGATTATTTACAAATCCACTTTCTCAAATAGCACAGGCAATGACATCACTACAATCCACAGCAGCAGCAAGTGAGAGAGTATTTGAATTTATTGACGAAAAAGAAATGTCAGATCAAAAACAAGTTACTAAAAGACTTGATAAATCTAAAGTCAAAGGGGACATTGAGTTTGAAAATGTAGTATTTCAATATGAAAATAATGATAAGCCAACAATAAAAAACTTTACTGCTAAAGCAAAAGCTGGTCAAAAAGTTGCTATAGTTGGACCAACAGGAGCAGGTAAAACAACAATGGTAAACTTACTTATGAAGTTTTATGACATAAATTCTGGAGATATAAAGATAGATGGGGTATCAACAAAAAATTTAACAAGAGAGAATATACATGATTTATTTACTATGGTTTTACAGGATACTTGGCTATTTGAAGGAACAGTAAAAGAAAATATTGTATATAATAGAAAAAATATTTCTGATGAAGAAGTAGAAGAAGTTTGTAAAGAAGTTGGAATTCATCACTTTATAAAGACATTACCACAAGGATATAACACAATATTAAATGAAAATGATAGCGTCTCTGCTGGACAAAGACAATTATTAACAATTGCAAGAGGTATGTTAGAAGATGCACCATTTTTAATTCTTGATGAAGCAACTTCAAATGTAGATACAAGAACAGAAGAACTTGTTCAAAAGGCTATGGATAAACTTACAGAGGGAAGAACATCATTTATAATAGCACATAGACTTTCTACAATAAAAAATGCTGATTTAATATTAGTTATGAAAGATGGAAATATTATAGAGCAAGGAAATCATGATGAGTTAATGGCTCAAAATGGTGCTTATGCTGAACTATATAATTCACAATTTAAGTTATAAAATTATTGCGAGATTGATTTTTTTAATCATCTCGCTTTTTTTTATAAATTAGAACTATAAGGTTGCTAAATTATGTTAACTGTGGTATAATTTTATTGGGTTTGGATTTGAATAAAATAAATTATAATTAAATTATTTTTGGAGGTGAATACTTTGAAAAAAATACGTGTTGAGGATTGGAAAATTATTGCTTATATAGAACAGCAAGATATAGACTTTTTGTTTAGAATTAGAGAAGTTGTACCAGCGAGTTTTTTTGAGGAAGATGCAGTTTTAAAAGGAGAATGTGACGACAATGGGGTTTATAGAATAACTGATATTAATAGTGTAAACTATATTAAAAGTGCTCCATTTATTTTAAACCAAGACCGTCTTGAAAAAAGCTCTTTAAAAGATCTAGAAGAAGCATGTCAAATGGCTTCTTGTGATCATAATAAGTTACTGGAATTTTTACAAAGACTATACTCAAAAGAAGAAATTAATGATAACCAAGTACAAGAATTTAACAATTTAACTGTGGTAACAGCAAATATATCTAAAGAAATTATTTCTGTAGCATACTCTAGTAATAATGAACAGGAAGAGAGAGAGTTTATTGTGCTTGAAGATGTATTAAGACTTCAATCTGAGTATTATTTACAAAATCTATTAGATTATACAGCTTCTAAAAAGAAAGCAGAAAAAAGAAATAAAGAAAAAATGCTTTTTATGAGAAGATTTTTCCAACCCAAAAAATAAAAGAAAAGGCTATTGCCTTTTCTTTTTTATAAAAATATTGAAGTTTGCTATTTTTTACTATATACTTATTTTAAAGGTGATGATATGAAAAAATATGTTATATTAGCTATACTAATTGTTTTTGTAATTGGATGTGTTATTCTTATTTATTATAATAAAAGAGAAATATTAAAAAGTGATGAAAAGCAAGTTGAAGTTTTAAGTAATTTATATACAGAATTCTTAAAAAATAAGCTAGGTACAATTAGATTAGATGATAGTTGCTTGAAAAATATTATAACTAAAAATGATTTTAGTTATGATGATAAAAATATTTTGAGAGAAATTGAAAGAGATGAATCAACAGGATTTAGCTATGTCTTATATTCAAGTTTTGATAGTGACAATTTAATTTTAACTTTAAACTTAAGAAGAGATGATGGAAATGAAAAAGTAACTCAAAAATATAAATTAACTGTAAAAGGTAGCAAAATAAAATATGAGACATATGGATTTGGTACGAGTTTTAGTGCACAGCCTGCTAATTAATTATATAAATTGAAATTTTTTATCACATAATAAACTCCTTTAACATATAATGTATGTGAAAGGAGTTTTTAACTATGTATAATGACTATAATAAAATGGGATATAATTATGGATATCCGAGATATAAAAGAGAAAATACAGTAGTAGATGATGAGTTAATATCGCTTAATGCTGCTTTGGAGTTGATTAAAGAGAGTGTAAATGAAGAAAAACAAACAGAGATGTTTTTTGAAAATTTAATTTTAAAAGCACCAGATGAGAATGCTAAGGATATATTATCTAATATTCGTGATGATAATAAAAAACATAATGAAATATTAAGATTTGTTTATAGTAATATATCAGGAGAAGTTTTGGATAATCCAGATGAAAAGATAGTCGAATTAAAAGAAACAAGCTATCATGATGATTTAGAGAGTGCATTTTTAAAAGATGTATCAGCAGTAAAAAAATATAGGAAAATTATGGGAGCGATGCCAACTTCAAGAATGCATACTCTTATAATGTCAATACTTACCGATATATTAAGGCATGCTTCTTTATATAATTATTTAATGCATAAAACAATGATGTAAAATATTTACTAGTTAGGTAAAATGATATATAATATTATTATACTAGCAGGTAATATTTTTAAGGAGGATAATAGTTATGATAAAACGTGTAAATGAGCAAAATTTTGAAGAGGAAGTATTAAGTGGTTCAAAAGTTGTTTTAGTTGATTTTTTTGCAACTTGGTGTGGACCATGTCAAATGCTTACACCAGTACTTGAAAAAATATCTAATTCAAGAGCTGATTTTGATATAGTAAAGGTAGATATTGACCAAGCAATGAGTCTTGCAAATAAATATAAAATACAAGTTGTACCAACTTTACTTGTATTTAAAGATGGTAAAGTAGTAAATCAAACAGAAGGATATTTAGATGAAGATGGAGTATTATCATTAGTAGAAGATTATATATAAAGGAAGGGATATTATGAAAGGATACATATTAAATCCAGATAAAGAATATGTTGAAAAAATAATAAATGGAATATATAAAAAACAAGGTCATTGTCCATGTAGAGTAAATGTTGATGATACAACATTATGCCCATGTGATGAGTTCATAAATGAAGGGATTTGCAGATGTAAATTATATATTCCAAAAGAAAAATAGTACATATAATGAGCTTACTTTTAGGTAAGCTCATTTTTCTTGATAAAATATATCCTTTATGTTAGAATAAGTGTATAAAGGACAATGATTATTATGAAAAAAAATAAAAATATTTTTGAGAGTATAAGTTGTGCAATAAATGGAATTATACTAGGATTTAAAGAGGAAAAAAATTTGGGAATATATATAATTATTGCTATTATTTTTCTCTCTTTTAATATACTTTTAAAATCAAGTGGTATAGAATTTGCAGTCTTTTTTATTTTATGTTTTATAGTATTTTCTTTAGAATATGTTAATACAGCAATTGAAAAAGTAGTAGATAAGTTTATTGTAAAAAGAGATGAAAATGCTAAGTTTATAAAAGATGTAAGTGCTGCATCTGTGTTAATTATAGGAATTTGTTTTTTTATTGTTGAAGGAATAATTTTAATACCAAAATTAATAATTATGTGAGGTAAACTATGATATTAAATATGTATGTAACATTAATGAGTGTTATATTAGCTGGTATTATGAATATGTTTTTTACAAAAACAAAATTATATAGATTATATAGAGTACCAATTGATAGAGGAAAGAAACTTGCAGATGGACAAGATATATTTGGAGAAAATAAAACTTGGAATGGTTTTTTCTCTATGATATTTTTCAATGTGATTTCTCAAGTAGTTGTAGGTTTTTTTTGTAAAAATATAAGTTTTTTATATGGTAGAAATTATGTATATACATCTGTTGAAAACAATTTTGTTAATAATATTATAATTGGATTTTGTTTGGGTTTTGCTTATGTTATTTTTGAATTACCAAATAGTTTTATAAAAAGAAGACTAAAAATATCACCTGGAAAGACAGTAGGGGGAATAAAGGGATTTTTATTTTTTATCTTTGATCAAGTTGACAGTATAATAGGTGTAACAGTAGTACTAAGTATTTGGTATAAAATGTCAATAAAACAATTTTTACTATTTATTGTTCTTGGTGCAATTACACATATAGTTGTTAATCTTTTTTTATATCTTATAAGAATAAGAAAAAATATATGAGGTGATAAGACTATGATTTTTATTGGAAAATATAATAAGTCAGTAATACTTACTTATGTGGGAATTACTCTTGCTGTATGTGGAGTAATATTTAGTTTTTTAGGTTGTATTAGTAAAGCAATGATATGCTTGATTTTTTCCGGAATATGCGATTTGTTTGATGGGAAAATAGCAAGAAGTTGTAAAAGAGATGATAAAGAAAAAGAGTTTGGAAAACAGATAGATTCTTTAGCTGATGTATTTTTGTTTTTAGGATTACCTTGTGCTTTAGGAACAATATTACTAAAAGATTTACCATGGTATTTTTATATTGTTTTGGTCGTTTATGTTATATCTGGTGTAATAAGACTTGCCTGGTTTAATATTTTGGCAAGTAGTAAAGAACCTGTTAAATATTTTATTGGTATGCCTGTGGCATATATAGCTTTAGTATTACCTATTCTTTATTCTATAGAATTAATTTTTAACTTAAAATTATCTTTATTATATTCATTTATTTACTTATTATTTGCCATTTTGTTTATACTAAATATTAAGATTTCAAAGCCTAAAGGTCTTTGGTATATTATATTTTTTATTTTAGCAATTATAGTTACAATAGTAATTGAGATAGTAGGATAAGTTATGAAAATTTGGGATAAAGAAAAAAAAGAATATTATGAAGAGATAGAGTATGGAAAAAGAAAATTAGAATTTTTATATAATACAATTTGTGGAAGAATATTATTAAAAATTATTTTTTCTTCAAGATGGTTTTCAAAGTTACAAGCTTTATATCAAAAAAGCAGGTTATCTAAGTCTAAAATACCAAGATTTATAGAAAAATATAAAATTAATATGCAAAAGTATAAAGATGTATCAGAGTATAAAAGCTTTTCAGATTTTTTTACAAGGAAAAGACACATAGAAAATAAATCTTACTCAAATGAATTAGTTTCAATTGCTGATTCAAAAGTTCAAGTATTTAATATAGATAATAACTTATTACTTAAAATAAAGAATAGTACTTATAACATTGAGGATTTAATTAAAGATAGCATGCTTGCTAATGAATATAATGGTGGAATATGTGTAGTTTATAGATTATCAGTTGATGATTATCATAGATATATGTACCTAGATGATGGAATTTTAATTGATAGTAAAAAAATTAAAGGAAAACTTCATACTATTAGACCTATTTCTTATAAGTATAATTCATTTGTTAGAAATTCTAGAGAAGTATCTATTATGAAAACAAAGAATTTTGATAAGGTAATTCAAATAGAAATTGGAGCAATGCTTGTTGGAAAAATAATAAATAATTATAAAAAAGAGTTTGAAAAAATGGAAGAAAAAGGTTTTTTTGATTATGGTGGCTCTACAATAGTTCAGCTGTTTAAAAAAGATAAAATAAGAATAGATAAAGAAATAATAAAAAATTCTAAAGAAGATGTTGAGACTAAAGTAGAAATTGGTACAAGAATAGGAGAGAAAATATATGATTAAAAGATTACATTGCTATTTTAAAGAGATGTATCCTATTATTCCTAGATTAATACTTGGAGTAATCATTTTTTCAGAGATTTATTTTATAATACTTTTAAATTATGGAGTTACAGAATTTGATATAGGTATATCAGAATTTGTAGGTGCGTTTACTATATTTAGTTTTCTTTTAATGTTAAGAATAGCAGACGACTTTAAAGATTACGAGCTAGACTGTAAACTTTTTCCTCAAAGACCATTGCCTGCAGGAAAAGTGACTAAAAAAGATTTAAAAATATTTGCTGCGATTCTTATTGTAATTACAGCTATTTTAAATTTTTTGTTTATGAATAATATTATATTTTTTTTATTTTTGTACATTTATGGTGGACTTATGTCTGTTTGGTTTTTTAAGAAGGATAAGATTCAGCCAAACTTGATGTTAGCACTTATAACTCATAATCCTGTGCAAATGATAATGAATATTTATATAATATCTTTTACTTGTATAAAATATAGTTTAGAACCATTTACATATATATCTATATTGACAGCTTTTACATTATATTTTCCAGCACTTATATGGGAAATATCAAGAAAAATTAGAGCACCTAAAGATGAAACTGAATATGTTACTTATTCAAAACTATTTGGACATAAAAAAGTTGTGAGATTTGTTATATTAATTACAATTGTTGATTTGATAACAAATATTATACTTATTTATAATTTAAATAAGATATCAATCTTAGTGTTAATAATAAATTTAATATGGTATATAGCTGATTCTATTATATTTATTAAAAATCCTGAAAAGTTTAAGTATATAAAAAAAGTGGAAAGGTATACTTATATTACAGAGATTACAATGATTATAACTATTATTATATTTTTATTGGTAGGTAAATTATGATGAACATAATTAACGAAAATAATTTTAAAGGAAAGAAAATTGGAACAAAAGCATATAATATGTTTTTACTTAAAGAAAATGGAATAAATATTCCAAAGTTCTTTTGTGTCAATAAAGTAGAAAATGAAATAGAAGAATATATATGCTCTACTTTTAGTTCTGATGTTACATTTGCTATTAGATCTTCAAGTCTTTTAGAAGATAGTGATAAACTATCTTTTGCAGGACAATTTAATACTTTTTTAAATATTGATAGAAAAGATGTATTAAAATATGTTTCAAAGTGCTTAGAAGAAATCAATATAGAAAATATACATGCTTATTCAAAATATAGAAAAAGAATAAATATGTATGCAATCGTACAAGAGATGATTATTCCCGAAAAATCTGGAGTTATTTTTACTTCAAATCCACAAGGAATATTAAATGAAACTGTTATTGTAGTTGGAAAAGGAACTGGAGATAATGTTGTTGAAGAAAGAGTAGAAACAACATCATATTACTACAACTTAAATGATAATTTATATTATTATGAGTCATATGGTGATTCTATAAAGCTTACAGGTAAAGAGGTAGAAGATTTAATTAATATTTCTAAAGAAATCAAAAAAATATTGGGAGAAAAGCTAGACATAGAATTTTGTATTAAAGATGATAAAATATATATTTTACAAGCAAGAAAAATAACTACACTAGATTGTAAGAAAAAAATTATATTAGATAATAGTAATATTGTTGAAAGCTATCCGGGAGTTACTCTTCCATTTACTCAAAGTTTTGTTAAAGAGGCATACTATGGTGTCTTTAAAGGCGTTTTTAAAAGACTTACCAATGATAAAAAAACTATAGAAAAATATGATTTTGTACTTAAAAATACAGTAGAAGTAGCAAATGGAAGATTATATTATCAAATAAATAATTTTTATAATATATTAAAGGTACTTCCGTTAAGTCATTTTATGATATCTGTTTGGCAAGAAATGATTGGAGTAGAGGACAAAAGTATTACAGTAGATAATGATTTAAAAGTAAATTTTTGGGTGAAACTTAAGATAGTTAAAAATTTCTTAGTATTATTAAAAACTAATAATGAAGAAATGGAAGAATTAAATAAGTTTTTTAAAGAGATTGAAACTCAAAGCTTTAAAAAAATAAATTTTGAAAATGATAATAAAATCTTAATAAAAATATACTTAGATTTAAAGGAAAAAATTATAAATAGATGGTATATTACTCTTGTTAATGATATGTATGCTTTTTTATATACTGCATTATTAAAAAAACAAATAAAAAAAGAATATGGAAAAAATTATAAAAATGTATCAAATGTTGTAATATCTAATATTTCTAATCTTGAGAGTATGAAGCCTGTAAAAGAACTTATAAAAATTAGTAAATATATAAGAGATAATAACTTAACAGAAGAAATTATTAGTTTAAAAAATGATAGAGAAGCTTATGAATATATATATTCTGGTAATTCAGAAGTAAAATTAATGTTAAGAAAATACATTGAAAATTATGGTGATAGAAATGTCGAGGAATTAAAGCTTGAAAGTGATACTTTTAGAACTAATCCTAAACTACTTATTGAGAAAATATTACAGTATATATCAGATAAAAATTTAGATATGTATATAAAAAATGAAGATAGAAAACTTAATATAAAATTATCTAAAAAGGCAAATAGGTATTTACAAAAAGCAAAAAATGGAATAAAAAACAGAGAAATTTCACGACTTTCTAGAAGTAAATTATATGGTATAATGAGATCGATATCTTTAAATATTGGTGAAAATTTTGTAGAAGAAGGAAAGATAAAAAGTATTAAAGATATTTACTATTTGTATTATGACGAGGTAATACAGGGAATAAATAATAGTAGTTTTAATTTGATGGAAATAGTAGAGAAAAGAAAATTAGAGTATGACATGTATAAAAATCTACCGACATTTTCTAGAATTATTTTTAAAGATAGAGTAATTAATAAACATCACAATAATATAAATAGTGAAGTTATTTTAAGTGATTTTAAGCATATAATTGGAACACCTGCATCTAGTGGTAGAGTTATAGGTGAAGTTATAATTGTTGATGAAAATAATGTAAAGAATATAGATACAAAGGATAAAATTATAGTTACAGAAATGACAGATCCAGGCTGGGTTTATTTAATTGTTAAAGCTAGAGGGTTAATTTCAGAAAAGGGTTCATTGCTATCACATAGTGCTATTATTTCTAGAGAATTAAATAAGCCGTCAATTGTAGGAGTTAAAAATATAACTAATATATTAAAAAATGGTCAAAAAATTGAGCTTGATGCAAATTCTGGGGTAATAAATGTATTAGAATAGAGGAGAAAAAATGCAAGATTATGAAATAATTGAATTTATAGATCAAATAGAGTATATAAAAGAATTTTTAACACTTCCAAAAAGACTATATAAAAAAAGAGAAATAATGCAAAACGAAGAAGAAGAAAATCAAATATTGAAAAATAGACATATATTAAGTAAATATTTTAAAGTACATAAATTTTTAGTTTTAAATAAAAGAAAAAAAGCCGTAGCTAGAGCTATTGTTACATTTTATGAAAATGATGAAAAAGCGTATATTGGTTTTTTTGAGTGTGTTAAGGATTATAATATTTCTAATTATTTTTTAGATTATATTGAAAGATTTGTAAAAAGAAACGGATACAATGGAATTATAGGACCATTAAATTGTTCTTTTTGGATTGGATATAGATTTAAAGTTGACAACTATAATAGGCCATATTTTGGTGAACCATATAATAAAGATTATTATCCTATAATGTTTGAAAAAGCAGGATTTAATATTTTGCAAGAGTATAGTTCAAATATTTTTTCTAGAGTAAATAAAGATCAAGAAAATAGGATTTATACTAATAGATTAAAAAGTTTAAAAGAAAAGGGATATGAATTTATAGAACCAAATGAAGATACTTTTTATGAGCAATTAATTCAAATTGGCAAGATGATATTAGATTTATATAGTAAATTTCCAGCATATAAATCAATTAGTGAAGAAGATTTTTTTCAGATGTATAAGGATTTGAAAAAAATAGTAGATTACTCGATGATAAAGATTGCTTACTATAATAATCAAATGGTTGGATTTTTTATTTCAATTCCAAATTATCGTAATTATATAAATAGGAAAAAGTATATTAGTGCATTGATTCAAAAGATGATGAAAAAAGAATACATACTAATGTATTTGGGAGTAGATAAAGATCATTTAGGACTTGGAAGAGCACTAGCAGAAGAAATAAAAGAGGAACTTAAGAAAAAAAGATCAACATCTATAGGTGCTTTAATTAAAAAAGGAAATGCAAATAGTGTATATTTTAAAGAGCTAATAACAAAAGAATATAAATATGTACTATATGAAAAAAATTTCAAATAAATATTTCACAATTGTTCTATTGAATAATTCTTAATAATGTGATACACTCTTGTGTATAAGAGGTGTTTATATGAATTTATATAATCTTGATTCAAAGATAACAGATAAGTCATATGAAATTTTAAATAGTCATATAGAAGAACAAAAACAGAAAAATATGATAAGAGTAAACGAAATTAGAAATAATTGTAGAGATATACTTGAAAGACATGGAATCTTTGAAGATAAGAAAAATGGTATAATTTATCAAGCGATGGAAAAAGAGCTAGATAATTTAGAACGTAACATAGATTATTTTAGTGAGTATTATTTCGAAGAATTAACTAAAAATAAAATAGATGTTGGAATAGAAAATATTTCTTCAAAGATAGACAGTCTTGAGCATAATATAGATTTTATCTATGAAGATGATGGGTATAGATATAATAAGACTGAGAGTGAAAATAATTTAAAAAATATGCTTTTTACATATTTTGAAAGTTATAAAGCAAATACAATAGATTTACTTTTAAAATCTGGATATAGTAAAAATATGATAGAAGATATAGAAGATGATATATTAGAGTATGTGACTTCAAAGTCTTCTGATATTTTAACAGAAAAACTATCACAAGATAGAATAAAAAGTTTTTTTTCTTTAAATAAGTCTTTAAATGATTTATCCGTAAATATTATTAATGAAGCTGAAGCAAGATATAAATGTGATTTGAATGGAATGCCTTTTGATGAACTAAAAGATAAGAGAGAATCTGTTCGTAAAAAAGCCGAGAAAATTAAGGACATACGAATGCAGATAGCAAGTTTAGATTTAAAAACAAATGAACTTAATGGAATGGTTCAAAAATTAAATAATGAAAGGATATTATTATAGGTGATTTTATGGGTAGAAACAGAAGCTTAGCAGTAGTATCCGAAGATAGCCTAATTACTAAAATAATAAAGAGCTTAAAAAATTTTCTTATGAGAAAACAAGAAGATGAGCCAGAAGTTGTAAATAGACGAGCTATGGTAATTAAAGAAGAAAAAATTGAGAGAAAATTAAGAAAAAATATTACACTTGGAGATTTAAATCAAATAGAAGAGAGTATATCAAAAGATATAAATTATATAAATAATCTTGATGAAGAAGAGCTTAATATGCTTGATGAGTATTATGATTTGAGAATAAATGAGCTTGAAGCTATTTTAAATGAAAAGAAATCACAATATTTTAAAATTGTTTCTGCAAAGAAAATGTAAAAGGTACCAGTTTTTGGTACCTTTTATATTTTATATAAATTATAAGTATTATAATATGTGTCAAAATCTTCTATATTGTATTTATAGCATCTTCCCATCCTAATGTATAAAACAATTAAAAGCATTAATTTTTTTCTTTCAATATCTTCATTTTCAAAAAAGCTTAATATATATTTTATATCCGTATTTTTAAATAGATCTACATTTGAAAATATAGCAAAATAGAAATCGTATAAGTAATCTCCAACAACTGGCATGGGATCAATAACTCTTAATTTTTTAGAATTATCTATTAAAAAGTTATGTGCACCAAAATCTCCATGAATTAGTTTTTTATCTATATTAAAATTATTTAGTTTATCAATAGCTTTATATACTTTGTCATTAGAAATATTAAGTCTTGAAATATATTTATAAGAGTTTGAAACTTCGTCTTTTAAAAATTTACACCATGTTTTATTATCTTCATATAGATATCCAAATGCATTATAATTATAATTTTTGTATTTTATTACAATGTTATAAATTTGGTTAATAATATCAGTATTATCTAGATTAGTTTTATCTTTAAAAAGAGTACCTTCAATAAATTCAAAGCAAATATATTTAAGATCTTTATTTGTAAAAATTATTCTTTGAAAGTTATATATATCTTTATAAAAATTTAAAAATTCTATTTGTGTATTAAATGTTATTTTATCTAAAGTTTTAATTAGATATTTATTAGAAATACTAAAAACAATTGAGTCAGAGGCACCATCTGTATAATATTGCAAATCCTTTTTAGATACTTTTATATTTAGCCTTTTTGATATATCAGTTATAATTTGTTTTATATAGTCATTCATTTTTATCACCTTAAATTTATATTATTATATCATAAAGTGGTAATAATTTTGTTACAAGTAACATTAAAATTATTTAAAATATGGAAAATACTTTTTGGTTTGTGCTATAATTTTTGTAAGAGGTGTAAAGATATGATAGAAGATTTTAGTGTGCTATGTCATAGTGCAATAAGAATAGTAGCAGATAATAAAATAATATATGTAGATCCTTTTGGAATAGAAGAAGTTAGAAATGATGCAAATTATATTTGTATAACACATTCGCATTATGATCATTTTTCTCCAGAGGACATTTTAAAGCTAAAAAATGACGATACAATTATACTAATAACAGAAGATATATATGTAAATGTTTTAAAGCTTGGTTTTAAAGAAAATAAAATTGTTATAGTTGATCCAAATAAAAAATATAAGATAAACGATTTATGTGTTGAAACAGTAAGTTCATATAATATAAATAAGACTTTTCATCCAAAAACTAATGGCTGGGTGGGATATATTTTTAATTTGGAATATGAGAGAATATATGTAGCTGGAGATACAGATATTACACCTGAGGCTTTAAATGTAAAATGTGATCTTGCGTTTTTGCCAATTGGTGGAACTTATACTATGGATTATGCTGAAGCTGCAAAGCTTGCAAACTCAATTATGCCCACAATTGTAGTTCCAACACACTATGGCAAAATTGTTGGAACAGTACAAGACGCTAAGAATTTTAAAAGTTTATTAGATGCTAAAATTAATTGTAAAATATTCATAGAATAGGGGGTATATTATATGATATATAACCAAGATGATGATGTTGATTTTCTATCTGATAAAAAAGTAGAAGAACTAAGAAATCCAAATAATGCACCTAGAAGAAGAGGTGGAGCTTACCAAGAAGCAACTAGAGAAGAAAAAAATGTTAGTCTACAAAAAGTAGAAGAAGAGGAAGAATCTAGTGTATTTAATAATATAGTCATTGCTATTGCATTTGTAGTTGTTATAATTGCTATAATTGTTTTAGTAATGGTATTTATGCAAGATAGTAAGTCAAAAGAAGAAAATGCTACAACAGAAAATAATACAAATACAGCTCAAAATGAAACTAATACTAATAATTCAAGTAATACAAATAGTAATTCTAACTCAGATAGTTTAGCGATTTCTGGTTTAAATGATATGTATGATGCATATAGTATAGATATTGAGAGTATTGTTCATGTAAAAGGTGGAAATTTTTATAATAATAATGAAAAAATAAAAGGAGATAAGGCTTATGTTGAATATAAGCAAATTTCTGGGCTTAAAGATACACAAAAACAAGAAATAATAAATGAGAAATTAAAAAATTTAAGTGTAGAACTTTATGACAAAAACTATTTATCAGATGAAAATACTCTATTTATTGATATACATACAAAGCTAAGTGTTAATTTTAACACTTTATCATATGTAGTCATAAAGACATATGAAGATATTGACGGAAATAGGAAAGATGAAAAAGCTTTAAGCTATAATATAAGACTTGATACACTTGAAGAAATAGATTTTGAAGATTTATTTACCGATAATGCTAATATAAAGAATATATATGAAGATTATGTCAAAGGAAAAGTAAATGTATTTTATTTTGATCCTAAATATATTTATGTATATGATGAAAATTTAAGCAAAGATGAAACAAAAATAGATATGTCTAAGTATTATTCTAATATAGCTATATATAATAGATATAAAGATACGGGTGAATTATTCAATTCAGCTTCAACAAGCAAAAAAGTATTTACAGTATTAAATAGTACTGTAAGTGAGGAAACAACTGATAGAGCATTTGAACAGAATTAAAGTATATTTTTATACAAATAAGATTTAAAAATAGCACTTCTTTTATGAAGTGCTATTTTCTTCTTGAGATATGAATATTGTCGTGCTAAAATAAGAAAAAAGAGGTGTTAGTATGCAAGAAAAAACAAATGTTATGAGAATTTTAGATAGTAAGAAGATTGAATATAAATCACATTATTATGGAGATAGTGATGCTATATCTGGAGTTGATGTTGCTAGTGAACTTGGTGAAAACCCAGATCAGGTATTTAAAACTCTAGTTACAAGAGCTCATAGTGGAGCATATTATGTGTTTGTTATACCTGTTTCAAAAGAACTAGATTTAAAAAAGGCCGCAAAAATTGTTAAAGAAAAAAATGTTGAAATGATTAAGCAAAAAGAATTATTACCACTTACAGGATATATACATGGTGGGTGTTCACCAGTTGGTATGAAAAAATTTTTTAAAACAGTTATAGATATAACTTCTAAAAGCTATGATACAATATTTATTAGTGCAGGGAAGGTTGGCTATCAAGTAGAACTAAATGTTGAAGATTTGACAAAAGTAATTAGAATTGAATTTGAAGATTTAGTAAAATAAGGAGAATGTTATGGAAAAAAGAGAAGAAGTTTATGATATATTTTGGTATTTTGCTTTTGAAAGACAAAATATATGGTATAGAAAAATGATGGGACAAAGACCTCCTTATACTAGTGATGATATACTTAAGGAGTATAAATTTTGCAATGCATATAGAGTTTTAGATAGAGTATCACAGTATATGCTAAAAAACGTTATATATAATGGAGAAAATTATTCAAAGGAGGATATGCTCTTTAGAATAGTATTATTTAAAATTTTTAATAAGGAAGATACGTGGGAATATTTAACCAAAAAGTTGGGTGATATTACGTTAAGTGATTTTTCCTTTAATAAATATGACGAGCTTTTATTAATTAGAAAAAGTTTGGGGGAAAAGCTATATAATGATGCTTATATATCATGTGCCAATAAAGCGTTTGGATATGATTTAAAACATCAAAATCATTTAGCGTTATTAGATAAAATGTTTATTCAAGATAAGATATATAATAGTATTAGTAATGCAGCTTCAATGGAAGAAGTCTTTAAGATATTAAAATCTTATCCTTTAATTGGAGACTTTATGGCGTATCAGCTTGCAACAGATATTAATTACAGTGATGTAACAGACTTTGATGAAAGCAGTTTTACTATAGCTGGACCTGGAGCAAAAAGAGGAATAGATAAATGTTTTAAAAATCATAAAGGATATAGTTACGAAGACATAATTGTACATATGTATCTAATACAAGAAGAGGAATTTAGAAGACTTGGATATGATTTTAAGTATATAGGAAAAAGAAGACTACAACTTATAGATATACAAAATTTATTTTGTGAAACAGATAAATATTTAAGGGCTAAAAGACCGGACTTAAAGTCAAATAGAGTAAAGATAAAAAAGAAGTACATACCTAAATCAGATAAAATTGAGTATGTATTTCCAAAGAAATGGAATGTTAAATTATGATAGAATATGAATTAGTAAGAAAGAGAATAAAAAATGTGTATATAGGAGTAAAAGATTCAAAAGTTTTTGTAAAAGCTCCTATTAGACTTAGTAAATCAAAAATAGATGAACTTGTAAGTCAAAAGGAAAAGTGGATAAATAATAAACTTAACAAGCAAAAAAATATGATAAAGTTTGATTTGATAACAAAAAAATATATTTATATTTTAGGAAAGAAGGTAAATATAGAGTATAAAGATTCAAAAAAGGTTGATATCATATTAACAGTAGATAGATGTGTAGTTTATTTACCAGAATTAAATGAAAATAACTTAAAAAAAGTAAAATTAAAAATGGAAAAAAGGTTAAAAGAACTCTCATATGAGTACATTGTACCAGTAGTAGAAAAATATGCTTTATTTACCGGACTTTTTCCAAATGATATAGTAGTTAGAAAATTTAAATCAATATGGGGAAATTGTTCTAGTAAAAAGGTAATTAAAATTAATCAGAAATTAATTCATTATGATATTAGGTTAATAGAGTATGTATGTCTTCATGAAGTTACTCATTTAAAGTATATGAATCATCAAAAGAGCTTTTGGAGTTATATTAAAAATATTATGCCAGACTATAAGGAAAGAGAAAAAGCATTAAAACAATAGGTTGAATTAACTCCATTTTTAGGATATAATGTCTAAAAAGGGAGGTATATTATGAAAAATAAGGCTTTAAAAATTGTTTTATGTATTTTAATTTTAGTTGTTGTGGTTGTAGCAATAGTATTTGGAGTTATAAAATTAACTGCTAAAAACCCAGCTGATTCTGTAACTGGTCTTGTTGAATGTCTAAAAAATGGAGATTTTCAAGGAGCGAATACATATGTAAATGGAGATAATACAGAGGCTTTAGGAATTGATAGCGATACAGAAGATTTAGAAATGGTAAAACTTTTTTTTAGTAATTTAAATTTAAATATTGTTGAAGTTACAAAAGATAAAGATCAAGCTATAGTAAAAGCAGAAATAACTAATAAAGACTTAAATACTATAATGCAAAATTATATGCAAAAAGCGTTAGAGCTTGCTATGTCTTCAATTAACACTTCAACTGATACAGATAACATGGAATCACAATTACAAGAGTATTTTAAATCTCAATTTGAGTCAACAGAAATAGAAAATGTTACAACAAGTGTAGATATTGTTTTAACTAAAGTAGATAAAGAATGGAAAGTTGTGTTAGATGAGACATTAAGAGATGCTCTTTTACCTGGACTTTCAGAGTTAAGTAATTTATATTCTACATCTGCTGCTTAAAATAAATATTATAGTCTTTATATAAAAATAGCTTATGACATTGTCATAAGCTATTTTTAAGCTTTAATATAAGTTGAAATTTACATAAACTTATGTTATAATTATTTGGCATGATAATTTTTTACAATATATATAATTATATATTAATTAAATGCCTAATGGCAGAAAGGAGAGATTGTGTATGATGATATGCAGATCTAAATTAAAAATTTTTAAAAAGGGAGAAAAGGAGGATTTTGAATGTGAGATACTGGTACTAAATAGTTTAAAAGAAGGGGAAGAAAATCAGATAATTATAATTGCTAAGAATAAAGAAGGTAGTTTTAAAAACTATAATTTAGAAGATTTTAGTAATACTTGTTTTTACGATTATTTAAATGATTTAGTGCAAAAACATATAGATTATAATCTAAGTAATGATATGTACTATTTGTTATCAGTATTTGCAAGTAATCTTGCTTTAAATTACATTAATATTAATAAACATTCTGAGCCAGTTACTATGGAGAATATTGTAGATAAAGAAAACAATATTTTTTCTAAAATAACAACATTTGAACTAAGTATAAAGTTAATTTTAAAAGATATACTAGATATGGATTGCTTAACAGATCTATATGATGATTCTTTTAAATTTCAAATGAATAGGCATATTGAAAAAGAGATGCTAGAGAAAATAGGTTTTTTGAAAAGTATAAAAATTGATAGAATTGTCTATTCAAATTCTAATTCGGTAGTAAATAAAATAGAGAAAATTAATGGGTATAGTACTTATGATATAATACTAGATTCATTATATGAGACTAGATTACAAGTATCTAAAGTAGACAACATAGAATTTGCTTATACAAGAGGTATTTTTATTAATCACAAAAAGTCTAAAAAGAGTGTTTTTATAGAAGACTGTCAAAGTGATAGGATGCTTATTATAGTAAATAAAGGAAAATATACAACAGAAGAAATAATTAGAAAATTTTATTTAAAAAATGCTAAGTGCTTAGGAAAGGTGGTTATTGGAATTACTTATTGTAGTAATATAAATTTTATATAAGGAGAGATTTCTGATGAGTATTAATGTATATTTATTAAGTAACGTAAATGATTCACTAAAGAAACCATTAGATATAGTAATAAAGCAGATGAAAAAGCATAATAGAATTTATTCTAATACTGTTATTGAAAAGTTTTTATCAGATTTAGAAAACGATACTCTGAGCGTTACAATAGAGAATTCTTCTGTATCTCATGATAATGTTGGAAATGAAGTCGATAGTATAGTATTTGGTTATGGATTTGTAGATTTTGGAAAAGAGAGTATTATATACTCATCAAAGCTTAAAAAGAGAATTATAGTTTGGAAGGAAATTTTAGATTTTGAAGAAGATATTTTAGTTAAAGTATTGGCATATTTAATAGAAATATATGTAAGTATTGATGAAGAAAAAATATTTTTAAACTATAGTAAACTTTCAGAAGGATTAAAGAAAAACAAAATTTTTGAATATAAGATGCTAACAGACTTTTCCGATGGTAATCTTCCATCTATTGGTGGATTTAGAAAAAGCATATTAGATAAATGGTGTTACTATTTAGACTTTGCAAGTGCAGATTTAATATCATCATATGTAACTGGTAAAAAATATTTATATTCAAGACGTTCTAAATTTTTAAAACTATTGTTAAAAATTAATAACAGTTCAATCTTAGAAATGGTTGACAATAAACGAGAAAATAATCTACAATTTATATATAATATGATACCTGAAGAATATTGTAAAAAAATATCTTTGTTTTCTATAGTTTTAGAAAATACTACAAATCAGACTAGAAGATTACTTACAAGATTTGAGCTAGAAATAGAAATTTATAGGTATATAAGCTACCTTTTTTATATGAAGAAATTTGAAAAATTTAAATATGATGAGGTAGAAGATATTATTTCAAAGCTTTTAAAACAGAGTTATACATTATATAATCCAGATATAAAATTGGATTGTGGTATAATATAGAAAGAGGGAGAATTGTTATGAAAAAGAAATTATTAGTAGATTTAGATTATGTTATTTGTCATCCTGGATTTTTGAAGATATTAAATGATTTTTGTGGTACAAATTATAAAGAAGAAGACTTTACTGAATATATTATTGATAATGTGATTGGTTCACAAGAAAAGATACAGGCTTTTTATGACTATTATATATCAAAAGATGGTTATAAAGATGCTGTTTTATTTGAAGGAGCAAAAGAAATTTTAAGAAAACTTGACAAGTATTATGATATTTATATATGTTCAGCTTGTGTCATGTTTGGTGCAGAAAGGAAGTCAGCAAAACTTTTTAAAGACAAGTTTGAATATTTAATTAGAGAATTTGAATTTATAGATCCAGAAAAAATTATATTTACAAATTCTAAAAATATATTTATTGCAGACGTTCAAATTGATGATAGGCTTCCAAATCTTCAAGGACCGGTAAAATTAAAGCTTTTATTTGATTCATATCATAATAAAAACATTTCAGATGAAGAACTAGAAAAAAGTAATGTACGTCGTGTATATAACTGGAAAGAAATTGAAAATTTACTTATAAACTAGCTAATTTTAGCTAGTTTTTTTATATTTATATAAAATCGTTTACAACTCTAAAAAATAATGATATAATTTAATATCAACTAAAAAGGAGTGAATGTAATGAAAATATTAGTATTAAATTGTGGAAGTTCATCTTTAAAATTTCAATTAATAGATATGGAAAATGAAGAAAGAATAGTAAAAGGAAACTA
>CALXES010000006.1 GCA_944387385.1 uncultured Clostridia bacterium | reverse complement strand
TATATATTCTACTTTTAATATTTTCATAAAAAAATTCTTATATCTTTTTATATCTATATTATAGTACATATAAAATGACAAGTAAGTGACTAAAAAAAAAAATTAGGTTAAAAAGATAAAAAAATCTATTTTAACCTATAAAAACTATTTTTCTAACATATATGCATCTATATAATAACTTTCTATTAAATTGTCTAGTGTATAATTTATATATAATGATGTTATAATAATACATTTATTTTCATCTATTATAAATCTATTATTATTTTTAAAGTATTCGTTTATATTATCTTTATTTTCTATATATTTTCTTATCATATCGCTAATATCTACATTAAATTTATAACCATTTGATTGTGTTGAAAGTTCCAAATTTTTAAAAGCTTCTTCTATTGTTTTGTCATCTAAATAATAATTACTACTTACCTCATATAATTTACTATATCCTTCAATATTTATTTCTTCAATATCTTTAGTTATTGAAATAGTTTTTGAATAATCATTATAATACTCTGTTTTAAAATTAGTTATATCCTGAACTTCATCATAACTTAAATAATTATCTATTAATTTTTCTCCACCAACAGCATTTTTTAAATAGTAAAAAGCTCCACTAATTTTATCTTTATCCTCATTTGTAAGATTATCTTTTTGTCTATATATTCTTAAGTTATTAAATTGACTATTTAAAGACACACTATACATATTAATTACTGGTACTATTAATGATATTATACTAAAACATACAAATACAATTATAATATTTGCTATTTTTTCTCTTCTTTTAAAATATAATGCTATATATACTATTTCAAATAATATAAGCATAACACATAAATATCTAGCTTCAGTTATTCCATTTTGTGCTATTCTTACACCAATTGAATAGATTTGCAAAAATATAAAAGGAACAAACAAATATGGTAATTTGCTATTTATTTTATATAATACTTTATTATCTTCAAAATAATTTGACATTGTCCAAATTGGAAGTCCCATTATAAAAAGACCAGCTATAATTCTAAATATCTGATTTGATGGAATATCCTGTGTAATTAATATTTTTGCTATATACATATATATTATACCAAAAGCTATAATTACAAGTACACTTAATACATACTTTACTATAAATCTAAAAAATGAACTTATCTGAGATTTAGTGTTATATATTGAAAATAATATTCTTGGTATATAATATAATCCTAGTAATAATATTTCAATTCTTAAAACCAGTTCATAATGTTTTCCATTTAATATTAAAAATACAAATACTGATGATATTATTGTAAGACCTATGCTTAATAATCCAAATATAATACTAGATTTAAATATATTTGAACATACTCTTACCACATACTCTTCAAACTTCATTTTACTATTTTTTAAACTAATATAAACAGAAAGTAAAAACAAAGATATTGCATAAGCAATTGTAACTCTAAATGTATACTCATTAATAATCGTATTTTCTATATTAAATAAATCATTTTTTATATTTAATAATGTAGTAAAAATAACAGATATTATAAATACCAATAGTTCAAATACTATCTTCTTTTTATTAAAATGCTTTATACATGTTTCAATAAAGTATGAGCCTACTGAAAACATTGCAGAAAACTGCATTATTTTTGCTAAAACATCACTAGAAAAAAAGTTGTTATCAATTGATATTGCGTATACTATTGTAGCTAAAAAAATTACAATAGTTGTTATTGGAAAACATTCAAACAGAGTTTTAAACTTATCCAATATATTTTGAGTTACTTTTTTTATATCTATCATATTAAATCACCTATACTAAGTACATATATAATATCATAGTAGCAGATAATTATCAATTATCTGCTACTTATATACCTTAAACAAACTATATTAATCACCTATATACTATTTATAACCATTTTAAATTTTTCGTTTTCTTGCAAGTTGCTTCCAGCACCTCTATGTCCTTTTCCACCAAAATACTTTGAAATAATAGAAACATCTACGTCCTTTACCTGCCTATAAGAAACAGTTTCAATATCTGTCATTATCATTCCTACAGCATCAATGTTATATACATTATTTTTTTTAATAAATTTATTCATATCGTTTCTATATTTATACGGACATTTAACAAATCCAACTTTAAATATATTGCCATCTATACTTAAATCTACGCATTTCATATCATTTAATATATTTAAAATATCTTTTTCCATTTCTTTATTAAATTTATCTATAACTTCTTTTTCATAGTTATTAAAAACAATAGAATTTAATTTATCTACCTTATCATTAATAATTTTTAAATAAGCATCATATCCTAAAACTTCAAATAAAACGTGTAGATTCCTAGCATTTATATTGTTCTTACTTTCCCAGTCCCATACATCATATTGTCTTGTCCATTCAACTAGCTCATCTAATATATTACTTCTTTGTAAATAATTATTTTGAATAAGATAATTGTAAAATAGACTTGTTCCTGATTCTTTTCTTCCATTCTTTTGAACAATAATATTTACAAAGTCATATTTATTATTTCCTTCTTCAATTTCTGTTTTATGATGATCTAAAACTAACAATCTATTTTTCAGTATCTCATCATTATCTATAAATTTTAAAACTGGTTCTTTTATACATAAATCTGTTACATATATCTTATCAAAATCATATATTTTCTTAGATTTAATATAGTTTTCTACATTTTTAGTTATTTCAAAAGTTTTTGTAGGAACAAGTGTATAATCTCCAAACGCCTTTCTTGCAAGTACTGCACATCCCATTCCATCTATATCTTGACTATGTGTAAAAAGTAATACTTTCATATTATTCTCCTATTTTTGTTGCTGATTCAATAAGAGTAAATTTCTTATTATCAAAATCAATTTCCACTTCTGTTCCAAGAGGTATTATTCCAATTGGAACTGCATGGCCAATATTTACATTATATAAAATTGGTAAATTTTCACAATCATATTCTTTTAATATTTTAAGATATACTTCTTTATATTCTTCATAATATGTTTCATGCTTTGGTTTTCCAACTATAATTGCTTTTATTTCTTTTAAAATCCCCTGTGCACCTAAGTTTCTTAAATACCATAACAGATAATCTGGTGGCATCTTTTCTTCACTTGTTTCAAGTAGCAATATTTTATCTTTCCATTCCTCAAGTCTAGGCCAAATTTCAGTTGCTACCATCATTGGAAAAACATCAATACATCCGCCAAGTATTTCTCCTTTTACTACTCCATTTCCGGATAAAACTTCATAATGATGCTCTTCTTTTTTTAGTTTTCTTGCCACATTTATATTTTCTTTAATCCAGCTTACATGATCATCTGACCAATAATCACTAGATTTTATTTCAAATCCTTTACTATCCTTAAATAAAATATTTTCTATTGCCTCTTTAGTATAATCAAAAATTTTTACATACTCACCAAACTCACATATTATAGTAGGTCCATAGTATGATACAATTCCAGCTTTATGCATCATAAAATGATTAACTGTAGTATCTGAATATCCCATAAATATTTTAGGATTTTCTCTAATAACATTATAATCTATATATGGAAGTAGTCTTATCGTATCATCTCCACCTATTGCACAAATAATTGCTTTAATTGTTTTATCTAAAAATGCTTCCATTAAATCTTTTGCTCTAAGTTCTGGATGTTCATATATAAATTTACTACCCTTTAAAGCATTAGGCATAGTAACAACTTCAAGACCAAAATCTTTTTCTAGCCTTTCCTTTGCAATATAATACTTATGTATCATATTTTCATCCCCAAGTACACCTGATGAAAGACTTACTATAGCTATCTTGTCTCCTTTTTTTAGCATTTCAGGTTTAATCTTTTTCATAAAATCTATTCCTTTCCATCTGGTAAAGCTTTTGTGCCTGCTTTGCTCATCATTTTTTTAGCTAGAGCACAAATAATTGGGTTTGTTGCAGATACTGCTTCAAGATTTTTCTTTAGTTTTAGTACTTTAAGACATGTATCAGTATAATCTACTACCATGTCAAGTCCTGATATAAATGAAGCCATATCTGAATTTAAAAATACCATAGGATATGCCATTTCTTCAGATTTTGCAAGTCTTCCAGCAAGACCAGTTTGAGCAATTAAAGCCTCTTCGCTTCCTATCATATCTTGAAATTCTTGTTTCATACCAGTATCCGTTGAAGCTGGCAACACATTATTTATTCTAATGCCCAATTTTGCAAACTCTACAGCTTGCTCACATGCAAACTGTGATAAGCATCTTTTGGAATACATATATGCAAATGTTGCTGGAGCAGAAGAAGCCAATTTTCTTGTTCTTTCTTCTACCTCTTCCCAAGTTTTGGCATGTACTACTTTATTTTGTTCTTTTTTAAATTTCTTCCATTCAAGTCCTGCTGTTGATGTACAATACACAATTGAGCCACCTTTTTTCATTCTTTCTTTTAAATAATTTAAAGTTATATACATATTAGCAGTATAATTACAATCAAAAGTTGTCCTATAATCTGTTTTAGAACCAGAAAGTCCTGCTACACCAAAAAATGAGTCTATATGTTCTGGTATTTTATTAAAACTTTCATCTATTTCTTCTTTCTTAGCGAGATTACACTGAATAAATTCAGCAATTCCTTCTACTGTACATGGATTTAAGTCTAAGGCATATACCTTTGCTCCTAAATCTACAAGCATTTCTACTGTTGCCCTTCCCATTCCACTGGAAGCTCCTGTTACAACACATACTTTATCTTTATATCCAAAATAATCCTTCATTATATCTCCCCCTTAATTTATATTATTTTTTTAATTTTAGTCCATCTCTAAAAGCATTACCTACTCTTTCTCCTATTTTATAATATCCATAAGTATATGGATCATATGCTATAGCATCTAAAAGAGAAATATCTATTTTGTCGCCTGTCATAACATTTTCATCTGCTGTTACATTTACTATTTTTCCAATAACACCACATCCATATTTTTCATCTTGATACTCTATAAACTCACATTCCATACATACTGGAAATTCATTTATTATTGGAGCATCAACATGCTCTGATTTTGTAGCTGTAAGTCCAGAATTTTCAAATTTATTAGGTGTATTATTACCTGATACTACGCCAAAATAATCTGCCTCTACTACGTGTTTTGCGTTAGCAATACTTACAGTAAATGCCCTTTTATTCCTTATATTTTTTACTGTTTTATGTCCTTCAGATAAATTTAAAACTATATGATCTTTTTCAAGCATCATTCCCCATGCAGCATTCATAACATCAATTGTTCCATCTGTATTATATGTTGCAATCATAAGCACTGGCATTGGAAATATTGCATCAGTTGTTCTTATATTTTTTCTCATAATAATTCCTCCTAATCTTTACAGTAATAAGTATAACACAAAAAATAATATATATAAACATTTATTTTATTATTTAATATTATCTTTTATATATAATAAAACTGTCGCAAAATATGCGACAGTAAAAACTATTATTCACTTGCTTTAAAATTATATATTGGTTTTATTATTTTTTCTATTTCAACTGTATCTTTTATACAATCTACTATTTCTTGCATTGGCTTATATACCATTGGCGCTTCATCTATTGTATCTTTATTTACTGATGTAGTATATATACCATTCATAGATTTTCTATATTCATTAATTTTTACTACTTCTTTTGCCTTATTTCTAGACACAATTCTTCCTGCTCCATGTGGTGCTGACTTATTCCAATCATCATTTCCTTTACCAATACCAATTATACAACCATCCCTCATATTCATAGGAATTAATACTCTTTCATTGCTTCTTGCTGCAATTGCACCTTTACGAATAATATTATCTTCAAAAGAAATATAATTATGTATTGTCTCAAAATATTTAAAATTATTATCCAAATTGTCTATATTAAAATAATTAAATAATATTTGTTTTGCTATACATAAGCGATTATTCCTTGCAAATTCTTGACAAATTTTCATATCATGTAAATATTTTTCTCTATTTTCTCCTTCTAAATAACATAAGTCTATAGGTAATTTAGTTTTTCCTTCATATTTTTTCTCTACATCAATTAATGCAGCTGTAATTTCACTTTTTCTACCTTGCTTTTTATACTCTAGTTTTATTTTTTCCTTTTCTTCTTGCATTTCCTTTTTATATGAACAGTATTTAATTGCTTTTTCTTGATAAATTGAAGCAACTTGCTTACCTAAATTTCTTGAACCAGTGTGAATAACTAAATATTTATTATTATCTTCATCTTTATCTATTTCTATAAAATGATTACCACTACCAAGTGTACCAAGACTTCTTTCTAAAAAATCATTATTATTTTTTAATTCTTTTAAGCAATACAATTTCTCTAAATCCACAAATTTACTTTGTGTTTTTTCATGTACATTTCTTCCGCTTGGAACATATTTTCTTATTATATTATCTATTTTCTCTAAATCTAATTCTACATTTCCAAGTTCTATACATAGCATTCCACACCCAATATCTACTCCAACAATATTTGGAATAACTTTATTTCCTAAATTTCCTGTAAAACCAATTACACAGCCTTTACCTGCATGTACATCTGGCATTATACGAACTTTGCTATCCTTAAAAGCATCTTGGTCTAACAACTCATTAATTTGTTTTAGTGCTTCCTCATCTATATTTTTAGTAAATATTTTTAGATTTTTCATATTTATCCACACTCCTTTCAATGCTTTTTTATTTTAACATATTATTATATATTATGTCTATATAGTTTTACTATACATTTTCATATCAAAGCAAAGAATATCTCTACTTTAACTAAGGAAATTCTAAGCAACAACTCAATTATAACTTCTTTTCCTTTAGGATTTGATTTAGCCACCAGAAATGTTAAAGCAATTAAAGTATTATAAGTGTATTTTTTGCACACTACTTTTTTATCCAATTCACCTTCATTAAAAATATCCCTCCTTTAAGGAGAGATATTATACTCTAATATATTTTAATTTCAAAAATAATTTTAATTATTTTTATTGTAACTTTTGGTATTCTTCATCAGATACTGGTTCTAACCATTCATTTGATGTGTTTTCGCCTGGTACTTCTACTGCAAGATGGCTAAACCAAGAATCTGCTGTTGCTCCATGCCAATGTTTAACATTTGCAGGTATTACAACTACATCTCCAGGATGTAATTTTTGTGCTGTTTTTCCCTCTTCCTGATAATACCCTTCACCTTCAACACAGACAAGTATCTGACCACCTCCAGAAGTGCTTTTATGAATATGCCAATTATTTCTACATTTTGGCTCAAAAGTAACATTTGCAATAGATACAACTGACTCACCTGGTTTTGTAAGTGGTTTTAAATATGAATTACCTATAAAATACTTTGCATATGCTGTATTTGGTTCTCCCATTCCAAACATACCACCATGGGTTTCTTTTGTATCATCATCTGCATATACTTCTTTTGCCATATTAAATACTGCCCATGCATTTGGCCATCCAGCATAAAATGCTGCATGAGTTATAATTTCTGCCATTTCTTCTTTTGTTATTCCATTATTTTTTGCATTTTGTAAGTGATATTTTAAAGAGCTATCCACCATTCCTTTTCCCATAAATACACAAATTGTAACAAGTGATCTGTCTCTTAAAGATAACTTATCTTCTCTTGACCAAACTTCACCAAATAACACATCATCGTTAAGCTGTGCAAACTTAGGTGCAAATTCTCCTAATGAATCATGTCCTGCTGTTTGTTTTTTCATAATTTATCTCCTCCTTTGATAAGTAAATTATATCACTTAAAGTGTACTCTAAGGCAAGAGAAAATTACTATTTTTCTTTATCTTTTTTTCTTAGTAAATATAGTGCTATTGCTGTTATTGCAATACCTAGCAATATAAATGCATTTTTTACTTCTATACTATTTAATATTGATGTAACAATAATACATACTCCCATTGCAAGAGCAACACAAATTAAAACTAAATCAATTATATTATTTATATTTGTATTGTTATTTTTTCCTTTAGCATTTAATAGCTCTTCTACAGATACATCAAGTATTTCTGCAAGTTTTGGAATAGAATTTATATCTGGACAAGATATGTTTCTCTCCCATTTTGATACAGCTTTATCTGTTACATTCATTTTATTTGCCAGCTCACTTTGTGTCATATTTTTTTCTTTTCTTAAAGTACTAATAATACTTCCAATATTTTTATTTTCCATGTTAAAATACCTCCTTTTAATATATTTTAACATCAAACATATATAAGCTCAATCGACTATAAGTTTAATTTACTAAACCATTAGTTTATATTAATAACTTACAATCTTACATACATCTATCCATTCTTTATAATTAGAAGCTTTCTCTAACTCTTCTATAGATAGTTTAATTGCACTATTAGAACTTCCACAAGCAGGATAAACTGTATCAAAACGTTTTAAAGACTCGTCTAAAAAAACATCAACATCTTCATTTACTCCAAAAGGACAAACTCCTCCTACTGCATATCCTACTAGTCTCTCAACATCATCAAAAGGTATCATTTTAGCTTTTACATTAAATTTTGTTTTAAATTTACTATTATCCACTTTTGAATCTCCAGCGGTAACTATTAGTACTGGTCTATCATTTACAATAAAAGACAAAGTTTTTGCTATCTCTTGTTCTTTACAGTTTAAAGCAATTGCAGCCTCTTTTACAGTTGCTGAAGATACATCAAATTCCATTATTTTATTATCTAATCCAAATTTTTTAAAATATTCTCTTACTTTTTCTATTGACATAATTTTATCTCCTTTTTTCTTTTGTGATTATATCATTAAATGTTGCTCTTAGCAACTAAAAAGTAAGAAGCTATCCTTCTTACTTTTTATACATTTAATTATTTCTATTCCTCTTTTATAATATTCTTGCTTCCAAAATACGTTGAAAGGAAATATATTCCATATATTACACCAATTATTATAACTGTAGCAATTATTGATGGAATCAATTCTTCTGAACTTACAAGTCCTGAAAGTAATGATAATGCAAATTGTATTCCAAATATAGAATGAATAATTGCAAGTAGTAATGGTAACATAAAGAATATAGCAATTTGAGCAAATAAAGCTTTATTTATCATCTTCTCATCACAGCCTATTTTCCTTAAAACGGTATATCTTTGCTTATTATCTGCACTTTCTGTTAACTGTTTTAAAGCAAGAATTGCTGCACTAGCAATTAAAAATACTAACCCTAAATATATTGCTATAAATACAACCATAGTTGCCAGACCCACACTTGATTCAACTATTGCATTTTTAGTCATTCCGTCAAGTTCTATACTATCATTTTTTAACTCTTTAATTATCTGACTTGTATTATTTGTAAAATCTTCTTCTATTTTTAAATATTCATCTTCACTATCTGTATTATAATTTGCAGCAAGAAAATACTGTTCTTTCCACTCTTCTTTTAAATTACAGCTATCTGGTACAAGTATTATACCAGTATTTACATGACTTGTAGACATACGAATATATCCACTTTGACATTCATTATACTTTGAATGATATATTTTTCCATCAAGTGTAATTGTTGCATTACTCTTTTTAAGCTCTCTATCTCTTAATTCTTTCATAGAATCAAAATCACAAAGCACTATAAACTCATCATCTTCTAAAGAATATTCGCTAAGTCCATACACTCTTGCAATTTTATTATAATCCGAGACTTTAACAATTTCCTCTGGTGAATCATATAAGAGTCCTGGAAATTCTAGTTTTGCCTCTTCAAATGAACTACCCAAACTATCACGCCAAGTAAGCTCATCTGTAACATAAATTGGTATTTCTACTATATCTTTTAGTTTGTTTAAGTCATAATTATAATTTTCTAAAGTATACGTTATTGGATATTTTGAATCTTCAATCTGTTTTTCAGTACATGTAATTACATTTCCATATGCATTTACATAAGATTTGGGTAAATTTGCAGTTTTATATAAATTTAAATCTACTGGTGTCATCTCTACTAAATCTTTTTCCATTGTATTTCTTAAAGATAAACTTGCAGATAAAATACTTATTGTCATAAACAACATGATGCAAATCACACTCATACTTACAACTGTCGTATTTATCTTATTATTAAGTTGCCTTAACACAAACATATTTGTTCCTTTTAAATATATGCTTTTTCGTGATTGTATAACTTTTATAATAAATCCAGAAAGTGACCAAAAAAATAGTAATGTTCCAACTATTCCTACAATAATTAGTTCAAAAGCTTTTTCAGCAGTATTTAATGTATTTGCTTTTACTGTTACAGTCCAATATGCCCATCCAAGAAGTGCAATTGAAACAAAAAAAACTATAACAGATAATACAGGATTTTTTAATTTTAATTTTTCATTTTTCTTTATTGCTGTTAGCAAATTTATTAGTTTATATCTTGATATAGTTATGGTATTAAAAATCATAACTGCAAAATACATTAGAGCAAAATATATACAAGTCTTTATGCATGCTGCCTTTGAAAATACAAACTGAAACTCAGATAAGTCTGCTTGAAAAAGTTTAGCAACAAGTATTGACATAAACTGAGAAGCAAATACCCCAATCACAATTCCAGCCACAAGAGATAATATACCAACTAATATTGTCTCAAATAATATTATTCTAGAAATTTGTCCTTTACTCATTCCAAGAGTCATATATATTCCGAACTCTTTTTTTCGTCGATTTATTAAAAAATTATTTGCATAGACTATTAAAAGTCCTAAAACTACAGCGACAAAAACAGATACAAGTTCAAGCATCCTAACCATAATTTTAATAAACTCTCTAGTACTACTTGTAACGTCAAGCATTGCCTGTTGACTATCAAGAGAGTTAAACATATAAAATATAGCAACACCTAAAACAAGAGTTAAAAAATAAATTGCATAATCTTTAAAACTCTTTTTCATATTTTTAAATGAAATTTTAAATAACATCACTCAAATCACCTCCAAGAAGTGTTTGTACCTCAATTATTTTTTCAAAAAACTCTTTTCTTGAAGCTTCTCCTTTTACTATTTCATTAAAAATTTTTCCGTCTCTAATAAATAAAATCCTGTCAGTATAGCTAGCAGAAAAAGCATCATGAGTAACAACTAAAATTGTTGCTTTTAACTCTTTATTCATATATTCAAACGTCTCTAGTAATTGTCTTGCAGATTTACTGTCAAGGGCACCTGTTGGCTCATCAGCAAGAAGTAATTTTGGATTTGTTATAATTGCCCTTGCAGATGCCACTCTTTGTTTTTGTCCTCCAGATATTTGATAAGGATATTTCTTTAAAATATCTGTTATTTCTAATTTTCTAGCAATATCTTCAACTCTTTTTTCTATTTCTTTAGGATTTACTTTTTGAATAGTAAGTGCTAAAGCTATATTTTCATAACAATTTAGTGTATCAAGTAAATTAAAATCTTGAAAAATAAATCCAAGTTCTTCTCTTCTAAATTTATTTAGTCTATTACCTTTAAGCTTTGTGATGTCTTTATCATTAATTATAATATGACCAGCTGTAACTCTATCTATAGTAGAAATACAATTTAGAAGTGTTGTTTTTCCACTACCGCTTGCCCCCATTATTCCAACAAATTCACCATCATTAACCTTAAAACTAATATTATCTATTGCTTTAGTTAAATTTGATTTATTTCCATAGTATTTTTCTACATTTTTAACTTCTAAAACTTTACTCATATTTCTATTCTCCTTTCGTATATTTTAATTATACGATTTTAAATCTTAGAGTACCATCGATTTTAATTACATTAAACTTACATTTTTGTCATAGAAAAAGACCTAACATAGGTCTTTTATTTACTAAAACTTGTATAACTTCCTTTAGGAAAAATTATTCTAACTTCCGTTCCTTCACCTTTTTTAGAACTTATTTGTAATCCGATTCTTAACTTATCACAGAGTTTTTTACAAAGATAAAGTCCTATACCTGTTGATTTTTTTCCAATTATTCTTCCATTTTCACCTGTAAATCCTTTTTCAAATACTCTGTCTAAATCACCCTTACTAATTCCAAGTCCATCATCTTTTATATATAGTACAACATTTTCTTTTAGTTCTTTTTTAAAAATTGTTATTTTTCTAGAAGAGTATTTTATTGAATTTTGAATAATCTGATTTACTATAAATACTGACCATTTACTATCTGTATATACCTCTATATCTAAATCATTCATTTCCAAACTAATTTTTGAATTTACAAAACTATTAGTATTTTTTAAAATTGCTTGATTAATAATTTCTTTTAAATTATATTTTTTTATTAAATAATCTTTTTCAGCTGTATTACTTCTTGCGTAGTAAAGTGCTTGCTCTGTATAATTTTCAATCTTATCTAATTCTTCATCTATACTTTTAGTTACACTTGTTTTATTATTTTCTATTATCATTTTACTTGCAGAAATTGGTATTTTTATCTCATGTATCCAAAGCTCTATATATTCTTTGTAATCATCTTGCAAGTGCTTGTACACATTAACATTTTCAAGCATTGATTTACCAGCTTCCTCTACTACCCCTTTTAATATTTTTCCCTCACAAAAATCAGGTATATCTATTAACTCTGAAATCAAATACTTGTCTTTAAGTTCATTAAGTTTTATATTAAGATCATTATAATAATTTCTTTTTATAAAATACTCTACTAAAATTCCCACAATAAACGCAAAAAAAATAGAAAAAAGTATATATAATCTAACTATAATATTTATATCATATGGTATTAAAAGTATTTCAATAGATATAGCTGAAAACATACTTAATACAATAAGCAATAGTTTATCTTTTAAATAACTAAAAAAATTCATTTTAACATATACCCCTGTCCTCGCTTTGTCTCTATGATATCATTTAATCCTATCTCTTCTAATTTTCCTCTAAGTCTTTTCATATTTACTGTAAGTGTATTATCATCAATAAAATACTCACTATCCCATAAGTATTTTATTATATCCTCTCTTGGAACAATTGTTGCTCTATGTAGTATTAAAAAATATAATATACTTATCTCATTTTTTGTGAGTTCAACTTTTAAATCATCTTTTTCTATAATACTCTTTGACCTATTTAATATAAAATCTTTACAGTCAATTTTATCTTGATTTATACCAGCACTTTGGTTTCTTTTAAGTAATACAGATATTTTTGCAAGTAAAATCTGAATATTATATGGTTTAGTTACGTATTGATCTGCTCCATAATTTAAGCTAATAAGCTCATCCATTTCATTATCTCTACTTGTTACCATTATAATTGGAACATTAGATATTTTTCGAATTTCTTTTAATACAAACTCGCCATCAACATATGGAAGATTTATATCTAGGAGAACTAAATCAGCTTTTTCATTTATTATATCTTCTACTAAATTGTTAAATCTATTCAAAGCTTTTGCATTATAACCATTTCTATTTAAAAAGTTCTCTAACTCTTTTCTTATCTTTTCGTCATCTTCAATAATTAAAATTTTATTCATAAAGCTCACCTAGAGTAATTATACCACAAAAGATATAGAATAAAACTTACATTTTTGTAATTTTAATCCTCTTCTAAAACTAAAGCCTTTTTAGGACAAAAATTTGCACATTTGCCACACTTAATACATTTATCATGATCTACAGTAGGAGCATTAAATCCCTCTTGTCTTAGTGCATTTACTGGACATATTTTAACTGATGGACATTTATGATTTTGTGGACATTTCTCTTTTATTACATTTAATTTTTTAGACATAAAGCATTTCTCCTTTTTTTAATAATATGATAATAGCCTTATCTGATATTACCATTTTTGCTAATATATCATATAAAAGTCTAAAAATCAACAAGAAAAATTTTCCTGTTGATTTTTAATATTAATCCATTTCAATTGCACCAGTATAAAGTCCATAATATGTTTTATGTTCTTTAATTAATTCATCATGATTTCCTCTTTCAATAATTCTACCATGATCAAGCACCATAATTAAATCAGAATTTCTTATTGTAGATAAACGATGAGCTATTACAAATACAGTTCTGCCTTTCATAAGTTTATCCATACCTTCTTGAACTATTTTTTCTGTTCTTGTATCAATACTTGAAGTGGCCTCATCAAGTATTAAAACTGGTGGATTATTAAGTGCTGCTCTTGCAATAGATAAAAGTTGTCTTTGTCCTTGACTCAAACCTTCTCCTCCACCTCTAATTACTGTATCATATCCTTGTGGTAAATCTTCAATAAAATAGTTAGCATTTGCAAGCTTAGCAGCTTCTACTACTTCTTCATCTGTTGCATCTAATTTTCCATATCGAATATTATCTTTAATTGTACCTGTAAACAAGCTTGTATCTTGTAATACCATTCCAAGAGATCTCCTTAAGTCATCTTTTTTTATCTTTTCTACATTAATACCATCATAACGTATCTTTCCTTCATTTATATCATAGAAACGATTAATTAAATTTGTAATTGTAGTCTTACCTGCACCAGTTGCACCAACAAAAGATACCTTTTCTCCCTCTTTGGCATTTAAAGATATATCATGTAATACCATTTTATTTGGTTTATACCCAAATGTAACGTTTTCAAACTCTACATTACCTCTAAGTTTTACATAACTAAGTGTTCCATTACGATGTGCATGCTTCCATGCCCACATACCAGTTCTTTCTTTTACCTCAACAATTTTACCATTTTCTTCTTTAGCATTTACTAAAGTTACATATCCTTCATCTTTTTCAATAGGCTCATCGATAAGTTCAAAAATTCTTTGTGCACCAGCTAAAGCCATTACAATTGAATTCATTTGTTGTGATACTTGACCTAGTGGATTTGTAAATGCTTTTACATACTGTAAAAATGCAGCAATTGCACCAATTGTAAGTATTCCATTTACAGATAAAATACCACCAATTACTGCAACAAGTACATATCCTACATTACCAATATTCATTATACATGGCATTAACACATTTGCATAAGTATTAGCATTCGTTACACTATCACATAATTCTTCATTTAATTTATCAAAAGAGTTTTTATTTTCTTCTTCATGATTAAATACTTTAACCACTCTTTGACCTTCCATCATTTCTTCTATATAGCCGTTAAGTTCACCTATGTCTTCTTGTTGTTTAACAAAAAATTTAGAACTATTTGTTCCTAGATACTTTGATACAAAAATCATTAAAATAACCATTGCAGCTACCACTAAAGTTAAATATACATTAGTTGAAAGCATTGCAATAGCAACTGCAACCATAGAAACAACACAAGAAAATACTTGTGGAATGCTTTGGCTTAGCATTTGTCTTAAAGTATCTACATCATTAGTATAAGTACTCATTATTTCACCATGACCTTTTGAATCAAAATATGAAATTGGTAACTCTTCCATATGTTCAAACATTTCTTTTCTTATTTTATTTAAAACACCTTGTGAAATATTTATCATTAAACGATTATATAAGTAAGTACATACTACACCTACTAAATATACAAGAGCCATTATCTTTAATGTATTAAGTAAAGGAGTAAAATCTTTTACTTGACTTGTAATAAGTGGAGTAATATATTCATCTATTAAAACTTTAATAAATTGAACGCCAACAACACCAACAAGAGCACTAATAATAATACTAATAAAAACAATTATAAATTGAAATTTATATTCTTTTGCAACATAACTTAAAAGTCTTTTAATTGTTTTTGACTTATTCTTTTTATGCATTTTCTTCTACTCCTTTCATTTGAGATTCATATACTTCTTGATATATTTTATTTGTCTTTAATAATTCCTCATTTGTTCCTATTCCATCAATTTTACCATTATGTAAAACAATTATACGATCTGCATCAATTACTGATGAAATTCTTTGAGCAATAATAATTTTAGTAGTTTCTGGTAAGTCTTCTCTAAATGCTTTACGTATTAATGCATCTGTTTTTGTATCAACAGCACTTGTAGAATCATCTAGTATTAATATTTTAGGCTTTTTAAGAAGCGCTCTTGCAATACAAATTCTTTGTTTTTGTCCACCTGATACATTTGTTCCACCTTGATCTAACATTGTATCATATTGTTCTGGAAATTCTTTTATAAATCCATCTGCTTGAGCAAGTTTGCAAGCATTTTCTAACTCTTCAAAACTTGCTTCTTTATTTCCCCATCTTAAGTTTTCCGCAATAGTTCCTTTAAACAATACATTTTTCTGTAAAACCATTGATACTGCATCACGTAAAGATTTAATATCATAGTCTTTTACATTTTTTCCACCAACTAATACTTCACCATGTGTTGTATCATATAGTCTTGGAATTAATTGAACAAAAGTAGACTTTGAACTACCAGTACTTCCTATTACTCCTATTGTTTCTCCAGATTTGATTTTTAAATTAATATCCTTTAAAGCAAATTTATTTGGATCTTTTTCATCACTATATACAAAATCTACATGTCTAAATTCAATATCTCCATTTTTTACATTTTTAATACAATTCTTTTTATTCTTAATCTTTGGTTCTTCTTCTATAACTTCTAAAATTCTCTCTGCTGAAGATGATGCCATTATAACCATTACAAAAACCATTGAAAGCATCATTAAACTTGCAAGTATTTGCCAAGCATAAGTAATCATACTAGAAAGTTGACCTGTTTGCATACTTCCACCAACAATTAAATTTGAACCAATCCAAGATATCAACACTATACATGTATATATTGTAATCTGCATTGCTGGACTATTAAAAGCAACTATTTTCTCAGCTTTTTTAAATAATGAATATACCTCATCATTTACTTTTTTAAACTTATTTTTTTCATAGTCTTCACGAACATATGCTTTTACCACACGAATTGCTTGAACATTCTCTTGAACAACCCTATTTAAATGGTCATATTTTTTAAATACTTTTTCAAAATTAGGATGAGCTTTTAATGCAATATATACAAGTACAATACCTAGTAAAATTATTGCAACAATATATACTAATGAAAGTTTTGGACTTATACTTAATACCATAAGCAAAGCAAAAAGCATCATTACAGGTCCACGAACTAATATACGAATTATCATTTGGAAAGCCATTTGAACATTTGTAACATCAGTTGTCATCCTAGTAATTAAGCTTGATGTAGAAAATTTATTTATATTTTCAAAAGAATAGTCTTGAATTTTATGAAACATCTCTTTTCTTAAATTTTTAGAAAAACCAGCACTTGCTTTTGCAGCAAATTTTCCAGAAAGCATTCCAAAGGCAAGCGATAATATTGCACTTATAATTAAAAATGTACCAATTTTTACAATATAATGCACATCTCCATTATTAATACCAACATCTATTATTTTTGCCATTAAAAATGGAATTAGCACTTCCATAATAACTTCAAGAACAACAAAAATTGGTGTTATTAATGCAGATTTTTTATACTCTTTTAAGTAACTAGCTAATTTTTTTACCATTAATTTTTACTCCTTTCATTTATATTCTTTAAAATTTTATTAATAATTTCAATAAACAATTTATATTCTTTTTCACTCACATCTTTTAATAAATTATAATCCATATTAAGTATTGTTTTATTTACTTGTACTAATAGTTTTTCTGCCTTTTTTGTTAGTACAAGTTCTTTATACCTATTATCATCACATAAAGACTCTCTTTTTATTAGTCCTTTTTGTTCTAAGAGCTGAATTATACCAGCTACAGTAGACTTTCTTTTATCAAATTCATTTTCTAAATCTTTAGCATATACTTTACATTTTAAACTGTTATCTGCAATATATTTTAAAAATATAGTTTGCTCATAAGTAATATCATACTTTGATACTTCTTCATTTAAAATCCTTTTTATATTTCTTGAAAGAATGCTCACATATTTTCCTAATTTTTCTTCATTTTCCATATGGTTCGTCTCCTAACTATCAGATTATAATACAATTTAAAATATAAGTCAAACATTTTTAATAAAAATACGTATATTTTTCGTTGACTATAAAAGCTCATTATGTTATAATTTTTATGTAAACATACTTTTTAAAAATATACTTAATTAAGTAATATTATTTTTTAGGAGGTTTGAAAATGAATGAATCTAAAGAAAAATTAATTTTAAATTCTTTACTTAAGCCAGAAAAGGAAATAAGAATTGCAAAAATAGCAAAGTCTATAGCAGAAGAATTAAATAACTCTGGATTTTCTATTCCTATAGATATTGTATATGATACAGCACTAATTATGAATTTAGGACAAAAACAAATATCATATATCTATAAAAAAAATTATGACTGGGATAAACATCCAAAAGCTAAAGAATTAAATAAAATGCATGGTAAATTTTCTGTAAAAAAAGCTGAAGCATTAGGTATTGAGCTAACAAATTTACAAAAGGAAGTTATAGAAAAACATTCAAAAGGTGATTATCCTTATATGCTTGGTTTAATTTTAAAAACTGCTGAAATTTGTGAATCTGCATTAAAGAGAAGAAAATACAATAATAAATTTCAAGAGCCTGCAAAAACTTGGGAAGATGTTGAAAAAATTCTAAAAGAAGATTCCAAAATTTCACCTAGAATATTTCCATATGCAAAAAAAGTAATTGAACCATTATTAACTAAAAAACAACAAGAATAATTCTTGTTGTTTTTATAATTAAGAAATAATACTAAAATTTGACATGTATTTAAAAAAATGTTATAATTATTATGTAATATTAATTTAATATTTTCACTGAAATATGTGTAAAGGAGGGTAAATATGAATAAAAAAGACCGCGCTATTGTAGCAAGTTTTCTTATCGACTCTGAGAAAGGATTACGGACAGCTCAAATAGCAATGGCAATAGCAATTAAAGCCAAAAATAGCGGGTATAAAATCTCTTGCGAACTAGCATATGATACTGCTCTCATTATGAACATGGGACAGCTTCCTATTTCGTACATCTACGAAAAAGATTTTGACTGGAGCAAACATCCAGAAGCTCGGAACCTTAATCGTAAGCATGGGGAGGAATCAGTTAAAATTGCTGAGCAATTAGGCATTGAACTTAGTTCAGAACAAATTGATGCCATTGTTGCCCACTGCAAGGGAGAATGTCCAAACCTTTTGTGTGAAATTATAACGATTGCCGAAACATGTGAAGCAGTCACACACACAAGAGTATATAACAACAGGTCTAAAAAGCCTGCAAAGGATTGGACTGAAGTTGAGATCATCCTAAGGGAAAATAAATCTCTATCTTATGAGATGATTTCAATCGCAAAGGAAGCTTTAAGCTAGCCTTAAAAGCAACGGGATTAATTTCCCGTTGCTCTACTTTATATAATATTATCTGCAAGCTTTACTTGATTTTTATATAAATATCTATTTACAAAATATGTTAATAATCCATAAACAACAAGTATTATTCCACTTCCAATATAAACATTTAAAGAATTTGTAATTATTGTTATTAAAACTAGTATACCAATATTTACCATAGAAAGTAACATTGGATACATTAAATTCATATTTTGTTTTACAACTGCATATTCAGAATCCCAATTAAGTTTTGGTTTTTTCAAATCAATAACTAGCATTAAAATACTTTGAAATGCATTCATTATCATTGATATTACAAAAACAATCAATAATGTTATAATTGGCATTTTTAATATAAACTGCAAAATTGCAAGTGTTACTATAACTGTAAATATATTCATTATAAAATTTGGTATAATTTTATAAATATACTGCTTATATAATGAAACTGGTACATATTTCATAAATACTGCATTTTCTCCATCTCTAGATATAGCAGTAATTGAAATATAACTAAACATGTAGAAAAACTGTACTATACCTAAAATTACACTTACAACAACAATTGTATTATTAGGTATAAGAGAAGTAACCTCTTGGAACTCCTCTGCTGGTATTCCCCTAAAATTTAATGCAACAATACCTATCATTAAAATTGGTATTAATATTGCTGGTATAAAGCACTGCATTAAAAATATAGGGTTTCTAAGTAATATTTTAAATTCTTTTCCAACATAACTTTTATATAATTTACTATTATTAAAATTATTTTTATTTAAGTCTACTTTAGATTTTTTTGAATTTCCACTAAATAAATTTCCAACTAGTCCTTTTAAATATATTTTTTCTGCGATAAATAGATATATAATTAGAGCAATTACACTAATACCTATAGTCTCTAAAATAGCTACTATAACCTCAAATACTGATGTACTTGTTAATGCTGTTATTAGTGTACTTAATGTTGGAAAGTATCCATCTATAAGATTAACCATACTATTTGCCTGCATAATCATTTGCATCATTTGCTCATCTGTTACTTCTCCATTAGTAGAACTAATTAACATTCCAAATGCTACAGAAAAGATTAACACAATTATAGTTGCAACAATTTGAAACTTATTTTTATTTCTAACAAGCTTTGAAAAACTCATTACAATCATAACAATTGTACTTATTAACACTACTGGTAATATTGGTATTAAAATTAAAGCTATAGCCATCGTAATATAATACATTACTCCCATGCCAGTTAATACACCATATAAAATAAGCGGTATTAAACTTATCATAGCTTCGACAAAATACTCCATAACAAGTATTACTATAGTTCTTGAAAGTATTATCTCAGATGGTTTTAATGGCAGTGGTAAAATGTATTCACTATCTTTTGTAAAATACAAAACATTTATACTTGAAAAAATACTTTGAAATAAAGTAAAACCAATAGTTATAAGTAAAATTAGTCCAATAAATATAGATTCCTGATTTATTGTTTTTAGCAATTCAATAATATTATAACTAAAAATTCCAATTAAACCACCAAGATAAACAATCAAAAAAATATATAACGCGACTATTCCTATTTTATTTTTAGTCTTTATTCCCATCTGAGAATTCATATTTGAAAAAGAGGTCTTTAAAAATACTTTTGTAAGTTCTAATACTTTTTTCATATTACTCACCTCTTATTCTTCCGTAATCTCTAAGAATAACTCTTCAAGGCTACCATTATCTTTAAATTTTTCTTTCATTTGAGCTAGTGTTCCAACAAATACAAGCTTTCCTTTATTTACAATACCTACTCTATCACATAGCTTTTCTGCTACTTCTAAAACATGTGTTGAAAAAAATACTGTCTTACCAGATTTTGCATGTTCTTTCATCATCTCTTTTAAGTCAAAAGAAGATTTTGGATCAAGGCCAGTCATAGGCTCATCTAATATCCAGTTTTTTGGTTCAGACAAAAGAGCACCACAAATTACAATTTTTTGTCTCATTCCATGTGAATAACTCTGTATTTGACTATTTAAATCATCATATATTTCAAATTTTTTAGTAAGCTCTTCAATTTTTGCTTTTCTTTTTTCGACAGGCACATCATATACATCTGCCATAAAATTTAAATACTCAATTCCTTTAAGTCTTAAAAACATATCTGGGCTATCTGGTACAAATCCAATTGATTTTTTTGCTTCTAAAGGATTTGTAGTAATACTATTTCCATCAATTAATATATCTCCCTCATCAGCATTTAATATCCCAGTTATCATTCTAATTGTTGTTGTCTTACCGGCACCATTTGGTCCTAAAAAGCCAAATATCTCTCCATCTTTTATTTCTAAATTAAGAGAGTCTATTGATTTTTTGTTTTTTACATAAGATTTTGATACATTTTTTATCTCTATCATATAAATTTCCTCCTAACACTATTTAAGAAAATTATATTCTCAATGTACATTTTTGTCAATATTGTCATTTTATCGTTTTTAGTATTTTATCTGTTGTCTTATCCTTATCTAACTTATTTATTATGTATATAATAACCCCTACAATTAACAATACTGCTCCATATAAAATAATACTCATCTTCCAATCTCCAATAGCTAAATTTTCTCCAGCAAGTGTTGACGAAAGAACTGAGGGAATTCTTGCAAATGTTGAAATTAGAACAAATGGTAATGTTTTAATTGGCAAAAGTCCTGATACATATGCAAACAAATCCTTAGGTGTTCCTGGTATTAAATATAATATTAATAATATCATCTCTATTTTTTTAGGGTCTTTAAATAGCTTACTCTTTTCTATTTTAATAACTTTTTTCCTATCTACAAAATCATAAACAAATTTTCTTCCAAACTTTTTTACAAGTAAAAATATAATAGTAGAAATTATACATGAAGATATTAAAATAAATATTGTACCCCAAAACCATCCATAACACATTCCAGATAATATTTCTATAGGTTCTCCCGGAACAATAAATAAAAATATTTGTGCAACTTGTAGAGCAAATAGAGTCATCATTCCAAATATTCCAGATTCTTCTACTTTTGCTTTAAAATTAGCTTGTCCTTCTGGGGTAGACAAATTCATTACTAACGGAAATAAATATACTATTATAGCAATTATTGCTATAATTATGATAATAGAAACTATAATTTTAAAAATTTTTACTTTATCTTTTCTTTTCATTTTTTTACCTTCTTTAATTATTAAAATTAAACTACCTTTTTATTTGAATATACTTTATCCATAAATTCATCTGGATAAACATTATCTAAAAAAGTATCAATTACATTTTCAGGAGCTACGTTATTTCTTCTTTCTGTTTGTCTATCTGCTGCAAGACAAGATAGCGTAATGTTAAAAAACATAAAAATTGCAAAAATGCTTGTAATAATTTTTAAACTCCTTTTTGTATCTATCCTCTCTTTTAGTTTTTCAATTAATGGTCCAATGTACATAACATACAAAACTCCAGCAATCCCCCAGTATGAACAATGAAGAAGACTAGTTCTTCCATTAAAATTAATTTTAAGATAAGAATAATCCCATGATATTGTTCCATATAATTTTTCCTGAATATACGAAGCAATGTATTCTGTTACTCCACCAAGAATCATTGTAATTAAAAATACCTTTCCTATATCCTTTGTCCTTATAAATTTAAAAGCTATATAATAAATAATTCCACCTATACCATATACTGGAGTAAAAGGGCCATATAATAATCCTGATCTTGATTCAATGTATCCTTTTTGAAATAGTACTAAAATAGTTTCAAAAATAAATCCTAATATACTTCCTATTACAAAAATCCAAAATATACTGTTTAATTCTTTTAATAAATTTTTCTTAGTCATAAACCTTCCATCCTTCGACAATATTATACAATATGTAACATGTTTTGAGTAGTGATTTATACTAATTTTATATTACATTTTTGTAAGTTTAGAAAAAAACCTTAAATACTATTTTTTAGTAGCATTTAAGGTTTTTATTTATTTAGATATATTTTTTACATTTAAAACTCTAAGTGAATTAATTATTGCTATAACGGATACACCAACATCTGCAAATACTGCTTCCCACATAGTTGAAATTCCTAGAGCACTTAAAATAAGCACTAGTATTTTAACTCCTATTGCAAAGAATATATTCTGTTTAACAATATTCATTGTTCTTTTAGATAACTGTATAGCGTTTACAATTTTAGATGGCTCATCTGTCATAATTACAACATCTGCAGCTTCTATTGCAGCATCTGATCCTAAAGCACCCATTGCAATACCTATATCTGATAAAGCTAAAACAGGTGCATCATTTATTCCATCTCCTACAAATACTAATTTTCCATTATCACTTTTTTCTTTTAAAAGCTTTTCTACTCTTTTTACTTTTCCATCCGGCAAAAGCTCAGCATAGACTTTATCTAGTCCGAGTTTTTTTGCTACAGTCTCTCCAACATTTCTCTTATCTCCTGTAAGCATAACAGTTTTCTTTATTCCATTCTTTTTTAAACCTTTTATTGCATTATATGAGTCACGTTTTATTCTATCTGCTATCAGTATATACCCAACATATTTTCCATCGACTGCAACATATAATATAGTCCCTACCTCATCACACTTAGTATATTCAATCTCTTTTTCCTTCATAAGTTTGTCATTACCAACAAAAACTTCTTTATCTAAGACTCTAGCAACTATTCCCAGTCCAGATAACTCCTGGGTTGATTCAATTTTTGATTTATCTATTTCTTTTCCGTATGCCATCTTAACAGATATTGAGATTGGATGATTTGAATAATTTTCTGCATATGCTGCATATTTTAATAATTCTTCTTTACTCATGTCTATAGAAGATACTTCCTGAACTTCAAATTTCCCTTCGGTAAGTGTTCCAGTTTTATCAAAAACAACTATTTCTGCATTTGATATTGCTTCTAAATAGTTACTACCTTTAATTAGTACTCCTATTTTTGACGCTGCACCTATTCCACCAAAAAAGCTAAGTGGAATAGAAATTACAAGTGCACAAGGACAAGATACTACAAGAAACGATAATGCTCTATATATCCAATCTGAAAACATAGCTCCATCTATTATAAGTGGTGGAACTATTGCAAGTACTAAAGCAATTAAAACAACTATTGGTGTATAATATGTTGCAAACTTTGTAATAAAATTTTCTGATTTAGATTTTTTGCTACTTGCATTTTCCACTAAATCAAGTATTTTGCTAACTGTAGACTCTTCAAATTCTTTAGTAATCTGCACTCTTAAAACACCATTTAAATTAATACATCCACTTAAAACTTCTTCTCCTTCTTCTACATCTTTTGGCAAAGATTCTCCTGTTAAGGCCTTAGTGTCAAGACTAGATTTTCCTTCCATTATAATTCCGTCAAGTGGAACTTTTTCACCTGGTTTTATTATAATTATATCTCCAACATTCACCTCATCTGGATCAACTCTTTCTACTTTCCCATCTCTTTCAATATTTGCATAATCTGGTCTAATATCCATTAAGCTAGAAATAGATTTTCTTGATTTATCTACAGCATAGCTTTGAAATAGTTCTCCTACTTGATAAAATAGCATAACTGCAACAGCTTCTGGAAACTCTCCTATTCCAAATGCACCAATTGTTGCAACTGTCATTAAAAAGTTTTCATCAAAAACTTTTCCTCTAAATATATTTCTTATAGCTTTTTTAATTATTTCAAATCCAACTATTAAATATGAAATAATATATAAACCTTTATTAATCCAATCATTATTAAAATTAAAAATAATAGCTAACATAAAGAGTATAAATGAGACTACAATTTTTATTCCTCTTTTCTTCATATAATCCTCCTATACCTCTTTTACCTCTACATCCGGTTCTTCTTTTTTTATCATTTTTTTTACTCTTTTTATAATATCTTCATCATCAGCACATTCTATAACTAATTTTCCAGTCATAAAGTTAACTGATGCACTCTCTATTCCATCCATCTTTGAAATAGCATTTTCTAGTTGTGCTGCACAGTTTGCACAATCAAGTCCAATTAATTTAAATTTCTTCTTCATAATAATTACCTCCATTAACTTAAATTTTATGCTCTATATGTTCTATACCAAGTTCAAATAGTCCTTTTACATGATCATCATCTAATGTATAATATACCTCTTTTCCTTCTTTTCTACATCTAACAATACCAGACCTTCTAAGTGTTCCAAGCTGATGTGATATAGAAGATTTACTCATTGAAAGGACATTTGCAATGTCGCATACACACATCTCATTTTGATCTAATGCAAATAATATTTTAGCTCTTGTTGTATCTCCTAATATTTTAAAAAAATCTGCAAGCCTATTAAACATATCTTGACTTGGCATTTTATCTAAAGTATCTTTTACGACTTCTTCATGAATTATATTACAATCACAAATAAACTCATTCTTTGACATTTATTATCCCTCCTATACTATTATTGTTGAATGTTTATTCATCTATACTTATATTATAGTTGAATATGTATTCAATTGTCAACAAAAAAGAAAAAAATAATCAAAAAAATTGATTATTCTTTCTAAAATATTACAATTATATATTATTTATCCAATATCTTCTTTCATAAAATCATCTATCTATTTTATTTCATTGTAAAATGTAAAGGAATCTATTTCATTTCTTTTATTATGCATATCACTTGGTCTTGATTCCTCTGATGGATATCCTACTGGTAAAATTGAGACAATTTCATAATTTTTGGGAATATTATACACTTCTCTTATTTTCATAGGATCAAAAGCACCCACCCAAGTACTTCCAAGTCCTAAGCTATATGCTTCAAACATCATATGAGTAGTTACAATACTTGCGTCAACAATTCCTTCATCTTTTAAATCATATTTTCTCTTCCATGACACATCTTTATCATAACAAATTATAAATACTAGTGGTGCACCCCAACCATACGGAGTACATTTACTTAGATTTTCTATTTTTTCTTTTGAATCTAAAACTAATATTCTTTGAGGTTGAAAATTAACAGCAGTAGGTGCAACTCTTGCTGCTTCAAGTATTTTTAAAATTTTTTCTTTTTCTATCTTTTTATCTTTAAAACTTCTACATGAATATCTTTCTTTAGCTAGCTCTAAAAAATCCATACTATTACTCCTCTTCTTTTAAATTATTAAATTTATTATATATTTCTAAATTATACTTTTTTAAATTGATAGGTCTTAAATTTCTATCTGTAAAACAATGTTTAGTTTCACCTTTTAATACAATATTACCATTTTTCTTGTCTTTAACATTATATCCCATTGTAAGTCTTACACCATTAAACTCCTTAGTAAATACATGAATTTCAATTATATCATCAAATGTTACATGATATTTGTAATCAACATTTACACCAAGGACAGGTATTGTTATACCATTTTCTTCTAAATATGAAAAAGGTATTCCTATTTTTTCAAGTAAAGCACATCTTGCCTCCTCTAGAAATCTTATATAATTAGAATGATGAACAACTCCCATTCTATCTGTTTCGTAATAATTTATTTTTCTTTCAAATATAAATTCGTTCACCTTTAATACCTTCTTTCTAACATTAAATTTTATCATAACTAAATATCTCAAGCAATATATATTTTTACATTATTTTAGTATATTTTGTAATATCTACTTTTAAAGATAAATATTCATTAAATTTTTCCTTGTTTACAATAATTTCCTCTTTTTCATTCTTAGTAAGCTTTTTTATCTGATACTCAAGTTTTGAGGCAAGTCTTCTATCTTCTGTAATCCAATATGCTTCCAAATTCATTGCTATATGATTTTTAGTATATTTTGCACACTTTTTGCTCTTTGTAATATGCTCTTTTACTCTTCTTTTTAAATTATTTGTTATACCAGTATATAACGAATTATCCTTACACCTAATTATATATACATAATACATATCTATTATTTCACAATAGAAAACATATACATATCATGATATCCATCTTTTAGCTTTATATATTTTCTAATTATTCCTTCCTCAGTCATATTACATTTTTGCATTACTCTTTTTGAAGCTTTATTTTCTATTACACAACAAGACTGAAATCTATTTACTTCTAACTCCTCAAAGCAAAATCTAATTACTTCTTTTAATGCTTCTGTCATATATCCCATTTTAGAAAATCTATCATCAATTACATAGTTTGATTCTACACATTCATTAAACTCTTCAACTACTAAAAAAATTCTTCCAATAATTTGTTTTGTATCTTTTAAAGTAATTAGCCAGTTATAATAATGTCTTTGATTATACTTTTCATCTATTCTTTCTAATGACTCCTTTTCTTCTTGTAACGTTCTTTTTTCCTTATTTGCATAGTATAAAAAATCTTTTTGATTTATAAATCCATTATATATTTCTTCTGCGTCCTCTTTTTTAAATCTTCTTAAAATAAGTCTTTTTGTCTCTAAAGTCTTTGTTCCTAAATCTTTCATTTTTACTCACCTTCAATATTATTAATAATATCAAATAAAGACTTGCAAAGCAAGTCTTTATTTTTTTATTATATATTATATATTATATATTGATTAACTCATAGTCCCTTGAGCCAAATCCAAGTTTTGAAGCTGCTTCTATAGTATGAACACCATGTCTTGATTCAATTCTTTCTATTAGTTCATCTCTTCCAGGATCATCTGAGTTATATACTAAATCAAGGCATGCTTGATCTACTGCAATTGGATCTGTACTTGCAAGTATACCGATATCTTTCATACATGGTGCTTTAGCATTACAGTCACAATCACAATCAACAGATATATTTTTCATAACATTAATATATGCCGCATTTCCTTTAAAATAATTTACTACACTTGAAGCCGCATCTGCCATTGCTTCTAAAAACCTATCTTGTTCTGGTAAATTATTAAATAATTCTCTTTGATCATCTGTTGCTCCAGCAGTATGAATTAATGTCTTTCCTGCAGAAGAAGCACATCCTATAGAAAGCTGTTTTAAAGCTCCTCCATATCCACCCATTGCATGACCTTTAAAATGTGATAAAACTAATAGTGAGTCATATTCTTTTAAATCTTTTCCAACATAATTTTTCTTAAGCACTAGTCCATTAGGAATATCTAATTCCATATCAGGACCTTCTTCATCAAGTAAATCAAATGAAAAATATTTATCCCATTCATGCTCTTTGATTAATTCTTTATGTTTTTGTGTAGAGTTTCTTGCTCCCTCATATGCAGTATTGCACTCTACAACAGTTCCTTTTACATAATTAATTACATCTTTTACAAAATCCGGTCTTAAGTAATTCTTATTTCCTTTTTCACCAGAGTGCATTTTTACTGCTACTTTTCCAGGAAGTTTTATCCCTAAAGCTTCATATGCCTTAATAATATTTTCTGGAGTTATCTCTTTTATAAAATAAACTTTTGATTTTTCCATACTATAATCTCCTTCTTATAAAGTTATTTATATCATATTAGAGTTACTCTAAGTCAATAGAAATTGCAAAATAACTACTATTTTTTATAACTATTTATTAAATTTCAAATTTATTGTTGTAATCTCTGCTATAGTACCAACTCTCATGTTTGGACCATAAACTCCAACACCACTTGTCACAATACTTGTCATATCACCAAACTCTTTTATACCATATTTATTTTTAAAATAAAAGTTTACTAACAAATTTATTGGAAAAATTTGTCCATCATGTGTATGACCTGATAAATCTAAATCCACTCCACTTTTTGCAAGTTCTTCTAACTCTCGTGGTTGATGATCTACAACTATAATTGGCTTTGATTTATCCAAATTTGATACTATATCATTTGGCATTTTTCTAGTCTTAGTACTTTTACTATAATCTGGTCTTCCGTAAATATAAAAACTATCATCAATTAAAACAAATTCATCATCTAACAATTTTATATTTGAATCAGATAAAAGTTTATCCATTCTACTGTCACTAGTCTTATTCTCCTGTGCAAAAGTAAAACCTGCAAGAATTTTCTCATTTACATCATGGTTTCCATAAACAGCATATACCCCATATTTAGAATCTATACTTTTAAATAATTCTGAAATTTCATCTGGATTATATATTGCGTCAAATTCATTATCAAAAATATCACCAGCAAAAATTACTATATCAGGATTTTGACTGTTTATTTTCTGTGTCATATTTTTTATATGAGAAGCATTTATATTATATCCTAAATGTAAATCTGCTACCATTACTAGTTTTAAGCTATCCAAATTTTTAGCCTCTTTATTTATAATAACATCATATTCTGTATTATGAATTATTCTTGAATTAACAATACCATATGTACTAATAATTAAAGTAATTAATAGTCCTATTATTCCAAAGATAAAATGAAGTTTTTGTTTGTCTATCTTTTTATTTTTAAATCTTTTTATCTTCCATAAAATAAACCATAAAGCTACTAAAAAAACATTTACCATTAAGGAATATATCATAATTCCAAGCCAATAGTTTCCTATAAACTGAAAAATTCTTCTAATATTACCACTAGGAAGCAAAAATGCTATAAGCAAGCAACTAGATAAAAAAAATTGTAACACTAAAAGTATTTTTTTAGTAATTTTATATTTAAAAAAATGTCCACAAGAATCTAGCCAATGACTTAAACTTATGTACATAAAAGCATTTAGCAAAATATATATTGGTAAAAGCATTATTGCAATCATTTTTTCCCTCTTTTTAATTAAATTTTATTTTATCTATTACATGTTCATCTAAATCTATAAGATTAATATATTCATTATCAATAATCAAGTAGCTATTAGGTGTATTATTTTTAGGCAGAGAGATTGAACCGGAATTTACACAAATAATATCTCCTATCTTTTTTATAAATCCAGTATGAAAATGTCCATAAACAATTACATCTATATTTTCAGGCAAATTGTTTTCATTATATTTATGTCCATGTGTAAAGAAAAATCTTTTTTTATTAATTTCTAATCTTATATTATCACTAAATCTAAAATCAGAAATCATCTCGTCTACTTGTGCATCACAATTTCCTCTTATACATAGTATTTTATCTTTATAATTATTTAAAACATTTGCTACTTCCTGTGGATTGTATTCCTCAGTTAAAGGATTTCTTGGTCCATGGTAATACAAATCTCCAAGTAGTATTATTTTATCTACATTACTTCTATCAATAATATCTTTTATTTTTCTTATATAATATAAAGATCCATGTATATCTGAAATTACTATTATTTTCATAATTTTCTACCTTTCTAATTTAGCTCTTTTATTATCTTAAATGGATTTCCAGCAATTACTACATTATCTGGTACATTTTTATTTACAACAGTTCCTGCTCCAATTACAACATTGTCTCCTATAGTAACTCCAGGCAATATAGCAACATTTCCACCAATCCAAACATCATTTCCTATTATAATTTTATGTGCATATTCAAGTCCTTTATTTCTTTTATCTTTTTCAAGTGGATGACCTGAAGTATATATACCACAATTTGGTCCAATAAAGACATTATCTCCAATCTTTACAGTACCTGCATCTAATATAACTAAATTATGATTACTATAAAAATTATTTCCAATTTCTATATTATATCCATAATCACAAGTAAAAGGTTGTTCTATAAAAAAATCACCTTTAATCTTACCTATAATTTTTTTTAAAATTTTTATTCTCTTTTCAAAATTTAAAGGATTTACCATATTATATTTAAAGCACAAATCTTTTATATTTTGTCTTTCTTTAATAAGTTCTTTATCATAATTTGCATTATATAGCTCTCCTTTTAACATTTTCTCTTTTTCTGTCATATATTATCCCTCTAAGTTATATTTTATCACAATAAAAAAATAAAATCACTATTCATTAGATATTTTTCTTTTATAGCTCATAATTTTATTTAATTTAGCTCCAAGTAATATTGTATAAAAACAAGAATATGTCCACATCATTATTAGCATAAGTGTTGTTAAACTTCCATAAGTAATAGAAAAATTTTTAAATATATCTAAATACTTTGCAAAAACTAAAGATACTATATTTAAAGCTATTGCACCAAAAATTGCTCCATATATTTGACTTTTGAAACTGACCCTATGTTTTGGCATAAATTTATATATAAAATCAAATATAATTATAGTAGCAATTAAGAATATAATCTTTGCTCCAAATTCTGAGATAAAACTTAATTCTTTAAAAAAACCACATTTATTTTGTAAAAACGACAATAAGCTATTACTAAATACTAATAATATAAGTCCTCCTATTAATAATACAATAAAAATTAATGTACTTATAACAGCTCTTAGTCTTAAAGAAAAATAATTTATATTTTCATCTTCACTAGTCTTATATATAGACTGAAATCCCATGCTTAAAGCATAAAGACCTTTTCCTGCCGACCAAATAGTAAATATTATTGATATAGAAATAGTACCAATTGATTTTGAATATACTTCTTGTATAATTTTAATTATAATATCATTCATATTAGATGGAATAACTCTTGCTATTACATTAAATAATGTATCCTGATTTATTCCAGTATATTGTATTAATGTCAAAAGTAATATTACAAATGGAATAAAAGATAAAATTGTATAATATGAGCATTGAGCAGAATATTCTCCAATTCTACTATCACTTATACTTTTTAATATCTTGTTTAATATATTATATTTACTTTTTAAATACTCTTTTAAACTCATATTTTCTCCTATTTACTATATAATAATATTTTATGAATAAAACCAAAAAATATAAAAAAACTTACTAAACTAAAAGTCTAGTAAGTTCTTTAATTATTTAACAATAAGCTCATCACCATTATAATCTATTTCAACTTTAGAATCTGGCAAGATTTTTTCTTTTAATATTTCTTTTGCCATTAAAGTCTCTAATTTTTTCTGAACAAATCTTTTTAAAGGTCTTGCACCATAAACTTCATCATATCCATTATCTATTAAATAATCCTTTGCACTTTGAGTTAATTCTATAGTAATTCTTTTATCTTCTAGTCTCTTCTCAAGGTCTTTAATAAGTAATTCTAATATTTTACTTACCTCTTGTTTCATAAGTGGTTTATAAAATACTATTTCATCTAAACGATTTAAAAATTCTGGTCTAAAACTCTTTTTAAGAAGCATATTAACTTTATCTTTTGCATCTTGAGATATAGTTCCATCTTTTTCTATTCCTTCAAGTATATACTCTGATCCTAAATTAGATGTAAGTATAATTATAGTATTTTTAAAATCTACTGTTCTTCCTTGTGAATCAGTTATTCTTCCATCATCTAAAACTTGAAGCAATATATTAAATACGTCTGGATGTGCCTTTTCTATTTCATCAAATAATACTACAGAATATGGTTTTCTTCTTACAGCCTCTGTTAATTGACCACCTTCTTCATATCCTACATATCCTGGAGGTGCACCAATTAATCTTGAAACAGAATATTTTTCCATATATTCGGACATATCTATTCTTACCATATTATGCTCATCATCAAAAAGACACTCTGCAAGAGACTTTGCAAGTTCTGTTTTACCAACACCAGTAGGACCTAGGAAAAGAAATGAACCTATTGGTTTACGAGGATCTCCAATTCCTGCTCTAGAACGCATAATTGCCTCAGATACTTTTTCAACTGCCTCATCTTGACCTATTACTCTTTTGTGTAGCAATTCTCCTAAATGAAGTATTTTCTCTCTTTCACCTTCCATTAATTTTGCAACAGGTATTCCAGTCCATCTAGATACAATTTTTGCAATTTCATCATCAGTAACTTTGTTTCTTAATAGTCCATCTTCTTTACTCTTTTCTGATAACTCTTCTTCAATTTTTAATTCTTGTTGTAATTTTGGCAACTTGCCATACTTAAGTTCAGCAGCTTTGTTTAATTCATAATTTCTTTCTGCCTTTTCTATTTGTGCATTTACACTCTCAATCTCTTCACGCAATTTTTGAACTTTAACAATTGCTTCTTTCTCATTTTCCCATTTTGCCTTCATTCCATCAAATTTAGATTTTAATTCTGCTTTTTCTTTAGATATATTTGAAAGCCTCTTTTTTGACATTTCATCTTTTTCTTTACTTAAAGCAGTTTCTTCTATTTCAAGCTGCATTATCTTTCTTGAAATTTCATCAAGTTCTATAGGCATTGATTCCATTTCTGTTTTTATCATTGCACAAGCTTCATCTACTAAGTCTATTGCTTTATCTGGCAAAAATCTATCTGTAATATACCTATTAGATAAAGTAGCTGCAGCAATAAGACTACTATCTGAAATTTTAACACCATGATATACTTCATATCTTTCTTTTAATCCTCTAAGTATTGTAATAGTATCTTCTACAGTTGGCTCATCAACCATTACGGGTTGAAAACGTCTTTCAAGAGCTTGATCCTTTTCTATATATTTTCTATATTCATTTAGAGTTGTTGCACCTATACAATGTAGTTCTCCTCTTGCAAGCATTGGCTTTAATATATTTCCAGCATCCATTGCACCATCAGTTTTTCCAGCACCTACTATAGTATGTATTTCATCTATAAATAATATTATTTTTCCTTCACTCTTTTTTATTTCTTGAAGTACAGCTTTTAACCTTTCTTCAAATTCTCCTCTATACTTAGCACCAGCAACAAGAAGTCCCATATCTAGCGAAAATATTGTTGAATCTTTAAGGCCATCAGGAACGTCTCCTCTTACAATACGTAAAGCAAGTCCTTCTGCAATTGCTGTTTTACCAACACCTGGCTCTCCAATCAAACAAGGATTGTTTTTAGTCTTTCTTGATAATATTCTAATTACATTTCTAATCTCATTATCTCTACCAATTACAGGATCAAGTTTTTGATTTCGTGCAAGTTCAACTAAATTCTGACCATATTTTTTTAATGCATCATATGTCTCCTCTGGATTATCTGTTGTAACTCTTGTATTTCCTCTAACACTAGATAGTACTTTCAAAAATCCAGTTTTGGTAATATTATATTTTTTAAATATCTCTTTTAACTCTCCAGTAGCTTTATCTATAATTGCAAGCATAATATGTTCAACAGATACATATTCATCTTTCATTCTTTTTGCAATGCTTTGAGCACTTTGAAGAACAAAATCAACATCTTGAGACACATATATGCCATTACTTGGTCTTGCACCACCTGTAACTTTTGGCATACTTTTAACTCTTCTTTCTATATCATCTTGTAATGTATCAGCAATTCCCATTTTCTTCATTAGTTCTTTTATTAAGCTATTTTCTTGCTCTAAAAGTGCAAGTAATATATGCTCTAATTCTATTTGTGGATTTTGATTTTCTGTAGCAATTGACTGAGCATCATTAATAGCTTCAATTGATTTTTGTGTAAAATTTTGTGCATTCATAATTATCCCTCCTTTTTTTATTTTAGATAATACATAAATTACTTTTTTACGCAACATATATTATATCACGTTATTTTAGCACTTTCAATATTAGAGTGCTAAAAATTTTAAAAAATTAGCACTCTTAACTTGACACTGCTAACTAGCGGGTATATAATTACTAATTGTAAAAGGAGATGTTTTTAATGAGAGAAAAACAATTTAAAGCTGAGTCAAAAAGACTATTAGACTTAATGATTAACTCTATTTATACAAATAAAGAAATATTTTTAAGAGAATTAATTTCTAATGCAAGTGACGCATTAGACAAACGTTACTACAATTCTATGACACAAAAAAAAGAAACTATAGATAAAGATAAATTAAATATTAAAATATCTATAGATAAGGAAAATAAGCTACTTATAATTGAAGATAATGGTTGTGGAATGAACAAAGAAGAACTAGAAAATAACCTAGGAACAATTGCAAAAAGTGGTTCTCTTGCATTTAAAGAAGCACAAGAAAAGCAAGATGATGTTGATATAATTGGACAATTTGGTGTTGGTTTTTATTCTTGCTTTATGGTAAGTAATGATGTAACAGTAATATCTAAATCACTAGATGATGAACAAGCATATAAATGGCATTCAACTGGTGTTGAAGGATATACAATAGAACCTACAGAAAAAGATGAAATAGGTACAAAAATAATATTAAAAATAAAAGAAGATACTGAGGATGAAAAATATAGCAAATATTTAGAGGAATTTGTTATTAAAAATCTAGTTAAAAAATATTCAGACTATATTCGTTATCCAATTCTTATGGATGTTGAGCATGAAAAATTAAAAGAAGGAACTAAAAACGAATATGAAAAAGTAAAAGAAACTGAGACATTGAATAGTATGATTCCACTTTGGAAAAAGAAAAAGTCTGAAATAAAACAAGAAGAATATGATTCTTTCTATACTTCTAAATTTTCAGATTTTAGTAAGCCTCAAAAAGTTATTCACACTCAAGCTGAAGGTACTTTTAGCTATAATGCATTACTATTTATTCCTTCACATCTACCATATGACTTTTACACTAAACAATACGAAAAAGGATTACAATTATATTCTAACGGAGTATTAATAATGGAAAAATGTGAGGAACTACTTCCAGATTACTTTAGTTTTGTTAAAGGCTTAGTTGATAGTCCAGATTTATCTTTAAATATTTCAAGAGAGATGCTACAACATGATAGACAATTAAAAACTCTTGCTAAAAATATTGAAAAGAAAATTAATTCTGAGCTTACAAAAATGTTAAATGATCAAAGAGATGAATACATTAAATTATTTAATAATTTCGGCACACAGCTTAAATATGGTGCATACGACAATTATGGAATGGATAAAGATAAATTAAAAGATCTTTTAATGTTCTACTCTTCTAACGATAAAAAACTTACTACTTTAAAAGAATATGTAGAAAGAATGAAGGAAGAACAAAAAGAAATATATTACGCTTGTGGTGAAACATTAGATAAAATAGATATGCTACCACAAGTTGAAAAAGTTAAAGAAAAAGGATATGAAATACTATATTTAACAGAAAATATAGATGAATTTGTTGTACATTCTTTATCAAACTATAATGATAAAAAATTCACTAATATATGTACAAATGAATTAGATTTAGATTCTGAAGAAGAAAAAGAAAAACTAAAAAAAGAAAATGAAGAAAATAAAGAGATGTTAGATGCAATGAAAAATGCATTAAATGATGAAGTTCAACTTGTTAGATTTACACATAGACTAAAAAATCATCCAGTATGTCTTACTAGTGAAGGTGCAATATCACTTGAAATGGAAAAAGTAATTAATGCAATGCCTACAGATCAAAATGTAAAAGCACAAAAAGTACTTGAAATAAATGACGATCATCCAATTGCAAACAAACTAAAAGAATTATATACAGAAGATAAAGAAAAACTAAAAGATTATACTAAAATACTTTATTCACAAGCTAGACTTATTGAAGGAATGAGTGTAGAAAATCCTACTGAAATTTCTAATTTAATTTGTGATATAATGGCAAAATAATATAATAAAAACATAAAAAAGTTTAAAACGCTTTTTTATGTTTTTATTTTTTATATTTTTTTAATATATGTATGCATTCTTGCATGGTAATCGCTTTTTTCATAAAATCTTTTCGCGTTCTCATTATATGCAAAAACGTCAATATACACATACTCACAATCAAGTGTTTTAAAATATTCCTCGATTTTATTTAAAAGCTTTCTTCCTATTCCTTTAGATCTTTCTTTTTGTGTGGTTACAAGCTCAAGTACTACACCAGCTTTAGGACATTTATAATCTAATCTGTCCTCTTCTGAATATTTTCTGATTGCTCCTGCAATCATTCCCACTACTCTATTATCCTCAATATCTAAATAAATTTTTCCATTGTTTTCATTTACTTCATTTAATAAGTTTACTATATATTTTTCTCTATAGTCCTCTCCAACAATATCAAGCTCATCTTTATCTATACTTACAATATACTCTTCAAGTTCTACAAGTAAATCTCTTACTTCTTCAATATACTTATCTTCATACTCTATAATCATCTTATCACACATCCTTATCTTCATTTTTTCTATCATAATCATCCAAAAAGTGATGTACTTTTCCATCTTTAACATACGAAATTATTGTATTTAAATTAACATTTTTTGTACTATTATATATGTTCATATCCACTTTATCATATACGCTTCGCAATTGTTTTAACAGATTCTTCATTTCTTCTCTTTTTGATGCTGCTTCATTATTTCCTGGATTTGTATACTTTTCTGTTATCTTACATGCACATTGTATAAATTCTAATTTATTATAATCTTTCCATGCAATAATATCTGCCTCTTTAACATAATAAAGCGGTCGTATAAGCTCCATCCCTTCATGAAAAGTACTATGAAGCTTTGGCATCATTGTCTGCATTTGAGCACCATATAGCATTCCCATAAGTATTGTCTCGACTACATCGTCAAAATGATGTCCAAGGGCAATTTTATTGCACCCTAGTTCTCTTGCCTTTTTATATAAATGACCTCTTCTCATTCTTGCACATAAATAGCATGGATGATCATCAATTTTTTCTACAACTTGAAAAATATTACTATTAAATATTGTTATAGGTATATTAAGTAATTTTGCATTATCTATTATTTTTTGTCTATTTATCTCATTGTATCCTGGATCCATAACTATAAATACTAGCTCAAATTCCATTTGTCGATGTCTTTTTATCTCTTGCATGCATTTTGCAAGCAACATTGAGTCCTTTCCTCCTGAAATACATACAGCAATTTTATCTCCATCTTTTATCATTTCAAACTCTTTTATCCCTTGAACAAACTTAAGCCATATATTTTTTCTAAATGTTGATGTAATACTATTTTCTATGTCTTTATATCTTTCTTCCATTTTATTCTCCCATTTTAATAATATCTTTAATGACTTCTCCTGATATAATAAGCCCAGCAACAGATGGTACAAAAGAAATACTACCAGGATTTTTTTCATCTGACTTTATTGGATCTTCTCTAGAATATAACACTTTATATTTTTTTATTCCAATCTTTTTTAGCTCTTTTCTCATAACTCTTGCAAGTGGACAAACACTTGTCTTACTAATATCTGATATTTCAAATTTAGTAGGGTCAAGTTTGTTTCCAGTTCCCATTGAAGAAATTATTGGAATGTTTAATTCTTGTGCATCCTTTGCAAGATTAATTTTAGATTTTACAGAGTCTATTGCATCAACTATATAATTAACACTAGAGTCTAAGATTTTATTTTTTTCATTTGATTCATAAAATTCTCTATATACTTCAACTCTGGCCCTAGGATTTATATCTAAAATTCTTTCTTTCATTAAATCTACTTTATATTTTCCAATTGTACTATGAAGTGCATGAAGCTGTCTATTTAAATTAGTAATGTCTACTATATCATTATCTATTAAAATAAAATTTCCAATTCCGGCCCTTGCAAGTCCCTCAACAACAAAAGATCCAACTCCACCTACTCCAAATATAGCAACTTTTTTTAAATGTAATTTATCTACATTTTGTTTTCCTATTAAAAGTTCTTCTCTAGAAAACTCACTCTCCATTAATTTTCTCCCATTTCTTCATTTACTTTATCTTCACAATCTCTCATTGCAAGTATTGTTTTATCCATTAAATCATCTAAGCTCCATCCAAGCATCTCTGCGCCTGTAGCTATAACATCTCTTGAACAGCCTGCAGCAAATCTTTTATCTTTAAACTTTTTCTTCATTGATTTAAGCTCTAAATCTTTAGAACTCTTTGAAGGTCTCATAAGAACTGCAGCGCCTATTAGACCTGTAAGTTCGTCTACTGCATAAAGTACCTTTTCCATCTCATGTTCAGGTTTAATATCTACTGTTAAATTATATCCATGACTCGCTGTTGCATGAATTATATCTTCATCTATTCCATTTTCTCTCATTATTTCTTGAGATTTTATACAATGCTCTTCTGGATACTTTTCAAAATCTAAATCATGTAATAGTCCTACTATTCCCCACTTTTCTTCTTCGTTACCATATCCTAAATCTCTAGCAAAATATCTCATTACACCTTCTACTGTAAGTCCATGTCTTAAGTGAAATGGTTCACTATTATATTCTTTTAATAATTTTAAAGCTTCCTCTCTTGTAATACTCATTTACTATTTCCTCCAATCATTTTATTTTAATATTTTTTAGTCTAAGTGCATTTAATACAACTGTTATGCTACTAAGTGTCATAGCAAGTGCTCCAAACATTGGATTCATTGTTATTCCAAATGGACTTAATAATCCCATAGCAACTGGTATCATACATATATTATATATAAATGCCCAAAATAGATTTTCTTTAATATTTATTATAGTCTTTTTACTTATAATAATCAAATCATTAATTCTATCTAAATTATCATTCATAATTACAACATTACTACTATCCATTGCAATATCTGTTCCAGTAGAAACTGATACACCAATATCTGCTGTAACTAAGCTTACACTATCATTTATTCCGTCTCCACACATCATAACAAGTCCATCTTTTTTTAGCTCTTTTATAATTTGTGCTTTCTCAGACGGCAAGACATTAGCTCTTACATTTTCTATTCCTACTTCATTTGCTATTACCTGTGCTGTCTTTTCGTTATCTCCTGTAAGCATTATAACATTAATATTTTTTTCTTTAATTTTGGAAATCACTTCTTTTACATTTTCCTTTATAACATCTTTTACTCCAATCAAAGCAATTAATTCTCCATTTTTTGAAACAAAAAGAACACTATTTCCTTGAGTAATAAGAGAATCTAAATCATTTTCTACATTAGCTTTAATATTATTGTCATCCATTAGCTTTTTATTTCCTATATAAAACTTATCATTATTTATTTTTGCATATACACCAAATCCTGGTATTGCTTTAAAGTCACTAATTTCTAAAAGCTCAATATTTTTTTCTTCTGCCTCATTTACAATTGCTCTTGCAATAGGATGCTCTGACTTTTTTTCAATACTTGCTATAACTTTCAATATTTCTTTATCTTTTAAATCACTATAATTAAATATTTTTGAAACAGTAAGTTTTCCTTTTGTAATTGTCCCAGTTTTATCTAATACAATTGTTTTTACTTTATGTGCATTTTCTAATGCTTCACTTGATTTTACAAGAAGTCCTCGTTTTGTACACTCTCCTGATGCAATAACTATTGCAAGAGGTGTAGCAAGACCTAAACTGCAAGGACATGCAACAACTAAGATACTTACAAAAGTATTTATTGCAGTAGCTATATCTTTAGATATTACAAGCCAAGCAATAAAACAAATAACTGCAAGAGCTATTACAACTGGTACAAAAATACCACTAATTTTATCTGCAATTCTTGAAATAGGAGCTTTGGTATTAGTTGCTTCTGCAACCATTCTTACAATTTCTGAAACTGTTGATTCTTTTCCAATTTTTTCTGCTTCATAATAAATGGCTCCTTCATAATTAATACTTCCAGCTATTACTTTATCTCCTTTTTCCCTTTTTACAGGTACACTTTCTCCTGTTATAAAAGACTCATCTATATGAGTTGTTCCATCTGTTACTGTACCATCTACTGCTATCTTTTGCCCAGGTTTACAAACAACAATATCCCCCTTTTTTATTTCATCAAGAGTTACTGTTTTTTCTTTTCCATTTCTTAGTACTATTGCAAGATTAGGTGTAATTGACATTAGCTCTTGTAAAGCTTCTTTTGTTTTATCTTTATTTCTACCTTCAATGTATTTACCAATTTTAATGAATGCAATAATTATAGCTACAGATTCAAAATATAATTTTGATGTATAGGTATTATCTCCACTAAAAATCATGTACGTAGAATAAATACTATAAGCCATACTTGCAAATACTCCTATTGTAACTAGAGTATCCATATTTGGCGTTAAATGTATTAAGTTTTTAATTCCATTTTTTAAAATATCTCTTCCAATAAACATTACTATACATGCAAGAATAAATAAAGAAATGGCATAGTTTAATGGACATTCTGACATATCTAAAAATGGTATTTGTGGTAGTCCCACCATATGTGACATAGAAACATACAACGTAATAACAGCAAGAATAGCAAGTACTATTAATTTATATTTCTCGTTTGCTTTTCTCTTTTCTTCTTTTTCAAATTTATCTATTCCAAGACTTTCAAATCCTGCTTTAGATATAAATTTTTCTATATCATCTATTGATAATTTTTCATCATCATATTCGATTGCAGCATTATTCATAACTAAATTTACTGATGCTGTTACCCCATCTTGTTTATTTAAATATTTTTCTAGACCTGAAGAACAAGCACTACAAGTCATTCCTCCTATTTTTAATAATACCTTTTTCAAAATATCTACTCCTTATATTCAAAACCAGCGTCACCAATTGCCTCTTTAATATCATCTAATGATGTTTTTGTATCATCATATTCTACTATTGCTTTTTTATCTTCAAAGCTAACTTGTGCTTTTACTCCATCTAAGTTATTTAATACCTTCTCTAATCTACTTGAGCATCCTGTACAATGCATTCCTTCAATTTTAAGTTCTACTTTATTCATAACAATTACCTCCTAAATTTTATCTTAATCTTTTAACTAAGCTCATCACTTCTTGTATTATATCATCATTTCCAGCTTTTAATTCCTTAGTAATACAAGTTTTAATGTGATTTTCTAATATATTATTTTCCAAGCTTTCTAAGGCTTTATTTACAGCTAATAACTGAGTCAAAATATCATCACAATATCTATCATCATCTATCATCTGTTTTATTCCTTTTATCTGCCCTTCAATAATATTTAGCCTTCTATTTATATTTTTTTTCTCTTCTTCTGTTCTATAAGTATGTTTTATACAATTATTACATTTTTTGTTTTCCATAACTCACCACCACCAAGATTATATACCCCTTAGGGGTATTTGTCAATAGCAAAAAGAGTGAATAAAAAATTATTCACTCTTTAATTATTTAGATAGATCTATATTCGTTTATTGTATCTTCTAATGACTCTATTTGACTATCTTTTTCATCTATTGTATTTTCAAGTTCTGTTATTTTTTCTTCATTATTATTTATTGTATCTTCAAGTTCTGTAATTTCATCTTCTAAATCTGATATTCTCTGCTCATATTCTCTATACTTTCTTGCTCTCTCACTACTATTTTGCTCAAGTTTTTCAATATTTTCCTTTGATGCATGTACATATACTTTTGTAGAATAATAATTAATAATCTGTTTATTATTTATATCATCTATATTTTGACGAATCAATTCAAATCCTGATGAATCAGTTTGATAATTATATACAGAAATTACGTTGTTTGTTTTTCTAATTCTTGGCTCAAAATACTCTGAGTGTTCAACTTCTATTAATATATTATCTCTATCTTCTTCTATAAATTCAATATCTTGATATGTATCTATCATAGTATTGTCTTCCATATTAAACTCTACAGTAGTTTTCTTGGCTGTTGCTTCATCTATTGTTTCTATATAATTAAAATCTTTTACACCAACAAGTACAAGTCCAATTCCAAGGCCTACTCCTATAATAGCTGAAAGAAAACATATCCCTATTCTAGTTTTAGATGTTTTTCTATTTACTATAAAATTATATACTAACTCTATTATAATAACATTTGCAAGAATTGCCGCCAAAATTCCAATTAAAGCTCCAACAAAAATTATTCCAGTCTTTATAAACATAAAACTACATACAAGAGCTATTATTAAACACACAAGTGAAAATACAAACATCAAAGTGCAAAAGCCAACAAATGCTTTTATTCCAATCATAATAAGCTTAACAATTGCAGTCAAAAATTTAGATTCGCTATGCTTAGGATCTCTTATTATTATCTTTTCTCTTTTATTATCTAAAATTAGTTTTGCACTTTGTATATCATTATTTGATTTTTCAACATCATCATTTGCTTCATTATTTTTTTCCTCTTCTTTTTCTACAATAATATCATAGTAATCTAAATATCTTACCTTAAATATATGTAGTAAAACAACAATTCCTAATACTAGACTAAATATTAAATAAATTGAAGAAACTATACTTCTAAGTACTGAATATACATTATTATTAATCCATCCAAATAAGCTTTCAAAAATAGATCCCCCTATCGCTCCAATTATACTTACAATTATTACAATAACCAAAGCAGTTATAATTTGCTCTATAATGCACTTTACTCTTTGCTTAAATTTCATGCTAGCAAACATATCTGCTGTCTTAGTAATATAATTAAAAAAGTCTTTTACAAATTTATCTAAATTCTTTTTTGATTGAGTCTCTTCTCTTACTTCTTTAACATTCTCATTAAGTAATTCATCTATATTATAATTAAATAGCTTACAAATATTTAATACTTTATCCATTTCTGGATAGCTTTGTCCTGATTCCCATTTTGAAACTGCCTGTCTAGATACACCTAATTTTTCTGCAAGCTGTTCTTGAGATAAATTGTTTTCTTTTCTAATCCTTTTTAAATTATCTGGTAATTTCATACATAAATTCCTCCTTTTACAATGAAATTATACCAATTCTATCGGTTGCGTTCTACCAATTTTTAGTTGTATTTTGTAAATTATTGGTTGCAATTACGAATTATATCACGGTTTTAAGCGCAAAAAAAGGCTAGAATTAAAATTCCACCCTTTTTATATAAAAATTTTGCTTTTATATAGTTCCACTTGTTTTAACATATGACCAATGTTACCTTCACCAGCAAATTTTTCCAAGTCAAAGAAATTTTCTTTACTATCCATCCAGTATAATTTATTTACCTCTTCTACAACTTCTACATCTTTATTTAATTTTCCAGCGTATAATTCAAGTTCAATATCTGACATCTTATATTCAAAATTCATTACGTTTACAAGATTAATATCCTTGGCTGTTATTCCTGTCTCTTCTTCTAACTCTCTATATGCAGCATGAAGCTCATTTTCATTTTCTTCTACTTTTCCTCCAACTAAGTTAAACATACCCTTATATGGTTCTTTTTCTCTTTTACACATTAATATTTTACTTTCATCTTTATCATATACAATAATAACATTTAATTTTTTCATATTATTTCCTCCAAAGCCTTATCTCTCTAAATGTATAATTTTTGTTGCAATGTTTTCAACAAAAGTCTCATCATGTTCTACAAAAATAAGTGTAGGACAATATTTAAGTATTGCTTCTTCTATTTGTTCTCTTGTTAATATATCTATATAATTTAATGGCTCATCCCACACATAAAGATTTGCTTGTTCTGATATACTTCTTGCAATTAATATTTTCTTTTTTTGACCTTCACTCATATTATTCATATCTTTTTCTAACTCTATATTTGATATTCCCATTTTAGATAACATTGCTCTAAAAATGCCTTCATCAACATGAGTTTCCTTAGCATATTCTTTAACTGTTCCCTTTAAATTTTCTGTACTTTGAGAAACATATGATATTTTTAATTCATTTATGGTTTTAAATAAGCCATTATATTCTATTCTCTCACCTAAGATTAATTTTAAAATGCTAGATTTTCCAATTCCATTTTTTCCAGTTATTGCAAGTCTATCTCCATTATTTACTTCAAAAGATATCTTGTTAAAAATAGCTTTATCGTTATATTTTATCTGGAAATTATCTGCTAAAACTACTGGATTTTTTCTAGATTCCAAAGGAATAATTTTAAGTGAATCATTTCTATCTATATTATTAAGTAATAAAGATTTTTCATCTATTGCTTTTTCGATTCTTTTTTCTAAAACTTTAGATCTTTTCATCATTTTTGCAGACTGGTGACCAACATATCCTCTATCAATACTTGCTTCTGAATCAATAGTCTTATATTTAGACTTTTCTACCTTATCAGACCAAATTGAAGTACTTCTTGCTGCATTTTCAAGCCTTGTTATATCTTTTTTTAACTTTTCATTTTGCATTATTTCAAAGTTGTCCTGTCTATCTTTATTTTCTTTCCATGTAGAAAAATTTCCTTTTTGAATATCAATATTTGTATTATTTATACAAATTATATGATCAACTACTTTATCTAAAAATTTTCTATCATGTGATACTAAAATAAATCCAGATTTATTTTTTAAATAATTAGCTAAGTTATTTCTTGTCTCATTATCTAAATGATTAGTAGGTTCATCAATAAGTAAAAAATTACTACCTTTTAAAAAAAGACTAATTAAAAGTATTTTTACTTGCTCTCCACCACTTAAAACATTAAAATTTCTATATAATATACTACTATCTGCATTTACTAAATTTATTTCTTTTATTATTTCCCAATCTTCTACACTAGGAGCAATTTCATTTACAATTTCAATTGCCATTCTATTTTTATTTTCCACCTCAAATGGAAAATAATCAAAATCTACATTTTTTGAAATACTACCATTATACTCATATTTACCAAGTAATAATTTTAAAAATGTTGTTTTGCCCTTTCCATTTTTCCCAATAAGACCAAGTTTCCATTCAGTATCTATATTGAAAGAAACATTTTCAAATACATTATCTATACTTCCATCGTATCTAAAAGTTAAATTTTTTACACTTATTAAAGACATTTTCCCTCCCATATATTGATATTCGTATAATAACATAAAAGTAAGTAATTAGCAACTAATTACTTACTTTTAATTAAATTCAAAACAATCACTATTTTTACTAAAATTTAAATAAATTTAATCCTATTTCATCATTAAACTCTCTGTCTACTACTCCATCTATTATATTTATTACCATTTCACATGTAGCACTAACAATTGCTCTATTTAAATGTCCACCAAAAACCTCACCTTTTTCATTGCCTGCACTCATATGAATATGAGTATAAAATTCTCCATTCATAGTATTAATTGTTCCAGTAAGAGAAACAATTTCAAAGTCTCCTCTAAATTCATTTGAATAGTATTTTTTCTCATCTGTTTTAAAAACCCCAACAGTAAATTCATTAGTTGCACCAAGTGCATTAATATTTGCTAGCTTTATTTTTTCTTTTAATGCAATCTCTTTTATTTTTTCAAGTATTTCTTCACCTCTATCAATTCTACAAACAATTGTATTATTAAATCTTCTGTATTCCATTATATCCTCCTAAACTATATTTTAAAATCCACATCATATTTTTCATTTATTAATATATACTCATTATTATATTTTTTACACATTTTTAAATTATTTTCATTTTCTTCTTTTAACTTTTTCATGCTAATATCTGCTTTATATAATCGCTTTTCTATTCTATTTTCAAACTTTACTATATCATTATAATGTTCATCTATGTATTTATTAGTCATAATTAAGCAAACATATTTAATTTTGTCTAAATATTCTCCCTTAAAATCTTCTTTATAATTAAAAGGAATATAGCATCCTTCAACTATTAAATTTTGATCATTCTCTATATTAGTCTTAATTATTTCTCTTACTATAGGCCATAAATATTTAGTTAATTTTTCATCACTATCATCTGGGGTTAAATTGGTATTTTTACTTCTAATAAGTCCCATCTTTAAATGATCTATGGATAAATACGGATAATTATATTTCTCTAGTAGCCTTTGAGCAAGTAATGTTTTTCCAGTATGAGATGCACCTGCAATCAAAATTATCATAATAATTTCCTTTCTAAATACTATTTAAGATTAAGTACTGTAACACATTCTATGTGCTCACTGTTTGGAAACAAATCAACTGGTGTAATAGTATCAACTGCATAATATTGACTAAGTAATTTTAAATCTCTTGCAAAAGTTGCAGGATTACAGCTAACATATCCAATTTTTTTAGGTCTAAATTTAATAATATAATCAATACTTTCTAAATCCAAACCTTTTCTAGGTGGATCTACAACTATTACATCTGGTTTAATATTTCTGTTTTCAAATTCAACAATTTTATCTTCTACACTTCCTGCAATATACTCAGCATTATTAATATCATTTAATTTTAAATTCATATTTGCCATTTCTACTGCTTGATTTTCAATCTCTATACCATAGACAAGTTTTACACTATCACTTAAAAATATTCCTATTGATCCAACACCACTGTACAAATCAAAAAGAATTTCATTTCCCTTTAATTTTAACTTTTCTTTTAAAATGTTATATAGTACTTCTGCTTGTATTGTATTTACTTGGAAAAAAGATTTTGAGCTAATATAATACCTATATTTTCCAATATAATCTGTAATATATCCATTCCCATAAATTATTTTTTCATCTTTTCCAAGTATCTCATTTGTCTTTGATGAATTTAAATTTAAAACTATAGTTTTTATTGAATCATTATCTTTTAGAATATTTACAATCTCTTCCATTCTTACATCTTCAAAAATATCTTTATTATTTACAACAATTACAACCATAATTTCTGAAGTATGATATCCTCTACGAATTAGTATATGTCTTATGTCTCCATTTCCTGTTTGCTCATCATATCCACTAAATCCCTTTAAAAGAAGTATTTTAAATATTTCTTTAGATAGTTTATCTATTTCTTCATTTTGTATAAGACATTCTTCATTTTCTACAATGACATGACTTCTTTTAGCATAAAATCCTATTTTACTTTTACCATCAACTGTTTTTCTTACAGGATACTGAGCCTTATTTCTGTAATTTAAAGGTATACCCATACCAATAACATTATCTAAAGATTTATACTCTACTTTTTGCTTTGACAATGTATTTTTTACTATCTCTCTTTTTATTTCTAATTGCCTTTGGTAACTTATGTGCTGTCCCGAACACCCTCCACATCTTTTATATACACTACAAAAAGGCTCTTGCCTATCTTTACTCTTTTTTATTATATTTTCTATTTTTCCTATGCAATATGAAGAATTCTCCTTTATAATTTTAACTAACACTTTTTCTCCTTTAATTGCACCTGGTACAAATATAACTTTATTATCTTCTCTTGCAATTCCCTCTAAGTTTATACCGTTATCTATGATATCTAATTCAATTTCATCATTCTTTTTCAAACTTATTCCACCTTTTTTAATCCGTTTTGATTATATCATAACGTAACATAATTATTCAAGAACTAATTGTATCTTTTATATTTTTGTATTTTTATTTTGTAACAAAAAAATATATTTAGAATATAGTATATTAAGTTGAGTAAAGCTCAACAAACAAAGGAGTGAAATGTATGTGCATAGATAGTGATAATCTAGTATGGCTAATAGTCCTAGTACTTATACTTATTATTCTGTATTTTATATGTCAAGAAAAGAATTCATCTACACCATTAAACTTCGATACTTTTTTTCAAAGTAATTAGAAGTTTATATATAACAAAGAGAGGTGAATTTAGATGATGGATGAAAGATGCGGATGTAATAACTGCGGAGGTTGCGGATGTAACGGATGCGGTAATTGCGGATTTGGTGGTAATGGATTATTCGGAGGCGGAAACTGTTGCTGTATTTGGATAATACTTATCATAATCGTTCTTTGTTGCTGTTGTTGCTAATTGCACATAATACATAAAAGTGGAAGACAAAGTCTTCCACTTTTCCTATTTTTTATTTAATATTTTTCTTAAAAATTCACCTGTATAGCTTTCTTTAACTTTGGCGAGTTGTTCAGGAGTTCCTTGAGCCACTATTGTTCCTCCATTATCTCCACCTTCTGGTCCTAAATCTACTATATAGTCTGCACTTTTAATAACATCTAAATTATGCTCAATTACAAGTAATGTATTTCCTCCATCCACAAGTCTTTGTAAAATATCTATAAGCTTATGTACATCAGCCATATGAAGACCTGTTGTTGGTTCATCTAAAATATACATTGTCTTTCCTGTTGAACGTTTTGATAGTTCTGTTGCAAGTTTTATTCTTTGAGCTTCTCCTCCTGAAAGTGTTGTTGAAGGCTGTCCTATTTTTATATATCCAAGTCCAACATCCATCAAAGTTTGCAGCTTATTTTTTATTGTAGGTATATTTTTGAAAAATTCAAGTCCTTCTTCAACAGTCATATCTAATACATCACTAATACTCTTTCCTTTATATTTTACCTCTAATGTCTCTCTTGAATATCTCTTTCCTTTACATACTTCACATGGAACATAAACATCTGGTAAAAAATTCATCTCTATTTTTATTATTCCATCTCCTGAACAAGCCTCACATCTTCCACCTGGAATATTAAAACTAAATCTACCTTTTGCATACCCTCTAAGTTTTGCTTCATTTGTACCAGCAAAAATGTCTCTTATCGCATCAAACATTCCAGTGTATGTTGCTGGATTTGATCTTGGTGTTCTTCCTATAGGAGATTGATCTATATTTATAACTTTATCAAAAAACTCAAGTCCTTTTATCTTTTTATATTTACCTGGTCTAGTATAGGCTCTATTTAAGTCTCTTTCCATAGTTTTGCATATTATCTCATTTACAAGTGTAGATTTTCCTGAACCTGATACTCCTGTAACACAGTTAAACACTCCAACAGGAATTTTCACATCTATATCTTTTAAATTATGCTCTTTTGCACCCTTTACTTCAAGGTATCCAACTTTAGTTTTTCTTCTTTCCTTTGGTACAGGAATTTTAAGCTTTCCACTTAAATACTTTCCAGTAATAGACTCTTCACAATTTAAAATATCTTTAGGTTTTCCAGCAAATACCACATTTCCTCCATGTACACCAGCTCCTGGTCCAATATCTACTATATAGTCTGCTTCTTTCATTGTATCTTCATCATGCTCAACTACAATTAATGTATTTCCAAGATCTCTCATTTTCTTTAATGAGTTTAAAAGTTTTTCATTGTCTTTTTGATGCAATCCAATGCTTGGCTCATCTAATATATATAATACACCTGTAAGACCTGATCCTATTTGAGTTGCAAGTCTAATTCTTTGTGACTCTCCACCAGATAGTGTTCCAGCGCTTCGTGATAAAGTTAAATAACTAAGTCCAACATCTATTAAAAATTGTAGCCTATAATTTAGTTCCTTTACAATTTGTTCTGCAACCATTCTATCTTTCTGACTCATTCTTTCATACTCTTTATTTATATAATTTTTTATATCTACTACATTTCTATTACAAAGCTCATGTATATTAAGTCTTCCAATAGTAACTGCTAAAGACTCTTTCTTTAATCTTGCTCCATTACAATAGTCACAATGAGAACTAGACATAAACCCTTCATAAAAAGTTTTCATTCCTTGGGATTTAGTCTCATTAAATCTTCTTTGTAAAGTATTTACAACACCCTCAAATTCATCCTCAAAATCCCTTTGAAATGATTTACCATTATGTGAGAACTTAATTTTTTCTCCATTGCTACCATATAATAAAACTTGCATAAAGCTATCCGGTAAATCTTTTAATTTAGAATCTGGATTTATATTATAATGTTTACATAGTCCCTCAATATACATTCTACTTATACCATCAACTATACTTCCAGCTCCAGTCCATCCCTTAATGCATCCATAGTCTGACAATCTCTTTTCTTTATTTGGAATTATCTTTTCTGGATCTATTCTTAGAATTTCTCCAAGTCCTGTACAATAAGGGCATGCACCAAACGGACTATTAAAAGAAAACATTCTAGGAGTCAATTCCTCTAAGCTTATACCACAATCAACACAAGCATAATTTTGAGAAAACACTTGCTCTGTTCCATCATTTAAATTTGAAATTATAACTAAATTCTCTGCATATTTTAGTGCAAGCTCAACTGAATCTGCAAGTCTTTTTCTGATATCATCTCTTACTACTAATCTATCTATTACTATTTCTATATTATGCTTTTTTTGCTTATCCAAAGATGGAATCTCCTCGGAAAGATCATATGTCTCTCCATCAATTCTTGCACGTATATATCCATCTTTTAATACCCTTTCTAAAACCTTTTGATGCTCACCTTTTCTACCACGAATTACAGGTGTCATTACTAATATTTTTGTTCCTTCTTCGTATTCAAGAATTTTATCTACTATCTCATCAACAGTCTGCTTTTTAATCCTTTTACCACATTTTGGACAGTGAGGAACCCCTACCCTTGCATATAATAATCTTAAATAATCATATATCTCTGTTACAGTTCCAACTGTTGAACGTGGATTTTTAGATGTAGTTTTTTGGTCTATAGATATTGCAGGAGAAAGACCTTCAATGGATTCGACATTTGGCTTTTCCATTATACCTAAAAATTGTCTTGCATAAGAAGACAAAGACTCTACGTATCTTCTTTGACCCTCTGCATATATAGTATCAAATGCTAAAGATGATTTACCAGAACCAGAAAGACCTGTAAATACAACTAGTTTATCTCTTGGTATCTCAAGATTAACATTTTTTAAATTATTCTCTTTTGCTCCTTTTATTATTAATTTATCATTCATTTTCTCACCTTCAAAACCATATGTATTATATCATAGCATAATCTATTTTACAACATTTTTGAGAACAAATGTGCGTTTTAATAAAATACACTTATAATTTTAAATTATAAGTGCAATTTATTTATTTTATTCTTTTTATTACTGTTCTCATTATATTGTCATTAATAAAGCTATTTGTTACTTCAAATTTATCTTCTGGCAATAGTTCTTCAATAAAAGTAACTGAAGGAACATAATGCCATTTTCCTCCTACTTTTAATGAATTAAGTATTTTCATATAGCTTTGAGCATACTCTATACACTCCTCATCATTTTGCTCTTCCGAATTTGCATCATTAAAGTATTTTGTAAAAGTTAAATTTGATGTAATCAAATCATATGTATTTTCAGGATAATCTTTAATAAGCCAATCTTCTTGTTCTAAACTATCACTATCTTCACATTCCATATCTATTCCAAAAGATTGTACTCCTTTTGAAGCTAAATATTTTACAAGTTCACCATTTTTTCCGCATCCTATGTCTAATGATTTTCCTTTAAGTTCATCATCTTTTACATCTAAAATTTTTAAAATAAATTCTGGTGAATATGAAGATTTTGACATTCCATTTTCTTCTCTTGAAGTAAATTCATTTATAAAATTTCTTACTTCTGTAAAGTGTTCTAAAGCTATTCTTTCATAGTTTTTATCAAAGTCAGAAATATTTTCTATTAATTTATGATATATTTCTAGTATTTTATTACAATCTTCTTTTGTAAATTTCTTACCATTTGTTCCCTTGGCAAGGTTAGTTAAAAAGCTTTTGGATAACTTATCCATCACTTTTGTATATTCATCTGTATTCATAGCATTAATGATTTTCTCTCTGTAATCATTTTCAAATGACTCTTTAAACTCAGTATTTCTTTTGCTTAAAATTAAATTTTCAAAACTTTTTCCTTCAAATACTGTAAGTATATATGTATATAATTCTTCTGTACTCATTTTTATCCTCCATAAACATTAATATTATATCACAACTTATGTAAATTTTCCACATTAAATATCATGCTTTTATCTAATTTTCCAGATGTGGAATATTTCCAATATAACATATTTCTTTTCTATTCTCATCAATTACAATCTTTGTTATTGAAGTCTTAGGAAGTTTTAAAGCTTTTCTTTTATTTGACCATCTCTTCTTATTTAAAATATGCCATACTATTCCTATTACACCAGCATGAGTAACAATCATTAAATTTTCCACATCCTTATTTTCTTTTATAATATCAAAAAAATCTTTTCTAATTCTATGAAAAAATTCTTTAGGCGATTCTCCATCTGGAAATCTCTCATTATATTTTAGAGTTGAAAAAAATGCATGAGGATATTTTTTTATAGCCTCTTCATTTAACATTCCAGCAAGCGCCCCATTATTATTTTCTCTTAGTCTCTTATCGTATAAAATACTTACATTTAGCTTTTCATTTATTATATCTGCTGTCATTTTTGCCCTTTTTAAATCACTTGATATAATTCTGTCTACTTTTATCTCATAATTTTTCTCACTTGATAAATATTCTCCTAACTTTTTAGCTTTATCTATTCCAGCTTCAACAAGTGGAAGCTCGCTCCATCCTCCTCTATATCTTTCATCATCATCTCCATGTCTTACTAAATAAATATTCATAAATTCTTCTCCTTTTAAACTATATATATTTTAACACATATGTAAAGAAAAAAGTAAGGGTTCACTTCATATATCCCTTACTTTCTTTAATTTCATTTATTAAATTATTTGCAATCTCCTCATCTAAATATCCACAATCAACCATTGCATTTATAACTATTATTTGTCTTTGATAAGTATATTCAGAATTGTTGCTAAGCTGATATACACTTGGTGCGTTTGGAATTCCTGCAAGAAGCGTAGCCTCATTTAAGTCAAGTTCACTTGGTTCTTTATCAAAATATCCATTACTTGCCTCTTTAATTCCATAATAACCATCGCCAAAGTATATTACATTTACATATAACTCTAAAATTTCCTCTTTCGAATAATTTTCTTCCAAGTTAAATACAACAAATAGCTCTGCTACTTTTCTTGTAAGTCTCTTTTTCTGATCAAAATACATATTTTTAGCAAGTTGTTGAGTTATTGTACTTCCTCCTCCAATAATCTTCTTATTTTCTATATTATTTAGTAAAGCTCTTCCAATTGAATAAATATCAATACCAAAATGCTCATTAAATCTTTTATCTTCAACAGCAATAACAGCGTTAAGATAATCTTTACTTATTTGATCTATACTTATATATTCTTCATTACTTTGTATCTGATCTATTTTGTCTTCAATACTAATTTCTTCTATAACACTCTTATACAGCTTATATCCATCATATACAAAATATCCTACAACAAAAAGTATAATTAAAAATATTAATATAATTATTCCTTTAATACCTTTAAACAATGATTTCATATAATCACCGCCTTATGTATTAATTATATATTATATTTATATATTTAACAAGTTTTATCCTTTCGTATTTGAATTCCATCACTATTTAAGTAATAATCATGACTAGATATAATATCTGCAATATTAGATTTTATGTCCATTATATTATAACAATTAATAACTAAAATCTCATTTTGAATAAAACACATATATTCATTTACCTTTGATATAAAGCTTTCACTACCATTTACTACAAGTACAATATTTTCATTTACATAGTCATTTACAATTTCCTCATTTAGCCATTCCATATATATTATCTTTTTGTTAATGTTTTTAAAATACTTATTTACAATTTTCTTTAATTTTTCTTTTTCGCTGTTTTCATTTATATATATCACCTTTGCTTTATCAAATTCTTTAGATATAAAATTATTAGCAACTATACACGAATGTGTATAGTTTGCAACAAAACTACATACCTTTATAATTTTCATAACCACCACACCTCTGGTTATTATTTTAAATTATTTTTATTAAAAATTTTGTTTTATTATATTCATTGACATTATTAGAATTTATTTTTATAGTAATTTTTTTTTATTTACACATCATATTAATGGTGATTATATTGAGAAAAATTAAAGAAAAATTCAGGGAAACTTTAAATAATAAATTGATTAAAAAAAATATATTTGTTTATATCTATATTTTCATAATATTCTCGTCAATGCTCCCTAATAAAGAAAATATAAATAATCTATCTAACTTAAACACAATTATTCCAGGAATAAATAACTTAAATCATAACGATAAATCTAACAATGAAAATATAAAATATTCTTTTAAATTATTTGAAATATTGCAAAATATATTCTAATTTGTAATATAATACATAAATTTACACAAACTATTTCTGACAAAATAATTTTGTCAGGAGGTATTTATGAAAACTTTATACAACATATTGCTTACCCTAGTAATAATAGGTGCCTTAAACTGGGGAATACTAGGGTTATTCAAAGTAGACCTAATCGGTTCTATCTTTGGTGGAATGACTAGTATGTTAAGTAGAATTATCTTCGTTTTAGTAGGTATTTGTGGTATAGGAGCAATAGCTTTATACAAACCAATAAATGAAGAAGAAATGAGTCATTCCTAAAAATCAAAAACATCTAGAAAACTTCTAGATGTTTTTACTTTTATTTTTATATTGTTCATATAGTATAATTGAAGTTGCAACTCCAACATTTAATGACTCAATTTTATCTGTCATCGGAATTTTAACAAACATATCTGATTTGGATAATAATTCCTCTGTTACTCCATTTGCTTCATTTCCCATAACAAAAGCATATCTTTTTTTTAGATCAATATTTTCTAAAAAATCGTTTGCTTGAAGACTAGTAGATACAATTATATATCCACATTTTTTTAGATAATCTATAACACTTAGATCGTCTAAATATATAATTTTAGTATTTAATATACCTCCCATTGTAGACCTAAGCGCCTTAGGTGAATATATGTCTGCTGTATCTTTTGTACATAAGACTATATCTATATCAAAAGCATTACAGCTTCTTATAATTGTCCCCATATTTCCTAAATCTTGAACTCTATCTAATATAACAATATTCTTGTTATTATTTTTTAATTCTTCTAAAATATCATACTCAGGAATTTTTATTACTGCCAAAACTCCTTGCGGTGTTATGGTATCAGTCATATATTTAAAAATACTCTCTTCGAAACTTAATACCTTTATTTTCTTCAAATTTTCTATTCTATTTAAAAGGTCTTTTCCACCATTAAGATTTTCTAGTATAGATTTAGAATAAGCGATAAACATAATGTCTATCGCTTTATCTTTATCTAATATTTCATTTACAACTTTAATTCCTTCTAAATAAAAAGCTTTATTTTTAATTCTAAATTTCTTTTCATTTAAACTTCTAACTAATTTTACATTTGAGTTAGATTTACTAAAAATTGTATCCATATTATCTCCTATTCTGCTGTTGTTGTATCAGTAGATGTATCTGTTGAAGTATCTGTTGAAGTATCTGTTGATGAATCAGTAGATGTATCTGTTGTGTCATCAGTTGTTGTACCATCTGTTGTTGTGTCAGTTTCTTCATCTTCTGCATATACATTTGGATCAATTGAATTTACAAACTTTTTAAACTCTTCTTCATCATATTGTAAGTTTTTCTCTTCAATTATATTATCAAAAAGAGTATTCGCATATGCTGTTCTTTCAGTCTCGTTTGCTAATCTACCATTTTCTGTTTTAGCATTAAGTTTTATAATATGATATCCATATGTAGTTTCTACTAGATCACCATAAACTTCTCCAACATTCATTTTTTTAACTGTATCAGTATATTGTGATACTGTATAACCATCATCATACATTATATATTGTCCACCTTGACTTGCTGTAGTATCATCTGAATACTCTTGTGCAAGACTTGCAAAGTCTTCACCATTTAAAGCTTTTTGAAGCACTTCTTCTGCCTCAGCTTTTAATGTTGCCTTCTCATCATCACTCATTGTTGTTCCATCATCCTTTGTAAATGAGAATAAAATATGTGATGTATCATATTCATTCATATCTACTTCTTCACCATCAGTAGAATTTGATTTAATATATTCCTCAATTGTAGCATCATCAGCTTCTGCTGCAAGTTTTTCAATGTATGCTTGAATTAAATAATCATTATAATATATTTGTTTTAATGAATCTATACTAAAAGTATAATGTTGTTTAAAATAATTTAGATATTCTTCATCACTAAATATATCATCAATTTCTTGTTTATCCTCATCTGATAATTCAACTCCTGCTGCTTCTGCATCAGTTAAAATCATTTTATCAGAAGCTGCCTTCATTAATATCTCCTCTGGAATTGATTCTGAGTCATAGCCATAAGATTGTAAATATGATGCAAACATTTCATAGTATACTTGATATTCTTTCTTTGTAACTTTGCCTCCATCAAAAGTAGCAACTGCAGCATTATCTTTTGCTACAACTATTCCCACTATAGCAACAACTATAATTAATAAAATAGCAAGTATTGCAATAATTACACCATTTTCACTTCCAGCTTTTAAATTTCTTGTTTTACTGTTCATATTTTTACCCCTTTTCCTTTATAGTATTTTCTAATTTACTAATCTCTAACTGTACACGGATAAGTATATCATTATTAAAATCATTTGTCAACGTGATTTTTAAATTCATAGGCTCAAATTTAATCATCTTTTCTGTAGCTAAAATCCTAGTAATTCCAAGCTTTCTAGCTTTATTTCTTATTTCGACAATTTTTATTAAATTCTCTGTTTCTTTAGGAATATCTCCAAATCTATCAAGTAGCTCATCTACAACTTCCATAGATTCTTCCTCATTTTTTATATCAGATATTTTTTGATACATATCGATTTTTTGAATAGGATCTTTTATATACATATCACTAATATATGCTGATACATTAATATCCATTTTAACTTCTTTATATACTTCTTCTTTGGCAACTGCATCTTTACCTTCTTTTTCTTCTCTAATTGCTTTTTCAAGTAGTGCCAAATATAATTCGTAACCTACTTTTGCCATATGTCCATGTTGCTCTCTACCAAGCAAATTTCCTGCTCCTCTTATTTCTAGATCTCTTAAAGCAATCTTAAATCCACTTCCAAATTCAGTAAAATCTTTTATGGCTTTTAATCTTTTTTGAGACACTTCAGATAATGACTTATCTGCCGGATAAGTTATATACGCATATGCTAATCTATTTGATCTACCAACTCTTCCTCTTATCTGATAAAGCTGTGCAAGCCCTAAAGTATCTGAATCTTCAACAATTAATGTATTTGCATTTTGAACATCTATTCCAGATTCAAGTATTGTTGTACAAACAATAATATCTATGTCATGTGTAATAAACCTTAACATTACATCTTCAACAATATCTGGTGGCATTTGACCATGTGCTACACCTATTCTTGCCTCTGGTACTAAATTTCTTAAATGACCAACTATTTCATCTAATTTATTTACCCTATTATTTAAATATATAACTTGACCATCTCTGGAAAGTTCTTTTTCAATTGCTTCTTTAATTACATTATCATTATACTCTAATACATATGTATGTACAGGAAGTCTTTCCATTGGTGGTTCACTTAAAGTACTCATTCCTCTAATTCCGATCATTGACATATGTAGCGTTCTAGGTATTGGAGTTGCTGTCATAGATAATACATCTACTGTTTCTTTTAATACTTTTATTGCTTCCTTGTCTTTTACTCCAAATCTATGCTCCTCATCAATTATAAGTAAACCTAAATCTTTAAAAAACACATCTTTAGATAATATTCTATGAGTTCCGACAATTATATCTATTTTTCCGTCTACTAAATCTTTTAATATATCTGTCTGTTCTTTTTTTGTTTTAAATCTACTTAAAAACTCGACTCTTACTCCAAAGTCTTTCATTCTGCTTTCAAAAGTTCTATACTGCTGAAGTGCAAGAACAGTAGTAGGAACAAGATATGCAACCTGCTTACTACTCATGACAGCTTTAAAAGCAGCACGAAGTGCAAGCTCTGTTTTTCCATATCCAACATCTCCACAAAGAAGTCTATCCATCGGTTTATCACTTTCCATATCTTCTTTTATTTCCTCTAAAGCAGTTTTTTGATCTCTTGTAAGTTCATACTCAAAAGAATCTTCAAATTCTTTTTGCCAAGGTGTGTCTTTTTCAAAAGCAAAGCCTTTCATTTTTTCTCTTTTTGCATATAAGAGCATAAGTTCTTTTGCTATCTCTTTTACATGAGTTTTTACTTTACTCTTTGTTTTATCCCATTCTTTTCCACCTAATGAATTTATCTTTGGTTTTGCATCATCATCACAAACATACTTTCCAACACAATCAAGTTGTGCAATTGGAACATAAAGCATCCCTCTATTTGCATATTCAATCTTTATATAATCTTTTTGAACATCTTGTACTCTTATTGTTTCAACTCCACGATATATGCCTATACCATGATTTTCATGTACAACATAATCTCCTTCTTGAAGATCTGCATATGTATTTATTTTCTGACCAACACTTGTCTTTTTTATTCTTTTAGTTGTGGTAGAAAGACCACTTACAGGTTCTGCAATAACAAGTATTTCAAACTCATCTGAATAAAATCCTCCCGATACAATTCCTTTTGTTATATATACTTTTCCATTTTCAAGTTCATCAAGAGCAAAAATATTACTCACTTCTTCTATTTTTATACGATTATCTAGTAAATAATTCTTTACTTGCATATATCTTGTATCTGTTGGAAAAACTAAGAGAATAGCTTTTTCCCTTGCTCTTTGAATGTCTAAATTTAAAACTTCAAGTGAGCTTTTGTAAAAATTAGCTTCTTTAATGCTAAAATTATATACTATCCTATTTCTTTGTACTAACTTATCTATATTTATTCTTTCAAGATATATACTCATCATATTTTCAATTCTAGTCTCTATTTCTTCAAAAGATAAATATGTATTTACAAAAGGCATATAAATATACTCTCTTTGTGCTAATACTTTTATAGTTTCTGTATTTTCATATCCAATACTATTTGCTTTATCTTTGCATTTTGTAGGTTCATCTATAAAAATATTATATTCATCTAAATAATCTAACAAATTCTCAGGTCTTTTAACTAATAAATTAAAGTACTTATCTATTAAATTATCTAAAGAACCATTTTTTATTTTTTCTATATCTTCTCTAATATTTCCTTTTAGTTCTTCACTAATTCTGCCTTCATCACAAAATTTATTAAGCTCAGATATTACAGCATCTACTTTTTCCTTGGTTACATAGTTTTCAGATACTTGAGACATATCTATTTTCTTTACAGTATCAATACTTCTTTGTGTAATTGTATCAAATGTTCTAATACTATCTACTTCATCACCAAAAAACTCTATTCTAAATGGAAAATCATTATTTATACAAAATACATCTATTATTCCGCCACGTACTGCAAACTGTCCTTTTCCTTCTACATTTTCTGTTCTTTCAAATCCAAATTTAGATAGCTTTTTAACCACTTCATTTATTGATATTGTGTCTCCTACTTTTATGCTAAAATCTTCACCTTTATATCTTGAATTAGGAAACATTTTAACAAGTAAAGAATCAATAGTAGTAACAACAATATTTTTACTTCCACTAAGTATTTTTTCAATTGCATACATTCTTTGATTTGAAATATCTTTACTTTCTGCATCAATATCATAGTATTGAACTTGACGTGCAGGTAAATATATTATTTCAATTTCACTTGATAAAAACTTTAAATCTTGAATAATTTTATTTGCTTGAAAAACGTTACTACATACAACAATGGAGTTTCTATTTGTATTTTGAGTTATACCATAAACCATCCAAGCCTTACTGCTATCAGTAAGGCCAGATATACTTAATCTATTTTTATCTTTTTTTGTAATTTCTCTAATTAATGATGTATAATTACTACTGTTTGCTAAAGTTTTAATTAGTGGATTCATTATTTATTCCCTTCTTTAATCATTTTTATAAAATCATCTATAGATAAAACTTCTACACCAAGCTCATGTGCTTTATTTAGTTTTGAACCAGCAGACTCTCCAGCAATTAAAAAGCTTGTTTTCTTTGATACAGATGATGAAGCTTTTCCAGAATTATCTTCTATCATAGCTACAATATCATTTCTTGAATAATTATCAAAAGAACCTGTTATACAAATTGTTTTTCCTAGAAGAATTTCAGATGCTTTATTCTTAATGTTACCCTTTAAGTTTACACCTGCATCGTGTAGTTTTTCAATAATAATATCTGTCTGTGGCTTTCTAAAAAATTCATATACAGACTCAGCCATAATGTTACCAAAATCTTCTAAACTATTTAACTTATCAATAGATGCTTCCTTTAATTTATTTATATCTTCAAAATTTTCAGATAAAATCTTAGCTGCTTTCTTTCCAATATGTCTTATTCCAAGTCCAAAAAGTAATTTATCTAAAGAATTTGTCTTACTTTTTTCAATTGCATTTACTAAGTTTTGAGATGATTTTTCTTTAAATCCCTCAAGAGACATAAAATCTTCAAACTTTAAATAATAAATATCTGCTACATCTTTAAGTAAATTTTTAACTATTAAAGCATCTACTATTGCCTCGCCCATTCCAGATATATCCATACAATCTCTTGAAACAAAATGAGTTATACTTCTATAAATTTGAGCTGGACATTCACTATTAGTACATCTAAGTGCTACCTCACTCTCTTCTTTTTCAAGCTCCTCACCACATACTGGGCATAATTTAGGTACTTCAAATTCTTTTTGAGTTCCATCCCTTTTTTCTTTTAATACTCTATCTACTTCCGGAATAACATCTCCCGCTTTTTGTATTACAACAGTATCACCAATACGAATATCTTTTTCTTTCATAAAATCAAAATTATGAAGTGTTGTTTTAGAAATAACACTCCCAGCAACTCTTACTGGCTCAAGTATAACTACTGGTGTTACTTGCCCTGTTCTTCCAACTTGTAATATAATATCTAATACTTTTGTTTCTTTTTGCTCAGGAGGATACTTATATGCAACAGCCCATTTTGGAACTTTAACAGTCTGTCCCATTTCTTGGCGAATAAGTAAATTATCTACCTTTACAACAGCACCGTCAATATCATATTCTAATTCATCTCTCATATCACCAATTTTTTTTATTGCATCTATTACTTCCTCTTTAGTAGTGCAAAGATATCTTATAGCTATTGTTTTTATACCAGCTTTTTGCAAATATTCTAAGCTCTCATAATGACTAGAAAAAGATTTTCCCTTTTGAACATTAAATACAAATATACTTAAATTTCTATTTTTTACAAGTTCACTATCTAACTGTCTTAAAGTTCCAGCAGCAGCATTTCTTGGATTAGATAACTGCTGTTTATTATTTGCTATAAGCTCTTCATTTATTTTTTCAAATTCTTTTCTTGGAAGATATACTTCTCCTCTTACTTCTATAGTATCATCTGTATTAAGTCTTTGAGGTACATCTTTTATCATCTTTATATTTGGTGTTACATCTTCTCCAACAAATCCGTCTCCTCTTGTAGAACCTCTTACAAGCACACCATTCTTATATTCTAAAGAAACAGACAATCCATCAATTTTTGTTTCAACACAAAATTTAGTTTTTTCTTTATACTCTTCTTTTACTTTATCTACAAATTCTTCAACTTCTTCTAAAGAAAAAACATCTTGCAAGCTCTGCATTTGAACATCATGTACAACTTGTGTGAATATATTTTTAGTTTTTCCTCCGATTTTTTGTGTTGGGGAACTCTTTACAATAAATTCTGGATGTTCTTTTTCAAGTTTCTTAAGTCTTTGTGTAAGCTTATCATATTCATAATCTGATATTTCTGGCTCATCTTGTTCATAATATAATCTATTGTGATATTCTATTTCTTCTCTAAGTCTTTCAATTTCTTTTTTTATATTATTTTTAGTCTCATCTATTTCAAAAAAATTAATTTGCTCTTCTTTCATTGTAACACCTCATTAAAACAGCATGAAAACATAGAATAGCAACTATTCTATGCTAAGTTATATCTATATTTTACTATAAAAAATTATTATTTTCAATAAATTAAATATTCATATTATACTAATTATACAACTTTAATATACAAAAAAAAATCTGGTAAATTAAATTTACCAGACCTTATAATTAATTTTCAACATCAATATCTTCTTTAAATCTAACAAAATAATCAACAAAAGACCATATTGTCGCAATAAGTGTTGCTAAAACTGCTATTGACATTGCAACATTTATTACTAACTCTATTGTATCCATTGTTAATGAACTTTCTATAAAAGCAAACATTGAAACTGTTGGTGAAACAATATAGCTAACTAACGCTAAAGTTATTGCTAACATTTGAAATAATGTTTTTACTTTACCACTTAGTCCTGCAGCTAAATCTTTTGAGTTGTCTGCACCAAACATTCTTAATGCATTAACAAAGAAATCTCTAAAGATAACTATTGCTGTTACATATGCTGGTACAACACCAAGTCCTGTTAGCATTATAAATCCTGCAGAAACAAGCAATTTATCTGCAAGAGGATCCATAATCTTTCCAAATTTAGTTACAATTCCCTGGCTTCTAGATATTCTTCCATCAAGGCAATCTGTTAAAGCTGCAACAACAAAAATTACTAGTGCAACCCAACCCATAATAGTTGTTCCATTGTCTATTTCAAAAGATTCAAAGAAGCTCTCAGGTATACTTAAGCATATAATAAATAAAGGTACTAATATTATCCTTAACATAGTTAACTTATTAGGTAAGTTCATTTTATTTAGCATATCTATACCTCCTCTTTCACTTGTAAATTATAGCAAACTAAAATTGCATAGTCAATATTTTGCGTTTATTTCACATTATTTTCACTAACTTGAACTATAGTCGCCATTGTTGCATAATCTTTTTTTCCATTTTGTACAGCTGCTCTATATGAAAAAAAGTCATTAGTATTACATCTTGTACAAATATCTGCAACATAGATATTATCATCTTGGATATTTGATTTTTTTAATTCTGTTTTTAAAATTTCAATCAAATCTATGTGAAAAGTTTCATTATCTTCTTCATATGATAAATATCTATCTGAATAATCAAACAACTTTGTAAACTTTTTTTTAAAATTTTCCTCTTTACTTGTAAAACAGCATTTTCTAATTGATGGACCAATACATACAATTAAATCCTTTGGATTACTTGAAAAATTTTCTTTCATTATATTTATTGCTTTAATATATATTTTATTTATTACACCCTTCCAACCAGCATGTACATTTGCAACAACATTTTTCTTAGTATCATATATAATGATTGGATTACAATCTGCTGTTGTAACAAGAGTTGCAATATTTTTATCTTTTACAACATATCCATCAACATTTTGAGTATTTAGATTTTCAAATAAAAATTCATCTTTATTTTTATTATCTATTATAATGACTTTATCTGTATGATCTTGTTTTCCTTTACAAACATTTTCTATTCCAATCTCTTTTTTTATTATTTCTAGATTTTTAAAAACATTGCTTATATCATCATTTCCAAGAGTTCTAAAATTTAAACTCTCATATTCTCCTTTACTTACTCCACCTCTTCTTAATGTAATACAGTGTTTTACATTATACCTATTTAATATCTTAAATTGCAAATATTCTAAATCTCCAGATTTTACATGTTCTATTATATCATTACTGTACTTATTCATCGCTTTTCTCCTTAACTTCAATTTCTTTATTTAGATTAAATGAATATATGTATACCTTATCTACTTTATAATCAGTCAAAGTATTAATAGCCTCTTTATATATATCTAGTTGAATTTTATACTTATCTATAAACTCATCCTCATTATATAGCCTATCTGTTTTAAAATCAACAAGTATTACTTTATTTTCATCCGTAACATAAAATAAGTCAATTATTCCCTGTATAAGACTATTTGAATATTTAGCACTATCAAGTATAAACTCATATTCCCTATATATTTTTTTTGCTTTTTTTAGATTCTTTCCGATCTTTGAATTTAAAAAATTATATATTTTACTTACGCTTATATACTTACTATCCTGATTACTAATAATATTTTTAATTTCTAATTTATTTATATATTCTTTTATTTCTTCTTTTGTATTTAATATACTAAAATCTAAATTTTGTAAAATAAAATGAATTAATATTCCTTTTCTTACAGCTGTATATTTCTCATTTTCATCATTTAAACAAGATGGTATTTTAAACTCTTTTTTAGATTCATCCTTTTTATCTTCGTTCTCATCTTTTATAATGCTTTTTATGATTACATTTTCTTCTTCATTTTTTGTCTTTTTTAAATTACTTACGCTGATTCTTGATGGAGAATGTGCATCATCATAGTATTTATATTCTGATTCTAAATTTTCTCTTATTTTTTCAATAATTTTAGTATTTAACAAATTTTTATTAAATAATGATTTTAAAATCTCATTAAGTGATTCACGTTTTTGTTCCTCTTCTTTGCTTACAAGTAATTTTTTTAATTCTTCATCAGTTGTATTAGATTTAACTTCTATTTTATTTATTTCTAAATCTTTTTTGTCTGCTTCAAATTCATTATAATATTTTATAACTGGTAGTAAATTTTTATAATAACTTGTGTTTGAAGCTATTAGAGTTTCATTAAATTTTCCATTTTTTAGCTTTATAGTCTGCATAACATATTCTTTCTCAAAATCTTTAGTGGTAGCAAACATATATATTTTTTCTTTTGCTCTTGTAAGAGCAACATATAAAAGTCTTAACTCTTCAGATTTTGTTTCTTTTTCTATTACAGACCTTATTGCTTGCTTAATAACAGATGGATATGTAACCCCAAAATCTTGATTTACCACATCTATTCCTATTCCATATTTATGATGAAAAACAACTCTTTGTTTTCTTGAGTCTGAAAAATTATATCCTTTTGCCATATCTGCAAGTATTACTATTGGAAATTCTAACCCCTTTGATTTATGTATTGTCATTATCCTTACTACATCTTCATTTTCTCCAATTATTTTTGCACTACTTGTCGATGTGTCCTGCTTATCTTTCAAGTTATCTATATACTTAATATACGCATTTAATGTATTACCAACATTAGAATAAAAACTCGATGCAAGCTCTATTAAATAATCTAAGTTTGCTTTTTTAGCTGCTCCGTCATCTTCAAGAGCAAACTGATAATATATATCTGTATCTTTATATAGTCTAATTAAAAGATCAGATATACTATATATTTTAGAATAATTTGTATAGTCTTTTATAATCTGTAAAAAAACTTTAATTTTATCTATGAGTTTATATTCTTTTTTTATATACTCTTCATCATTTAGCATGTTATTTAATGTATCATATACATATGAGTTGCTATCATATAGTCTAATTTTAGTAATTTCATCTAAACTAAATCCTCCGATTATACTAAACATTATACTTATCATATAAATGTCCTGATACGGATTATCTATTATTTTTAAAAACGATAATATTAGTTTTACCTCGTCCCCTTCAAAAATACTACTTGAAGTATCACAAAAAACCGGTATGTTATTTCTTTTTAACTCTTCTTCTAAAATATCCGCTTTATTTTTTACTCCACGAAGTAAAATAACTATATCTCTAAATTTTACATTTCTTAATGTTCCATCTTTATCTGTAACTTTATCTTTTGAAATTATTTCTTTTATTTTATATGCTATGCATTTTGCCTCAATTTGAGTAGATGTTAAGTCTTCATCTATTTGTTCTTCATCAATTTCTCCTTCAAATGTACTTGGCTCTTGATCTTTTAAGTCTATTATGTTAATTTGAGTCTTATATGAAGCATTTTCATCTTTCTTATATGTAGTATTTCCACATTTTAAAGCCTCTGCTTCAGAATAGTCACATTGACCATTTTTCATACTCATTATTTTTTCAAAAATATAATTTATAGAATCAATTACCTCTTTTCTACTTCTAAAGTTCTTAGATAGTATTATTTTACATGACTTACTATCACCATCATCTAATGGATAAGCAATATATTTTTCATTAAATATATCGGGTCTTGCTTGCCTAAATCCATAAATACTTTGCTTTATATCTCCAACCATAAACCTATTGTTTTCCTTTGAAATAGCATCTAGTATTCTCTCTTGAACATAACTTGTATCTTGATATTCATCTGTATATACTTCTTTAAATCTTTCTTTTAAATTAAGTGCAACATCAGTAATATTATCTTCCTTATCTACAAGTAATTCTAATGCATAGTGCATTATATCGTTAAATTCAGCGACACCTAAATTCTTTTTTTCCTCTTTAAATTTTTTATCATATTTTACTAAAAAATCATATAAATACTTTAGATATTTATATGCAATTTTATTATCTTCTAAAATTTCCTTACTTTTAGCATAAATTTTCTTTTTAATTTTATCTATGACATCTTTTACTTCTTTTTTTCTAAACTCAGATATCTCATTTTTTAGCTCTTCATTACTTACTCTACCTATAACAAATTTTTGAAAATTTATATCTAATATATTTTCATAAAGCCTATCCCATGATTTGTTTTGAATATATATACTTTTCTTTAAAATTTGTATATCATTATCTAGTATTGTATAGCATTTATTAAATTCTTCTATTCCAGCTATCTTATTTAAATAATCATCGTATTTTTCAATACATAACTCAATTTCGGATATAATATCTTCATAGATATCTCTTCCAAAATCTGTGTTGTATAAATCAACATTTTCATCTATATTATATTTGTTAATTTGCTCTTTAAGCCATTTAAATGGATAAGGAAAAGATTGTATATAATTATATATTCTTAAAATATTTTCAAGTAACTCTTCATCCTTTCCATTAAATAATTCTAATATATTGTATAATCCAAATACATTTTGCTCGTCAACATATGACTCATATTCTTCTTCAAGTAAATCCTCAAGTACTCTTGTTTTTATTAATACACTTTGAGATTCTTCACATATTCTAATATTTGGATCAATATTTAACACATTAAAATTCTCTCTTACAAGTTTAAAACAAAAAGCATCAATTGTAGTAATATTTGCTCTATTTATATAAATTAACTGATTTTTCAAATGATTTACTTTTTTAGGATCCCTTTGCCCTTCTAAAGCTTTATATATTGCATTTAATATTTTTTCTTTTAACTCCTGTGCTGCAGCATTAGTAAATGTAACAACTAATATTTTATCTACATCTAAATATTCGTTTAATACTTTTTCAATTATTCTTTCAACAAGTACTGCTGTCTTTCCACTACCTGCTGAGGCACTAACAAGTATATTTGAATCTCTTTTTTCAATTGCTTTTAGTTGGTCTTCTGTCCAATTATTTGCTCCCATATGCCCTCTCCTTTTTTATATATTTTATATTTTATCTTTCAATTTTGCAAGAACTATTTTTTGTGCTTTTCACTTTATATAATTTATTTGCTATTTTACTATATTTTTGGTATAATTATATAGGTGATTTTCATGACAGAAAAAGACATAAAAAATATACAAAAATTATTTGATTTAAAAACAAGTTTTGAGTTTGAATATATATCACATAGCGAAGAAGATACAAAAAAACTTGGAAAAGAATTTGCAAAATATATATCTATTGGAAAAATTATAACTTTAAATGGTGAGCTGGGATCTGGAAAAACTGTATTTTTAATGGGTCTTGCAAGCCATTTTAATTTAGAGGATGAAGTATGTAGTCCAACATTTACAATAGTAAACGAATATAATACAAAGGACTTTCCAATTTACCACTTTGACGTTTATAGATTAAAAGACAGTAATGAATTCTTAGAAGGTGTTGGAACTGATTATTTTTATAACGGAGCATGTATAATTGAATGGGGTGACGAAGTAATTGAAGATATACTACCTCAAAACACAATACATATTAATATAACTAAATCGGATAAAGATCCAACACTTAGAACATTTAAAATTTGGAGGAATTAACATGAATATTTTAGGAATAGATACAACAACAAAAGTTGCAAGTTGTAGTGTATTATATAACAATAAATTTCACACTAAAAGTATATCTAATGAAATAACTCACTCAGAAAAACTTTTGCCAATTATACATGAGACTTTAGATACTGCAAAAATAAATTTAGATAATATAGATTTACTTGCTACAATTAATGGGCCGGGTTCATTTACTGGTATTCGTATAGGTCTTGCAACTATCAAGGCATTTGCACAAGTTAAGGAAATAAATATATTTTCTATCTCTTCAATTGATCTAATTGGATATGTAGCGTTCAAAAAATATAATACCAAAGAACAAAAAGTTTTATCTTTAATTGATGCAAGAAATAACAGAGTATATTATGCATTAAACAAAATATCTAAAGATGAAAATGGAAAAATAACTTTTGAAAAAATAATAGATGTAGACAACGATACAATAGATAATGTGATTTCTAAAACAAATGAAAAAGACATAATTATTGCTGGAAATTGTATAAATAATTTCAAAGAAAAACTAGATACTATTTCAGAAAAACTAATAGATATTTACCCTACTACAGAAGATCTAATTTCATGCTATTTAGATATTAAAAATCATAAAAACTACATATATAATGCATATAGCTTAGATGCACTGTATGCAAGACAGTCTCAAGCAGAAAGAATGAGTAATAATGAATAACATTATAATACGAAAAATGCAAAAAAAAGATATAGAAAAATGCATTGATATAGAAAAGACCCATAATGTAAAAATACTTAGTAAAGAAATAATTGAAAATGATCTAAGTCAAGCTTCTAAATATTATTTAGTCGCTATTTTAAATGATACAATAGTTGGATATATTGGTATGTCTTACGTACTAGACACAGCAGATATTATATCTATTGTAGTAAAAAAAGATTGTACAAATAAAGGAATTGCTTCTTTACTACTTAATAAAATTATAGAATTTTGTTATAAAAAAAAGATTAAAAATATTTTTCTTGAAGTAAGAAAATCTAATATTATAGCTCAATCCTTATACAATAAGTTTGGATTTGTTAAAATTTCAGAAAGAAAAAAATATTATGATAATATAGAAGATGCATATATATTTAATAAAATAATTTAAAAAATAGCACTGATTAATACTAATCAGTGCTATTTTTATTACTAAAGTTCAATATTAGTTTCTTGTACCATTGAATTATATTCATCAATAAATGTTTGGCTATTAGATTTTAATGTACCATTTTCAATAAACCAAGACGTACTATTTTCTTTTAAATAATTTAGTACCGCAATTAAAGAATCATTATATGCACTATATTTTGAATCTGCTTCTTTTATTGAAGTAATTCCATCATTTAATTTGATTTGAGATAATATATCTTTATACATATCTACAAATCTAGATTCAAGTCCTGCTGCTGTAGCTTTTTCCTCTATTTTAGCTTCATCTGTAAGTGCAGTAAGCTCCTCAATTATCTTAGCATTTTCTTCTTTTATTCCGTTTAATAGTCCCAATGACTCTGTAAATTCTGGTCCGTCATTTTCATAATTATCTAAATTTATTACTTTTGCTTGTGACAAGCTCTCATAATTTTCTCTTAGTTTATTTACTGATTCAATATATAATTTATAATCCTCTTTTACGAGTTTTTCAACAATACCATATTGTCCTTCACATTTAACCTCAGTATTTGTATTAGTCTCAGATAAACTATTTATTTCACTTGTAAGTAAATCATTTTGTTTCTTTTCGTTAAAATATAAAACTGCTACCGTTACAAGTACTGCAATAGCAACTATAGCAAGTATAAATATTATCCATCTTTTTTTCATATTTTACCTCCCAGTATTTTTTTCATTTTTATTATACAACTAAATAAAATTAAAGTAAATACTTTTCATATTTTTTACATTTTTCGAACTTTATTAGTAAATATATTTTTTTTATTTAATCAGTTGAATATTTTTTTCATATACTATACAATGAAAATAGGATACAAAAGACAAACATGGAGGTAATTATATATATGAAGAAAGTAAAAGAGCTAAAAGCAAGTAGCCTAAAAAATTCTTTTAATATTGACTCATTAAAATTTAATACAACTGAAGAAGTTGAACCTTTTAACGGTATTATAGGTCAAGAAAGAGCACTTGAGGCTATAAAGTCTGCTATGCAAATACCACAAAAAGGATTTAACTTATACATATCTGGTACATTAGGTATAGGAAAAACTGCATACGCACTATCTGTAGTAAATTCTTTAAGTGAAAAAATGCCTGTTCCTAAAGACTATTGTTATATAAATAATTTTGAAAATCCATTGGAACCTATTGCAATTGCACTAGAGCCTGGTGAAGGAATGGAATTTAAACAAGATATGAATAGGTTTATTAATTCTATCACAACAAGAATAAATAAAGAACTTACTGGAGATATGTACGAAAAAGAAAAGAAAACTATAATTGACAGATACAAAAGAGCAAAAGAAAATATAATGCGTGAATTTGATAAATCTACTTATGAAAAAGGATTTAAAGTAAGAAACACTGAAAACGGTATCTACTTTTCTCCTGTTCATAATGGTGTTGTTTTAGATGAAAAATCATTTAAAGTATTAGATGAAAAAACAAAAAAATACTTTGAAGAAAAAAGCCCTGAAATTCAAGAACAGACTCTACAAGTATTAAAAGAAATTGACGCATTAGATAAAAAATGTGAACAAGTTTTAAAAGAATGGGAAAACAATCTAGCAACATTTGCTGTTACACAATGTATGAGTGATTTAAAAATTAAATACAAAAAAAATCTTAAAATACAAAATTTCTTATATTCTATTCAAAGTGACGTTGTTAAAAACGTTGATTTATTTAAGAAAAACAACTTTGAAAAAGATATGAGAAATGTAACAAATCCATATATGATGCAACAGATGATGCAAAGAAAAAATCAAAAACCTTGGGAAAATTATAGGGTAAATCTAGTAATAAATAATGATAGATTACAACATGCACCAGTTATACTTTGTAAGAATCCAAATTATTTTGACTTATTTGGAAAACTTGAATTTGAAACTACTCCACAAGGAACTAAGACAAATTACAGTATGCTAAAACCTGGACTTGTACATAAAGCAAATGGCGGATATTTAATAATAAATGTACGTGACTTACTTGTCAGTGCTCCAACATGGGAAGCTTTCAAACGTGTACTTAGAAATCAGGAATTATCAATTGATAGCTCTAGGGATATTAATCAACCAATAACAATTCTATCATTAAAGCCAGAACCTATTCCAATTAATATGCAAGTAATATTAATAGGCTCTGAACTACATTATCAACAACTTTGTGCAAAAGATGCAGATTTTAAAAAGCTTTTTAAAGTTAAAGCAGATTTTGATGATAACTATGATAGAAATAAAGAAAATGTAAAAAAATTAATCCAATTTATAGCATATGTCTGTAAAAGAGACTCTCTTTTACCTTTTAATAAGGAAGGAGTAAAAGAAATCGTTGAATATAGTTCAAGATGTGCAGGAAACCAAAATAAACTTACTGCTATAATGCAAGATATATCAGATATTATAATTGAATCTAATTTTGTTGCAACAACAAATAGAAAAAAAGTAATATCTGATGTAGAAGTAAAAAAAGCTTTAGAATCTAAAGCAAAAAGATTTTCAAAATATAATGATGCATATAACAAAATGATAAGACAAGGAGATATAATAATTTCAACTAGTGGCTCAAAAGTTGGCCAAATAAATGGTCTTACAATTGCTGTAACTGGAGATTGTTGTTTTGGTCAACCTGTTAGAATTACTGCAAATACATATATAGGAAAAAGTGGTGTTTTAAACATAGAACGTGAAGTTGCAATGAGTGGTACAACTCACTCTAAAGGTGTATACATTCTATCTGCATACATTGGTGAAAAATATGCACAGGAAGTTCCTCTATCTCTTACCGCTAGTTTATGCTTTGAGCAATTATATAATCCAGTAGATGGTGATAGTGCTTCTTCAACTGAGCTTTATGCAATACTTTCTTCACTTTCTGATATTCCAATAAATCAAAGTCTTGCAGTAACCGGCTCAGTAAATCAAAAAGGTGAAATTCAACCAATTGGTGGTGTTACAGATAAAATCGAAGGATTTTTCAAAGTATGTAAAGAAAAAGGGCTAAATGGAGAAAACGGAGTATTAATTCCTTATCAAAATGTCAAAAACCTTACATTAAGTAATGAGGTTATAGATGCTGTTAAAGAAAATAAATTCCACATCTATCCTGTAAGTACCATTGATGAAGGTATAGAAATACTAACTGGCGTCGATGCTGGTAAACTAGATGAAAATGGAAAATATCCAGTTGGAAGTATAAATTGCTTAGTATCAGAGAAACTAAAAAAATATGCACAAAATAGTGCAAAATTTAATTAATAAGAATTCTAGTATAAATAAAAGTTACTTATATTAATAACGAGCACTAAAGTGCTCGTTATTATATATTGTTTATTAAACTTTTTAAAATAGTTTTAGCAATTATCTTTGTTTTATTATCCACATCTTTTAAAGGATTAAATTCAACTAAATCTAATGACTTTAATTTATCTTTGTGTTTTATTATCTCATCTACAGCATCATATGCTTCTTCTAAAGTAATTCCATTTACAGCTGGTACTGATACTCCAGGACAAAGTTTCGGATCAATTACATCTAAATCATAGCTTATATGCATACCTTCTGTACCATCACACGCAATTTTTATTGCATCTTCCATTACAGCACTCATTCCCCTTTTATGTATCTCTTCAGTAGAAAAAACTGTAACACCTGCATCTTTTAAATTTTCTTCTTCAAGTGGGTCAATATCTCTTCCTCCAACTATAACAGTATTTTGAGGCAAATATGTATTTGCTGTATGAAAACCAACAAGGTCCTTTTTTTCATAACCAGCAATTGCTGCTAGTGGAAGTCCATGTATATTACCTGTTATTGTTGTATCAAAAGTATTAAAATCTCCATGCGCATCAATCCAAATAATACCAAGTGATTTATTTTTCTTAATTGAAGCCAAAGCAGAAGCAATAACTAAGCTATGATCTCCACCAATTGTAAGTGGAAAATGATTTTTATCTATAACATCTAAAACTGTTTTATATAGTTTTTCATTAAATTCATTTAATTTTATCAAGTTCTTCTTTTTATTATCTCTATCCTTTTCTTTATTTTCCTCATCAGCATATATTTTATATATTGCTCTTAAATTTTTTCCCTTTAAATCTTTAGTTAGTTCATTTGGACCAAGACATGCTCCATCAACTGCTACTCCCAAATCTGTACAAGCATTTATTATATCTATTTCTTTCATATTATCTCCTTCTTATTAATTATGTCTTTTATCATACTCTTCCAAAAATTTTTCAGTATACTCTACATCTGATATACAAGGTAAATAATCATTACCATATTTTTGCCTAGTCTCTCTTCCTTTTCCAGTAAGTAATATAATTGTTGGCTTCTCCTCTTTTTCTGCATTTAAAATAGCGTCTTCTATTGCTTCTCCTCTTTCTTCTATTAAAGCATAGTTATTTGTATACTGTTTTACATATTTTGCTATATCATTTGAAATGTCTATTACAGGTTCAGCACCAGGATCTTCTGCAACTATATATACAAAATCTGAATTTTGTCCTGCAATAATTCCTAAATCTTTTCTTCTTAGTAACGCCTTTTTACCAGGGCATCCAAATATAGACACAATTCTTCTTTCTGGATATTCTTCTTTTACCGAAGAAAATAATTTTTCAAAACTTAGTTTATTATGCGCATAATCTACAAGTACAATTATCTTCATATCTTTTGTATGAAAAACTTCCATTCTACCACTAGATCTTGCAATTTCTAACCCTCTTTTTATATACTTTACAGGCACATCCATAAGATATGTTGCAGCTATTGTTGCTAGTGCATTTTCAACATTAAATAATCCAGGCATAGTAAGCTTAAATTCTTCATCATATGTTGGAGTATGTACTTTAAAAATTGTATTAAATCCATCTTTTTTGATATCATAAGCATAAAAGTCTGCATCTTTTGTCTTCATAGAAAAAGTAAAAGCTCTTGCACTATCTCTTCTTGCAACTGCTAAAGTATTTAAAGCTAAATCTGCATCTAAATTAACAATAGCATTTTTAGTATTTTTAAACATCTTTAATTTAGAATTATAATAATCTTCAAATGTTGGATGCTCTATCTCACTTATATGATCTTCACTAATATTCATAAATATACCTATATCAAAAAAAACATCTGATACTCTTTCTATTTTTAAAGCTTGCGATGATACTTCCATAACTACATTTTCCATACCAGAATTTAAAGCATTAAAAAAATGTTTATGAATATCATATGACTCTGGCGTTGTAATATGAGACTCAAAATTTTCAACTCCATCATAGGTATCTATTGAAGATAAAACAGCTGTATCTTTTTTACCAATTGCTTTTGAATATTCATCTAATACAGACTTTATATAATATGTAGTAGTAGATTTTCCCTTTGTTCCACCCACACCGATTATATTTATTTTTTCACCAGGATAATTAAAATACATTGCTGACATACAAGATAAAGCTTTTCTTATATCACTTACTAAAATACATGGTATATCTACATTAAATTCTTTCTCGCTAACATATACAAATACACCGTTATCTATTGCTTCTTTAAGATATTCATCTTTAAATAATACCCCTTTTACAATAAATAATGTATTTTCTTCAACTTCTTTTGAATTATATGATACTAAATTAACTTCTTTATCTAATATATTCTCACATTTAATTGTTTTAGATAAAATATTTTCTTCCTTTAATAAGTCTATATATTCCCTTACATTATACTTTTCCATAAAATTACTCCTTTTTATTACAGTTAAAATTATATAATATATAAATGTCAAAATCAAGATAGAAAAACTCCTCAAAAATCCACAAAGTTTGACTATTAAAACACACAAATTCACAAATTAAAAAAAGAAAAGAACAAAAAATTGTTCTTTTCAAAAATTTAACTAGTTAATTATTCTCTCTTTTAATCTATCTACTATAGTCATATCTGATACATTCAAATTATCATTAATCCCTCTTCCAATTTCAATAATCGGCTTTCTTTTTCCTCCATGATAATCACTTCCTACAGTTGGTACAATATCATATTTAATACAATAACTTAAAAGGCGTTTTCTACATACATTACTATTATTTGGATTATATACCTCTATTCCTGCAAGTCCTGCATCAACTAATTCTTTAATAAATAACTCCTCTTGTTCAACATTAAACCTTAAACTTCTTGGATGAGCAAGTACAGCAACTCCGCCAAACTCACGTATCTTTTTTATTAATTCAATTGGTGTAAGTTTTTCTCTTTGAACATAGCTATTTCCTCCATGATCTAGATATTTTCCATAAGCTTCTTGCACAGATTTTACATATCCCATTTTCATTAAAGTAATCGCTATATCAAAACGACCAATACTTCTCCTATCTTTTGCATTTTCTATTACATCTTTAACACTTATATCTATATTATTGCTATTTAAAAGTTTTAGAGTCTGTGTAACACATTTATATCTATCTATCTCATATAAATCTAGTAATTTACAAATATCCTTTGATACAAAGTATCCTAAAATATGGCATACATGCTTTTTTCCATCTGAATATTTAGACATATCTGTGCCAATCTCTATTCCTGGTATAACCTCTATATCTTTTCTTGCCATGTCACAAGCAAGTTTATATGAAGATATATTATAATGTTCTGTTAATGATATTACTCCAACATTATTCTCTTTTGCTTTTTTTAGTACTTCTTCTATACTATCAAAACCATCAGAATAATTTGTATGAACGTGAAGATCAATATACTTTTCACTCATATTCACATCACACTCCTTATTTAATTTGTGATAAAAAACTATCAACCTCGAGTGTGATATTATCATATATAAAAATATTTGTCAATGACGAAAAAATAAAAAAACTTGAAACAAAGTTTCAAGTCTTTTTATATGTTTAAAATATTTTTTGTTGAGACTATTATAATTCTACATCTCCACTTGCATTAGAAGCTTCATCCATAATTCCTGCAGCGTATGATTCTTTAATTATACTATCAATTTTATTTTCTAATAATTCTTTATCTTGATTTTCAGCAAGAACCATTTCACTTAAAAGAATATTCTTAGATGTTGCAAGCATTTTCTTTTCTCCTATAGAAAGACCTCTTTCCATATGTCTATGTGAAAGCTCTCTTACAACTTCTGCTACTTCTAATATGTTACCTGATTTAATCTTCTCTACATTTTGATTGTATCTTTTACTCCAATTTACATCATGAATGTAAGGATCTTTAGGTTTTTCTAGAACAGAAAATACTTTATCTGCTTCAGATCTATTTGAAACTTCTCTTACACCTATATCGTCAACCTTATCTGTTGGAACCATAAGTTTCATTCCACCAATAGGCATTTTGATTATGTAGTAATCATCAACATTTCCAAGCATTTCTTTCTCTTCAATAGATTCTATTGTCCCTGCGCCATGCATTGGATAAACAACTTTATCACCTACGCTAAACACTATACATTCCCCCTTTTCTTAAATCATAGTAATACACTATTATTATACCACAAATTCACCAAAAAGTAAAGGAAATGAGAGGTTATTTTAGGTTAAAAGATTTAATTTCCACCAAATCTACGGTTTCTTTTTATGTATTCTTCAATAGCTTTATCAAACTCTATTTCGTTAAAATCCGGCCACATGACATCTTTTGGAAAATACAATTCTGAATATGTTGACTGCCAAGTAAGAAAATTACTAAGTCTATATTCGTTACTTGTTCTTATAATTAAATCTGGATCTGGTATATCTTTTGTATATAAGTGATTAGAAATAACTTCAGAATTAATATCTTCTTTACCTAGTTTTCCAGATTCAACATCTTCACAAATCTGCTTTACTGCTCTTATAATTTCGTCTCTTCCACCATAATTTAGACATATTCCAAATACCATCTTTTTATTATTCTTTGTCTTTTCCTCAAGTTTTATTATTTTATCTTGAAGCTTTTTATCTAGTGCCGTAATGTCTCCATATACTCTAATTTGTATTTCTCTTTTTTCATCACTTACAAGTAAATCACTTGTAAATTTATCTAATAATTTCATTAAAAGAGAAACTTCAGATTTATCTCTTTTCCAATTTTCTGTTGAAAAAGCATAAACAGTCAAATATTTAAGTCCACAGTCATATGCATATTTAGCTATATTTTTTACTGCTTCGGCTCCAGCTTTATGCCCTTCTGTAGGCTTTAATCCCCTAGCTTTTGCCCATCTTCTATTTCCATCTAATATTATAGCTATATGACTTGGTCCTCTCTCATCAATTATCATAACTTTCTCCTTTTATATATCATAAAAATATGTAGCTTCTAAATCCGCTTCATGAAGTAGCAATGCAAGTGGATATTTTTTAAAAGCTGCACCAATTGTATTATATAATTCTTTTGGCTCTGTAAAACCCATATGCCATCTTATGCAATATTTTTCTTCTCCTGTAAGTTTAATATATTCTGTAAGCATCATCACAGATTTTTCTCCATGCCCATAAGGAATTGTATCATCAACAGTATAATATGGGACTTTTTCCCATACACCTTCAGCATTTTTAGCATTTCTATAATCTACTTTATAATAATTAGCTTTACATATATCATGAAGTAAAGCAATAATTTTTAAACTATCATCAGAAACAGCTATATCTATTACAGAATGTTCAACTTTATGTTTTAAAATTTCATATACTTTAAGACTATGCTCTAATAGACCACCTTCATAACTTCCATGAAAACGTGTACTTGCAGGCGCTGTATAGAAATCTGTTTTATCTATAAATGCTATTAGATTTTCAATTCCTTCTCTATTAATACTACTTAATAATTTTTTAAATTCTTCTTTCATACTATCTCCTATTTTTCTCTATTTTTTATATATACAGCTAAATCAAGTAGAAATTCAGATTTGTCACCAAAAATACGAATACTTGCCATTGCCTCATTAATCACATCATCAAGCATCTCTTGTGCTCTTTCTAATCCATATTTTGTAACATATGTTGCCTTATTCATCTCTCTATCATTTCCGACTGGTTTACCTGTTTTTTTGCTATCTCCAATTTCAGATAAAATGTCATCTTTTATCTGAAAAGCAAGACCTATATTTTCAGCAAAGTTTGTTAGTACTTGTAGTTCCTGATTTGTTGCACCTCCAAGTAAAGCACCTATTCTTACAGATTCTTTAATTAATGCGCCCGTTTTATTTCTATGCATATATTCAAGTTGCTCTAAAGTTAAAATTTCACCAGCACTTACTGTATCATAATACTCTCCTGCTATCATTCTATCTTTTGCCTTTACAAACTCATTTAATGCCATAATCTTCATACTAATTTTCTTTATATCAAGCTCTTCTCTTAAATCATCTGTTATAACTATATTTGAATAATTAAAAAGTGCATCTCCAGCAAGAAGTGCTGTACACTCATCATACATTTTATGATTTGTAGGCTTACCATGTCTAAAATCATCATCATCAATGCAAGGCATATCATCATGTATTAGACTAGCATTATGAACCATCTCCATACCTATTGCAAATGGTAAACACTTTTCAAAATCATCTTTAAAAAGTCTATATGTAGCAAACATGAGAATAGGTCTTATTCTTTTACCACCTGCTAAAAGACTATATCTCATAGATTCTCTAAGTCTTTTTTCATACGTATTATCTTCTTTAAAGTATTTATCTAACTCATCATCAATATAATTTTGATATTTTTTTAATTCTTCTTTAAAAACCATTTTATCCTCCTATTTTATCTGGTTTATCTTTTCTACAACCTTATCTATTGTTTCCATAGGAGTTGATGCTCCTGACATTAATCCTATTATATCATATTTTCTAGAATCTTCAATTTTTTTGTCGTTTTCATCTTGAATTATAATACAATTTTCACATTCTGAACATGCAACATCAAAAAGCTTTTTTGTATTAGAACTATTTTTTCCTCCAATAATTATCATAAAATCTACTTTCCTAGAAATTTCTCTACACTCTTCTTGTCTATTTTTAGTACTTGGACAAATTGAATTAACACAAACTATATCATTATATTTTTCTTTCAATTTACTTTCTATTTTTATATATTTTTCAAAAGAAAAAGTTGTTTGAACAATAGAAAACACTTTGTCAAAATATGGCAAAGTTTCTATTTCACTAATATCTTCAATAACATACACATCTTTGGCATATCCCATTGATCCAATAGTCTCTGGATGATCTTTTTTTCCTATTAAAATAATTTTAAAACCTTGATTATATGCTTCTTTTATCTTACTATGTATCTGTTTTACTTTAGGACATGTAAAATCTATTATATTCAGATTTTTGGCTTTTGCTTTATCATATATATCTTCACTTACTCCATGAGCTCTTATAGCTAAATTCTCATTATTATTTACATCTTCTAAATCATCAACAAATATTACCCCTTTTTCTTTTAATCTTTTTACAACCACTTCATTATGGACTATTTCTCCTAAGCAATAGATTTTTCCTTTTGTTTTTACTTCGTTTTCTACACCATCAACAGCTCTTTTAACGCCAAAGCAAAAACCAGATTCCTTACCAATTATTATTTCCATATTTCCTCCAATTCATCATGTATATATTATATTGTAATTATAATAAAATGTCAAAAAAAAAGGATAGATAAAGTCTATCCCATATTAATATTTAATCTATGATTAATTATTGGTTCCTTTTTAAAGATATCTTTAACATTAAATGTTGTACGCTCCACTTTATTAAATTTTTTATATTTATCATTATTTGGTATATCTACTAATAATTTTGTATAATGATTTATATTATTATCTACATCTACTATAGCAAATTTGATGCTATCATTAAAGCAATAATTTTTATTTTTTATTATCTCTATATTGCTTTTAAAATTTCTTTCCTTTACTTCTTCAAATTTATAATCCACATCTTTTTTGTTATCTTTTTTAATATAATTCTCTTTTTGTTCTTTATTTACAATAATATTAGATAATTGTGTATCTTTAATCTCAGATTTCTCTATTGTTACTTGCGTATTATTTTCTTCACTTATTATTTCTTCTTTAACTACCGGTTCTTCTTCATATTCCTCCTCATTTCCATCTTCTATTATAGGTGGTGTAGTATCTTCTAGTACTTCTTCGTTTCCTTCATCTTTAATATCTTCCTCTGGCTCTTCTATTGGTGGCTCTACAGGATCAGGTACTTCTGGCGCCATTTCAACTTTTGTATTTAAGTAACTCTCTAAATTAATGTTTTTATTTAATAAATCTATTACTACATTTGTTGAGTCTTCTGAATACTCTATTCCAATAGGGGCATTTATTATTTTATATTGATATAGTCCATATGGTAATTTATTTAAAACAATTTTACCATTTATATCACTTACTAAGTTTATAGTAATATTGCTACTTATCTCTTCCACATCTTTTATATTTATCATTCCATCTGTTGAGGAATAAAACATTTCTAATTCTACTCCTTGCAAAGGAGATCCATCATTAGTATAAAACGTTATAACAAATCTACCATTATACGATATATTATTTGTTGTATCTTCAACATTTTCTATTGCATAAACATTTCCAACTATTAAGAATGTACATATAAGCCCTGTTAATGCAACGCCTAGCCTTTTCATTTTAATTCACCTCTTCATAATTATATTATACCACTTTTTGGTAATTATGTTAAGTTTTTACGTGAATTGTAACCTGTAAAAGCTCGTATCTAAAATATTTTAAAGATGTTTTTAATAAAAAAACGATTTTAATTATGTAATCTTTATATTCATTGTTATCTTTAATCTATTGATATACAATAAATTTTTAACTCTGTATATTACATTTGTGTTACAAATTACATGAAATGTACAAAAAAGCATGTATACATTATAGTATACATGCTATATTTGTTTACATATTATACAATTTTAATATATTTTGTTCTTGTAATCTCTTTAATGATTGATTTATTATCTTAGCTCTTCTTTCTCCTATTCCATCTACATCATCTAGCTGAGTAACAGTTGCATTTGATACCATTTGTAGACTTCCAAATGCATCTATAATCTTTTCCATAACGCTAATTGGCATTTTAGGTATCTTACTTAATACCCTATATCCTCTAGGTGATACATTTCTATCTAGTAGTTCAGTTGTGCTATCTGATTCATATCCTAATATTTTTATTATCTTTTCTGAATCAATAAGCCCCTTTCTATCTAGTTTTCTTATTTCTTCTAAGATTGTATCTGCACTTCCTTTTGGTTTCTTTTTATTTATTACCATATAATCTTGAATTATTTGTTTTTCTTCTTGTTCAACATTATCTATTAACTCTAAAAGCTGAATATTTACGAGTCTTCCCTCATTTCCAAGCTCAATTATAGTTCTTTCAACTTCTGTCTTCATTCTCATTACCATTTCACTTCTATAAATGGAATTTGCGACAAGCTCCAAATATACTAAATCATCAAATTCATGCTCTGTTAAAACATTTAATGTGTGATCGAAAACTTTTTTATATTTTTCTAATGTTTCTAGCATTTGATTTGCTTCAATATTAACAGCATCAATTTCTTTAATTACATACCTAAAGTCTCCTTTAAATATAGTAATTATTCCTCTTCTTTGAGATATACAAATCACAATCTCATTAGTTTGCTTTGCAACACGCTCTGCAGTTCTATGTCTTGTTCCAGTCTCAACAGTTTTTATTTTTGCATCAGGTATTAGTTGTACATTTGCCCTTAAAATCTTTTTTATATCACTACTAACTACAATTGCACCATCCATTTTGCATAATTCATAAATATTTGCAGGCGTAAAATCTAAATCCAATTTAAATCCCCCATCAACAACATTCATTACTGCATCACTTTCAGATAGTACAATTAAAGCGCCAGTTTTTGCTTTAAGTATATTATCTAAACCATCACGTAGTGTTGTACCGGGTGCCACTTTTCTTAGTACTTCTAATATTTCTTCTTGTTTCAAAAACCTTCCTCCTCTTTTATACTATTTTATTTATTACTTCATCTATAGTAGATACTCCTATTAAAGTTGCATCAACTTTCTCTTTTAAACTTTCTATCTGCCTTTTGTTTGTATATATTTTATTGTATCCAAGCTTAGAAATTTCTTTTATTCTTTTTTCAAAGTTAGTTATATTCCTAATCTCACCTGTAAGACCAATTTCACCTAAAAAAACAGTCTTAGAATCAATTACAATATTTTTATAACTAGAAACTATTGCCATTGCTACACTCAAATCTACAGCTGGTTCATCAACTCTCATTCCACCAATTACATTAACATATATATCCTGAGAACTCAAATTTAGACTACATCTTTTCTCTAAAACTGCAATTAGCATATTAAGTCTATTTAAATCTATTCCATTTGCTACTCTCCTAGGCATATTATAATATGAATGAGTGGTTAATGCTTGAACTTCCATAAGTATTGTTGATGTTCCCTCTACTGTTGCAACAACTGCTGTTCCAGGCAAATTTTTATCTGATTTTGTTAAAAATATATCTGACATATTAGTAACTTCAATCATTCCCTCGTCTTTCATATCAAAAATTCCAATCTCATTAGTAGAGCCAAATCTATTTTTTACTCCTCTTACTATTCTATGAGATAAAAACCTCTCTCCTTCAATATATATTACTGTGTCAACCATATGTTCTAAAATTCTAGGACCAGCAATTACACCATCTTTTGTAACATGACCAATAACAATCATTGTTAAATTTTGCTTTTTAGCTAAATACATAAGTCTTGCCGTTACTTCTTTTACTTGTGAAACACTTCCTGGTGTAGAACTTATCTCCTCATCATACATTGTCTGAATAGAATCAATAATACATACCTTAGGACTTATTTCTTCAATCTTACTTTCTATTATATCTATACTTGTCTCATTAAAAAACAATATATTATCTGAACTTACTTTTAGTCTATCTGCCCTTAATTTAACTTGCGTCTCTGATTCCTCACCTGACACATATAACACTTTACCTATATTTGCAAGATTAGAACACACCTGCATAATAAGGGTAGACTTACCAATTCCTGGTTCTCCTCCAATTAAATTTAAAGATCCTTCTACTATTCCTCCTCCAAATACTCTATTTAATTCTTCATATCCTGTATTTAATCTAATTTCTTTTGTAACTATAATATCTTTTAATTTTTTTACAGTACTAGTTTTCGAAAAAGTAGATAAATGATTATTTGAAGACTTTGATGTGTTTTTTTTACTAATTTTTTCTTCAACAAAACTATTCCAGCTATTACAACCAGGACACTTTCCTAGCCATTTTGCTGATTCATATCCACACTCTTTACAAAAAAACACAGTATTTGAAGCCATATATTCCTCCTATAATTCATAATATAAATTTTTTTCATATATATTATCATATTGCGTATAAAACGCTATTTAATTATATCACTTTTTAGAGCTAGAAACAACAAATTTACAACTTCAAAATAAATATTTACATATTTATATTTATATTTAATATTTTTATTGTTTGTTATACAATTAATATTAGAGAGGTATATTATATGAAAAAAGCATCTAAAATTTATATAATTATTATTGTTATTCTTGTACTTGCTTTAATTGGAATAACATCTTATGTCGTTATAGACAAAATAAAGGAAAGTAATGCAGATGAGAGTGAAAATATAGCTAAAGAAAACCAAGCTGAAGAACAAAATAATGCTCAAGAAGAAATTGAAGAAGTAAATAAAGATGAAAAAGTTATATTAAGTGATAACGAATACAATGTAAACGATTATGTTTCATTTACTGATTCATCCTCTACTTCTAACGTAAAAGCAATTCAATTTTCTAACTTACCACTAAGAACTACTGCAGAATTTTATTGTAAAAATAATTCTTTTGTAACTAGTTTAACACCAAATGATGCTGATTATTCAAGTAATACATTTACTTATGAAACATATAAAAACATATTATCTGTAAGTACTGTAGAAATTCAGTCATTTACTTCTAGTCCAAAAGATTATTATAGTATAAATATAGATATTGATAATCAAAAACCAATAAATAATAAACAATTACTTGATATATTTAACATAAAGATTGAAGATGTATACACAAAAATATTAACTAATATTGCTAATACTGTTACAGCGCCATACTTTTTAGTTGATTTAGAAGGAGATGTAACAGCAGAACAAGTAACTATAGATGAATTTAGAGCAAATATTTCAGAATATGCAACATATCTTAATAATAATTATGATACATTGTCACTATCTATTCAAAATGGAAAACTAGTATGTACTTACTGGCAAATTGATATTTTAAATTTATTAGGACTTGGCTCACACATGGGAGCTGGCTTAATACGTGAAGTACAAGTAGTTGAATTAAATTAAAGATCTAAGCTACCAATATTTAATACTGGTAGCTTCTTTATATTATTTAGTAATAAAGGTTGCCAAATATTAGTATTTATATTATAATAAAGGAAGTTACATTAAAAAAGGAGAAAAGAATTATGCAAGAATTTATTTTAGCCATGATGGACCAATTTGGTTATTTAGGTGTATTTTCACTTATAGCAATAGAAAATATCTTTCCACCAATTCCATCAGAAGTAATATTGCTTTTTGGTGGATTTATGACCACTTACACTACCCTAAATATAATTGGTATGATAATTGCATCTACACTAGGTTCACTAATCGGTGCTATTGTATTATATTATATAGGAAAGATATTTAATAAGGAAAGATTAAAGAAAATAATTTCTGGAAAAATTGGTAAAATACTAAGACTTAAAAATAGCGATATAGATAAAGCAGACCATTGGTTTGATACAAAAGGAAATAAAACAGTTTTCTTTTGTAGATTTATACCTATAGTAAGAAGTCTAATTTCAATACCTGCTGGAATGAGTGAAATGCCAATGTTTAAATTCTTACTTTATACTATATTTGGTTCATTAATTTGGAACACTGTTTTAATTGTTTTAGGTTCAATAGTTGGAAATAACTGGACATCTATACTAAATATTTTTGATACATATTCTCATATAATATTAGTTTTACTTGTTATTATATTTATTGTTGGGGTATATATCTTTTACAGAAAAAAATCTAAAAATGAAAATAAAACAGTTATTGAAAAAAATAATAGTTAATAAACAAAAATACTATCAGTTAACTGATAGTATTTTTTTATTGGTGGAGATGGTGAGATACAAAATACTTAATTCTTTTATGATATCTTTATAATGTGTAAATATTTAAAAAATACTTAATTTTCAATATATAATCAACTTTTTTTAATTAAAATGTCTTATATAATATTTATATTATATTTAAATTTAAAAACAAAAACAGGTGTAAAAATGCACCTAAATATTTCTATCAAATAACATATAGATTCTATAGCATTGCATTAATTATTGCATTAAAATATTTTTTATTCATTATAATTTGCTGCTCTCATAGCTCTAGGTATAAAGTACATTTTATTTATCATACAATTATGAAATTCAATATCTAATTGACGTGTTTCAATACATAAAGTTCTATTTTTATAAAAATATTTTACAAGCATATTAGGAAATTCAAATTGTATATTTTCTTCTTTAATCCCTAAATCTAATAATAACTTTTTAATTTCATCAATAGAAGAATATATTCTATCGTATGAAATTACTTTTTCTAAATCTTTAATTTCCATTATATTTCTCACCTCTTTTCTAATTTTATAGTTATATAATAACTCACTTCTTAAATTGTTTGGAGTTGCACCCGCACCTATTTTTCATATTTGTTTCAATATTATGTAAAAAAGAGAGAATTATATTCTTCTCTCTTTCAAAGCAAAAATAAAGGAAAATTATGTAATATATATTAACACTTTTAAATTTAAAGTCAAATATATATTTTTTATTTTTCTTGTCGAATTATCTTATGCTATATGAAAATAATGCAAAGATTATTATTACCACTTTTATTTGTACTAATAACAAAAATCTCTATTAAATTTCTTTATAAACATTATCCAATATTTCAAAAATTTTAGTATTTCTTTCTTTTATATATTTATAGTCATCAGGACTTATATTTTCTTTTGAAAAAATAAGTTCAAATCTAAAGATATCATCATGCGTATTTTGAGTAATATAATTTTTTTCATATAAAATATAAGCAATTTCTACAAAAGTTATTTTTCTTTTTTTAGGTATTTCTCCATTTACTCTTAATTTTTTATATATATTCATAAGTTTTATTTCCAGTACTATTTGATATTCCAACACTTTATCATTAAAATCTTCTTGATTACTAGATTTCATTTGCTGTTTCATATAAATTTTTTCGTCTAATTTATTCTGTAATTCGTCTTTTTGTTCTATAGAATCAACTTTTTCACTAACACTCTCAATTTTTTTCTGTAATTCTCTCTTCTTAAACTTATTTCCAAATATTTCAAATTCACTTATATATGGAAATATAATCCATACTATAAAGAAAATTATCATCAGCCATTGAAAATTAAGCTTAAATTCTCCTAAATAATCATGTACACGATAAATATATATAATAAAGAAAATACTAACTATTATATATAATATAGGCTTTATTATATAATTTACAATAGGTATTATTATTTCATTCATAAATGGTATTAATTTTTCAGTTATAACCGTTTTAGTACCATCTTTTTTATTTTTATGTTCATTATGCATATTTTTTCTCCACTTTATATGAAGATGATTATAACACTCATTTTTTTGTAAGTCAACACATTTTATGTAATATTATGTATTACTTTTCATTAATGAATTAATAAAAATATTAATTCAGATTTTACATATGCATACTATTTTATATATTTTTTTTAAATTATATAATGTTTTATACATTTTATAAAAATTCCGTAATGAGTTACGATATTTTTTGACAAGGTGTAGTGTGTTACACTTTATATAATTTTTAAGTAAGAAAATAAGAGCAGATTTTGTCTGCTCGTTTATCATTTTATATATCTTTTATTACGTATTATTCTAATATTTTCTAATATCATATTTATTACCTCCTTATATCATATTAGAAAGAATTAGACTGGTAAATTCTTTATTTAATTATTTAATTATTTTTTATCTTTAACATAAAACTTCCAAGCATCGTAGCCATAATCTTCAGCACGCATTATTTTACCTGTTTTATAATGTTTATATTTTTTAACAAAAATATACATACTATTCATCTCCTTTCAAAAGATTATTACAAACTATTGAAAAAAGAAATTTTATATGTTATAATCTTAATATAAGGGTATATATTATGTCGACTATACCAGTCTACATATAAAATTCCAAACTAATTTCTAGATTAGTTTCAATAGTTGCTTTCTTAAGTAACTATTTTTTTGCTCTCTTTTAATTGTATAAAAGCGACTTCATATGAACATTCATACATATCAACAATCTCGTCTTCGGTCATTCCTGCTATACAATCTGCAGGTACTAATAATTCAGCTGCAAATGTATTTGCCTGCCATTCAGGATCCATGTATATTGGTATTTTTTCTTCATTTCGTGCAAATTCTATTGTTCTATTATTGTGAAAAATAACATGTCCTATCTCATGTAGAATAGTAAATATATCTCTAGGATTTCCTTGTGTTGCTCTAATATACACATCTTCTCTTATTTTTACCACCTTCTCCTCAGGAATAGTTTTAGCATAGCAGTTTTCTAATTCACTTTTATCACATATATCATAATCAAATCCTAAAGACTTTAATCCAAATTCTAAAAACTCTATTGTTGGAAATTTTACATTAGTTGATATATCAAAAGCTCTTCTTAATATTTTAGCAAATCTTCTTATTTTAGCTCTTGACAAAGGTATTGCTTTACACTCCATTCTTTTCTCCCCTCCTTTATTTTTTTAATAACCTTAATATAGTGTTTTTATCATTAGTATTCATATTTTGTAATTTTCTTGCAAATGACAATATCAATTCTTTGTCCACATCATTTTTATCATATAAATTGATTTTTATTTGTCTTACAGAATTTTCTATTGCATTAATCAAGCTTTCTTGAGCAGATAAATCCAAATCATATAGTCTTGGAAAACTTTCTTTCCATGCCTCTGGTACATTCTTCTTTCCAACTTCCACTGCTGATAAAAATGCAGGTGAAACACCTAATTTATTTGCCATATCAATTAAAAGTTCGTTTCTGTCAATTCTTAACTTTCTTGCAAATTTTCCAAATTCTGTTAACATACAAATCCCCTCACTTTCTCCCACTTTTATTTAACCATACTTTTATAAATTTGTCAACCTTTTTTTGGTTAATTTTTAAATAAAAAAATAAGAATAGATTTATTTCTATTCTTCTATTTTAAAAGTATTAAAATGTTCACATTCTTCATTTTTACAAATGTCAAAACATGTACATTTACATTTATTTTTATCTTTTATTCTCCATCCAGTATTAATATCATCTATTGCCTTTGGTCTTTTTAATACCATAGTTATTAAAACATTTCTTTTTACCTTATCACAATATAATTCCTTTTTTCCAGTAGCTAAGAAATCAAATGGTTTAACTTTACCAATAAAATAACATTTTTCCATAATCTAACCTCCAAAATAAAATTTAAACATCTATTATAATACTATAATAAACTAGATTCAAATAATTTATGTGATTTGTAACTTAAAATTAACTTATTTTTTTCGATAACATACAAAATATAGAAATTGTATGCTATAAAAAAATAAGAGCAGATTATTCTGTTCTATTTAATCTTACCTTACCAAACCATAACATAACATACATTGCCATAACATACATCACATTATGCTATTTAATTATAACATATACTACGTAAAATTGCAATGCTATATTAAATCAGTATTTGCTTCTTTTTCTCTTGACTTCAAGAAACAAGGTTAGTATAATTGCGTTAGGTGAAAAAAATGAATATATTAACTATTTTTATTATTATGTTTCTTACTTGTATTATAAAAACTATATACATATGTAATACAATTATTTTTTATTATTATATTAAATTTTCTAATAGTTTATTTAACTTTTTATCTACATGGTCTAATAATACAGACATATTTGGAAATATTCTAGATTTACTATCTGCACTTGGTGCAATTGTAATACCAATTTTACTTTATTATTTTCAAAAAAAAGATGAAAAAGCAAGAAGAGATGAAAATGAAAAAAATGAAAAGAGAAATCAAGAGCTACTATCTATAGAAAGACGTGGAAAATTATACTCAAAACCTGTTATAGATAGAGACAAAGATATTATTTTATATTATGATAATATTTATAAAGCACCAAATCCTAAAACAGAATGTGAATTATACGCTACTAACTCTAATAGTTCATTTAAACTTGTTAGATTATCAATTTCATTAAAAGAAGAAGGTATAATAGATATATCTAAATTTTTAATAGAAAAACTAGAGCTACATTTTTGCAATAATGATAGTAGTTCTAAAGGAGAAACATTTTTTTTTGATAATAGAGAGTATAATGAATTTAAAGACGCTTTTATAAGTAATAATGATAGTATATTAAATATTAATCTATATTATACTGATGATTCTAATTTAGTAGATTGTTTCAAGAAAGATGGAATTTGTAGAATTGTATTTACATTAAAAGTAATTAATCCTCTTAATATTCAATCAAATGGTACATGGAATGCAATTTTATTTTTAGGTTCTAAAATAATTATAGATGAAGAAAAAAATAATATTTCTTTTAAAATAAAAGATTCTCTTTTACGTATTGAAGAAATTATAGATAAAAATTTAGAAGAACAAAAGTAGGAAATTTTTCCTACTTTTGTTCTTCATAAAAAACATTATTTGATATATTACTAACTAATTACTGCATCAGTGTCTGGTCCAACGTAAATTTGGACCTCTCCCCAATCTCTTGTTTTTATAACTGCTACAGTATCACTAACCCATCTAATAACATCATAGTCTAGACCTACAAACTTTGATGGTAACAATTTTCCACATTCATTTCCAACTACTGGTTGTTTGTTTAAAGGATATATTCTCCATGTATCTACAGAAGCTGGTAAAAATATATGTGTTCTTGAATTAGTTAATCCTAATTTACTTTGGTCATTTGGCCTTAATATAGCTATATATCCACTTGGAATAGTATCTCTATAAGATACTGCTAAACTTTTTGCTCCATTTTGTTCAAAAAATTTATAATTATAATCCATAAAACCTATATGACCATATCCTCAACTTCCAGGATAATTTGCTCCATAAACTATAATATCTCCTTTTTGCGGTGTACCACTTACTTTAGTAAATCCATCTGGAATATTATATGCCCAATCCTTTGCATTTCCATGTTCTTGAAAAGGTATTCCAAATACTCTATAAAGATATTGCTGTATTAAGCTTACACATTGTCCTTTATATTTATTGTTTGGTGGTGGATTTGCTACACTTACCTGAGCTAGTGCCCAATCTCCAAATTCTTTTAAATTCATAATAAACATCTCCTTTATATAAAAATCAAAGAGATTACTCACATTTTAATAATCTCTTTTTTAGTTTACAATAATTATACCATTTGATAAATTAAAAACCTTTTTAAAACAAAATATGAATAAATATGAAATAGCTGAAGAAATAGGCATAAGTGCCTCTTTAGTAGAAGATGCTTTTAACATTTATAAAAATATTTGATAGAAATATTTAGGTGCATTTTTACATAACGAAAGGTGGAATTCATATGAAAGGTTCAATTATAAAAAGAGGAAATAGATATATGGGAAAAGTATATAATAAATATCAAAAAAAGTATATTTATGTATATGATTTAAACGAAAAAGAATGCAAAAAAAAGGTAAAAGACTTAATTAAAAATATAGAATTAGATCCATATAATTTTAATAATACACAAGAAAATAAAAATAAATTAAATATGACAGTAGAAGAAGCTTTTAATATGTGGATAGAAACAAAAATTAATTGTACTAAAAAAACAATATCTGATTACATTAGTATTAAAAACGTTCATTTCACACCACTTCTATCATTAAAAATTAAAGATTTAAATGATAAAGTTATTCAAAAATTCTATAATGATAAACTAAATAATTCTAATGCGTCTACTGTTCATAGAATTCACAAATGTTTATGTGCATTCGTAAACTATCTATATAAAAGGCATATCATTACTACTAATTATATGGATTTTATTGTACTTCCAAAAAAAGAAAAACCTAAACATGTATATTGCTCTGGTTCAGATTATTTAGATATTTTAAATAAATTAAAAGAATGTAATTACCAACTATATATGATAGTATTTATTGCAGGTAACTTTGGATTAAGATTAGGAGAAATTCTTGGAATTCCAATAGAAAATATAGATTTGAAAAAAAATTGTATACATATTACTCAGCAAGCTATATTTGAAAAAGGAAAAGGCTTTTGTATAAGTAAAAATTTAAAAACACAAACATCTTATAGAACAGTATACTCTACAAATTACACATCTATAGATGAATTAAAAAAATTTTTAGTTTCTCAAATAATAAAAATAAAAAAAGAAAGAAACTTTAATGAAAATTTTAACTTAGATAATTTATTATTCTTTTCTAAAAAAGGAACAGTACTTCCGCAAAATTCTATAGAAAGATATTGGAGAAAATTTAAAGTAGAAAATAACATAAACCCTAATCTTAGAATACATGATTTTAGAAGATATTACGCAACATATTTAATGTATAATAATGTTCCAGATAAAATTTCAAAAAAATTGTTAGGCCATAGTAAAATTAATATGACTGAATATTACCAAAATGATGATGACGAGTTAGTATCTAATGTTATATCAAATATTGAATTTAAAATTCAAAAATAGGTGTAAAAATAGGTGTCAATCTTATTTTCTTGACACCTATAAAAAGTCCAAATTCCTTTTTATTACTTAATTTATTTTCGAACAATAATATTATTGGTGGAGATGGTGAGAATCGAACTCACGTCCGAAAATTCATCTATACTAATTTCTCCGAGTGCAGTAAATGTTTAAATAATATTATTTCACTAAAACATTTACAAAAAAATGAAATAATATGATTATATTATACCCTCTATCATATAATCATTTGATAGATTTGTTAGCTAGATAATTATGAAGCCTTTACAGATTCTCTAGCAAAATCTGTATAGACCGCCGCTTTTAATTAAGCAGCCATTGCAAATTCTTTATCTGCGTTTAATTTTAATTTCTCGTTTTTATAGTGGCCAACGAGAATCCACTACTCGCTTATAGTATGTCAAAAAATCCGTCGAAACCTTACATCCCCATATATTAATTATACCATACAATAATTAAAATATAAATAAATTATTGACAAAAATTTAAAAGTGATATATAATATAATATGTATTATGTATACTATTATACTAAAAAATTAATATTTGGAGGGATTTATATGTTTTTTTTAAAATCTAAGTCTAGAGTTAACAATTTAGATAATACTTTAAGGAATTTTTTATCATTTATGTTATCAAATTACCAAAAATATTCAGATAAATTATCATCTGAATACTCAAAAAAAGAAAGGTATAACTTTATATATAATTGTGCATTAAACACGATTGATGAATATATTGCAAATAAAAGATATCAAAAAAAGCTTTCTTTTACTACAAAGAATATAACTGATCTATTTAAAGAAAACTTCATATTAAGGCAATTTGAACGTAATGATATATCAGTTGATATTTCACCTGAGACTTCTAAAATAATTGATGAGTTTAAATACTTAAAAGAGGAATTATCTAATACAGATAAAAATTATATTATGAAGAATGTTAACGATATAATAGCAAGTACTGTTTAGTACTTGTTTTTCTTTTTATATTATTATATAATCTTAAAAAAATATATTATAACTTAAAGATTAATATTTTTTAAGGAGGGGTAGTTATGAGTAAAAACTTATACTTTAAAAAAGAAGTTCTATTAGAGGGACTAAAAAAAGCTTTAGCTAATATTTCAATTAATATAGAAAAAGGATGTAAAAATCCAGAATCATTACAAGCTTATGCAAAATTTTATATAGCAGTTTCTCTTAAAGCATACTATGACTTTGATTGTATTAATCAAAAATATACTAGTTTAAAAATGGCAATAAAAAAATATGATTTACTATATATAAATATTTTTAGAGATGCTACATTATCTGCTAATGACCTAAAAGAATTTTTAAATCCTGAACTATATATAAATAACACTGAAGATGAAAAATTTATTATTCTTTCTATGATTAACCTATCAACATTTATAACTAGCAATAATATAAATAAAACTAAACATTTAATTAATACTTATATTCCTAAAATTAGAAGTTGTTTAAAAAATTCAAACTACTATGTTGAGTTTTTTAAAAGCAAAAATTATTCAACTCTGGCAATAAAAACTGCTCTATTTAAGTTTTTAGTTGAAAATGGATAAAAAAAAGACGACAATGTCGTCTTTTTAATTTTTTATTATTGTAATTCAACAACAGCACCAGCTGCTTTTAAATCTTCAGCTAATTTTTCAGCATCTGCTTTTGGCATAGCTTCTTTAATAGTTTTAGGAGCTCCATCAACTAATTCTTTAGCTTCTTTAAGTCCTAAACCTGTAGCTTCTTTAACTAATTTAATAACTGCAATCTTAGTTGCACCAGCATCTTTTAATACAACATTAAATTCAGTTTTTTCTTCTGCAGCAGCAGCTCCACCAGCAGCAGGACCTGCAGCAACAACAGCAGCAGCAGCGCTTACTCCAAATTTTTCTTCAATAGCTTTAACTAAGTCAGCAAGTTCAATAACTGTTAATTTTTCAATTTCTTCTACTAATTTTTCTATTTTTTCCATTTTAAAATCCTCCTTAAATATATATAAATTTATTTTTAACTAAATAGAAATCAATTAAGCATTTTCTGCTTGTTTTTCTCTTGCTTGATCAAGTACAACTGCAAGATTACGGATATTTCCAAGTAATGCAGATGCAAGCATAGAGTATAATGTATCTTTTGATGGTAAAGATGCAAGCTTTTTAACTTCAGCAACATCAATAACTTTTCCATCCATTACACCAACTTTAATAGTGTAAAAATCATGATCTTTTGCATAATCATTTACTACTTTAGCAGGTGTTACATAGTCTTCATAACTAACAACAACAGCTGTTGGTCCTTCTAAAGTATCTAATCCTTCAATTCCAGCTGCTTTTGCTGCATATGAAATTGTTGAATTTTTAACAACGAAATACTCATTACCGTCAGCTCTTATTTGAGAACGTAATTTAGTATCGTCAGCTACTGAAATACCTCTGTATTCAGTCAATATAATCATTTTTGCTTTTTTAAATTTTTCAGAAAGTTCTTCTACTTTTGCTTTCTTTTGATTTAATACTTTTTCACTTGGCACTTTTTTGACACCTCCTTAAATTCAAAAAAAGTTTTTGCCAGACACTTACGAGATTTTTAAGCATCTAACAAAAACTTTATGTTCCGTTATACTATTTAAAAACCTCGGTAAGATTTATGGAATTACTTCCACTTACTGTCTTGGGTTAATTTTAATACCTACGCCCATTGTTGTTGATATAGCAATAGATTTTAAGTATGTTCCTTTTGCAGCAGCAGGTTTTGCTTTAACAATAGCGTTTAGTAAAGTTTCATAGTTTTGCATTAATTTCTCAGCTCCAAATGAAACTTTTCCTATTGGGCAGTGAATTATATTAGTTTTATCTAATCTATATTCAATTTTACCAGCTTTAATTTCAGATACTGCTTTAGTTACATCCATAGTTACTGTTCCAGATTTTGGATTTGGCATTAAACCTTTTGGTCCAAGTAATCTAGCTATTTTTCCTAAAGAAGCCATCATATCAGGAGTTGCAACAACTACATCAAAACCAAACCAGTTTTCTTTTTGGATTTTTTCGATCATATCATCGTCACCAACAAAGTCTGCTCCAGCTTCTCTTGCAGCATCAGCTTTATCACCTTTAGCAATAACTAAAACTTTTTTAGATTTACCAGTACCATTTGGTAGTACGATAACACCTCTAACTTGTTGATCTGCTTGTTTAGAATCAACACCAAGTTTTATATGCATTTCAACTGTTTCATCGAATTTAGCTTTAGGCATTTTTAAAGCAAGATCTATAGCCTCTTTAGCATCGTATAGTTTTCCTGCTTCAACTAATTTATTAGCTTCGTCCATTCTTTTACTCATTTCTTTTTCCCTCCTTTGGTCTTAGCGAACAGGTTATGTTCTCCCATTTTTAGTCTTCAACGACGATCCCCATTGATCTTGCTGTACCTTTTATCATAGATACTGCAGAATCTAGTGATGATGCGTTAAGATCTCTCATTTTAATATTTGCAATTTCCTCAACTTGAGCTCTTGTAACTTTAGCAACTTTATCTTTATGAGGTCTAGCTGACCCTTTATCAATTTTAGCAGCTTGTTTTAATAGAACTGCAGCTGGTGGTGTCTTTAAGACATATTCAAATGTTTTATCTGCATATACTGTTAGTACTACTGGGAATATCATTCCAGCATCTTTTGCAGTTTTTTCATTGAAATCCTTACAAAATTGCATTATATTTATTCCAGTTGGTCCAAGTGCAGGTCCTACTGGTGGTGCTGGGTTAGCTTTACCAGCTTGAATTTGTAATTTTACAACATGTGTAACTTTCTTTTCTGCCATCATTTTCACCCCCTTAAGCATAGGTTTTATATAAAATATTAAATATACTTTATAACTAATTTATTATATTTTTTGGATTTGATTAAATTCTAAATCCACTGTTGTTTCTCTACCAAACATGGATACTTTTACTTTAACTCTCTTCTTATCTTTGAAGATTTCCTCGATAACAGCTGGATAGTTGTAGAAAGGTTCTGTTGTTATTCTAACACTGTCTCCAACTTCGAAATCCAAGTTTATTATATCTTCTATTCCAAGAGATTGCATATCCTTTTCAGTAAGCGGTAATGGTTTATCTCCAACGCCTACAAAGTTGAAAACTCCTTTTATGTTTTTTACAACATACCAAGTCTCATCAGTCATTATCATTTTAACAAGAACATATCCAGGAAAAACTTTTTTGATAGATGATTTTTGTTTTCCATCTTTTATTTCAATTTCTTCTTCCATAGGTATTATTATTTCTTGTATTTTATCTTGTATGCCTTTATTTTCAACAATTTTTTCTAGAGTTGCTTTTACTTTATTCTCATAACCAGAATAAGTGTATACAACATACCAACGTGCTGATGAATCTGTACCTAAATCATTCTCCACAACATTCAACTCCTTCTCTTAAAATTATCTTTATAAATAAAAGAACTATATATTAGCCTACTTTAGTTTGTATGAAATCCCAAATTTTAGTATCTGCAAATTCCAATAACATATCAAGGCCTAATATTATAACTGCAAATACAACTACTAATAAGATAACCATAGTTGTACTTTTAATAAGTTGTTCTTTTGTTGGCCATACTACTTTTTTTAGTTCGCTCTTTACGCCTTTTACAAATCCTTTTGCCATGACAATTCACTCCTCAATAAATTATTTTGTTTCTTTGTGTACTGTATGTTTTCCACAGAATTTACAGAATTTTCTTTCCTCTATTCTGTCAGGATTATTTCTTTTATTTTTTTGAGTTTCATAGTTTCTTTGTTTACATTCTGTACATGCCATTGTTATATTTTCTCTCATTTATAAATACACCTCCACGTTTCTTTAACTCATGTATGCTTAGCTATTTTATCATATTATCAACTTAAAGTCAACAGAAAAGAACTATTTTTGTAAAAAAATAGCCTTAAAATTATGTAACATTATTTTCATATATATACATTATATCAAATTTTCTCTTATATTATAAAATAAATGCTGTTGTATAATTCCTGCATCATCTCTAAATTTATCTGACGCATATTTTAATATTTCTTTTTTTGATACATCTTTATCATTAAAATATAATTTTTTCATCACTCTTTCAACCCAAACATCTATAGGAAATACTTCTTGTCTTTGACATGAGAAAAGTAAAATACAATCTGCAACTTTAGGCCCTATTCCCATTAATGATAAAAGCTCTTTTCTTAAAGATTGAGTATCCATTTCCTGCATTTTTAGTAAATCTATCTCTTTATTATTAATTCTTTTTACAGTATTAAATATATATTTATCTCTAAAACCAACTCCGCATGCTCTATAATCATCTACAGTAACATCTTTTAATTGTTCTGGTGTTGGAAACAAATAGTACTCTTCTTCATCAAATTCAATCTTTTTACCATACTTTCTTGAAATTTCATTAACAGATTTTGAAATTCTTGGAATATTATTATTTGCAGAGATAATATATGAAATAATTGTTTCAAAAAAATCTTGTTTTAAATGTCTCATACCACTAGTATTTTTTAGAGCTTTTTTTACATACTCATCTACAACAGAAATTCTCTCTTCAATACTTTTATAATCTTTTTCAAGTTCAAAGTAGTCTTTTACAACTTTTTCTAAATCTTTTTCTTCATTACTTCGTACATATATATAGTCTCCATCTTGTCTTATTTTTATTACTCTATCTTTTATTACTCCTACATAATAATCATCTATATTTTTCCATCTAAAACATTGACCACATTCTAATGTATATTTTAAATTAAAACAATCAACTTTAATTTTTAGCTCATCCATTTTTTATTACCTCTTTATAAAAAGTATTTTCTTTATATCTACTTATAATATCTAAACTAGATTTACACAAATTTTTAGGTAAATTATTAATATCTGCCCAAATATATGATACATGTTCTTTCGTATTACCCAAATCAATGCTTCCAGAAAATTTGTTAGCTAAAAGTCCAATAGTTGCATAATGCGCATTTTCATTATAATCATTTAAAAGACATATTACCTTAATTTCTGTAACTTCTAAATTAGTTTCTTGTTTTACCTTTCTTATACCAGCATCTTCAAATTCTTCACCAAATTTTACTTTTCCTGCTGGTAATGTATATTGTCCCTCATAGCGCATATCACTATCAGCAATTTTATAATCACTATTTCTTAAAAGTAGTAATACTTGTCCATTATTATTTAAAAGTATAACTCCTACTCCAATACCCATCTTCTTATCCATTTTTCACCTCTAAATACATAGCAAATTATATCATCATTTACAAATTAAGACAATATACAACATTAAATAATATAAATTATATATAACATAAAACAACATATTATTATATATTTTTTCATAATTTATGATAGTAGCGTAATATAAATTGTACTTTACAGAAATATTTTTTTATTGTATAATTAGGTTACAAAGCTTATACATTCATAAGTACTGTTTATCAAGGGGGAAATTATGGGAAAAGCTTTAAAAGTCATAGGAAAATTTATAATAGGTAATATATATAGGGTTAAAGAATATAATAAACCAGATTTATCAAATGGTTCATATATACTTTGCCCAAACCACGTTAGTGACGCTGATGGTCCTGTAATGTGGACACATAATCAAAATATTAGAATACTTGCTAAAAAAGAGTGTTTTAAACATAAATTTATGGCTGTATTTTTAAATATGATTGACGTTGTAAAAATAGATAGAGATAAACATAATGGAGTTGAACTTTTAGAAGCAATAGATTATTTTAAAGATGGTAAAAATAAACTATTTATGTTATTTCCACAAGGAACAATTTCAGATTTAAATAAAAATAAATTATCTAGAATTAAATCGGGTGCTTTTTTTATCTCAGCTAAGACAAATGTTCCAATCATACCTGTTTTTTTAGAACAGCCTAGACTTTTTAGAAAAACTAGAGTTGTTTATGGCAGTCCTATGTATTTAAAAGATGCTGTTGTAGATGATAAAGTAGATAAAAAAGCTCTTGAAAAATATAGACTTCAATGGCAACAAGAAGTTTTTAAATTACAAGATATGGCAACAAAATTTGAAAATAGACCTATTAGAAAATTAAAATTAAAACCTAAACATCAAAATAATAACGAATAACTTAAGTCTTGAAATAAAATTCAAGACTTTTTTATGCCTTTTTTTCATGTATAAAATAATTTGTATGCTCATATACTCAATTAGAACTTGTACAAAGGAGTGATTATATGTGGCATACACAAACGGTCGATGAAGTAAAAAAAGCTTTAAACACAAATATTTATAATGGTCTATCAGAAAAAGAAATCCTAAAAAGGAGAAAAAAATATGGAGAAAATAAACTAGCAGAAAAAAAGAAAGAATCTCTAATTACAAAGTTTATATCTCAATTTAAAGACTTTATGATAATTATATTGCTACTTGCAGCACTAGTATCTGCACTTATGTCATACATTGATGGCACAAATGATTATGCAGATTCTATAATAATAGTATCTATAGTAGTAATAAATGCTATAATAGGTGTAATTCAAGAAGCAAAGGCCGAAAAATCTTTAGATGCTTTAAAAAAACTCTCCTCACCTACTTCAAATGTCATAAGAAACTCAAAAACTATGACTATTGATAGCAAAGAATTAGTTCCAGGAGATATTATAGAATTAGAAGCAGGAAATTTTGTTCCTGCTGACTGCAGACTAATTGATTCATTTAATTTAAAAATTGAAGAATCTGCACTAACTGGAGAAACAGTACCCGTTTTAAAAGAAGCAAATACACTTTTTCCTTCTAATGTTGCAATTGGTGATATGGCTAACATGGCATTTTCTACAACAATAGTAACAAATGGTCGTGCAAAAGCAATAGTAACTGAAACAGGTATGAATACAAAAGTTGGAAAAATTGCAAAAATGATAATAAATGACGAGTCTCCTCAAACACCACTACAAAAAAAATTATCAAATATTGGAAAAAGTCTTGGAATAATATGTCTTGCAATATGTCTTGCTATTTTTATAATTGGTCTAATTAAAGGTATATCATTAAAGGAAATGTTTATGACTTCTGTAGGTCTTGCTGTTGCGGCAATTCCCGAAGGACTTCCAGCTGTTGTTACTATAATGCTTTCAATTGGTGTAACAAAAATGGCAAAAAATAATGCTATTATTAGAAAACTTCCCGCAGTTGAAACTCTTGGAAGTAGCTCGATTATATGTTCAGATAAAACTGGAACTCTTACTCAAAATAAAATGCACGTTGTAAAACTATATAACTACAAAGAAGATATAACTCACAATATTAACTCATCAGACTTTAAATTTACTTTAGAACTTGGTGCAATGTGTAATGACTGCAAAATAAGTAATAAATCTGTAATTGGAGAACCAACTGAAACTGCAATTGTAAATATAGCATTAAAATATGGAATAAACAAAAATACACTTTATGATAAAATGAAAAGAGTAAGTGAAATTCCATTTGACTCAGACAGAAAAATGATGACTACAATCCATAAGATTGGAAACAAATATAGAATTATTACAAAAGGTGCTCCCGATGTTATACTACAAAGATGCAGTTATGTATATAATTATGGCTCTTCAAAACAACTAGATTACATTACAGAACAAAATATTGAAAAAATAAATGAAAAAATGGCAAATGATGCTTTAAGAGTACTTGCAATTGCATATAAAGATGTCTCATCTCTTCCAAGTAATATTGATTCTAAAAGTATAGAAAAAGATTTAATTTTTACTGGATTATTTGCAATGATTGATCCTCCAAGAGAAGGAGTAAGAGAATCAATTATAACCGCCAAAAAAGCTGGAATAAAAACTGTAATGATAACAGGAGATCATATACTAACTGCTAAAGCTATTGCAAAAGACCTTGGAATATATAAACAAGGAGATATTGCCATAACTGGAAATGAGCTTGATCAAATACCAAGTAGAAAATTTGAATCAGAAATAATGAAGTACTCAGTATTTGCAAGAGTCTCTCCTGAACATAAAGTAAAAATAGTAAAAGCCTTTCAAAAAGCAGGAAATATAGTTGCAATGACTGGTGACGGTGTAAATGATGCACCAGCTCTAAAAAATGCTGACATAGGTGTAGCAATGGGAAAAAATGGTACAGATGTTGCAAAAAATGCTTCAGATATGATACTAACTGATGATAATTTTGTAACTATAGTAAAAGCAGTAAAAGAAGGTAGACATATATATGACAATATAACTAAGGCAGTACACTTTCTTATATCTACAAATATTGGCGAGATAGTAACAATTTTTTTAGGATTATTGTTAGGACTTGACACTCCACTTCTTGCAATTCATCTACTTTGGATTAATTTAGTAACTGATTCTTTTCCAGCTATTGGTTTAGGCCTTGAACCAGCAGATAAATATATAATGAGTAAAAAACCAAAAAATCCTAAAAAAGGAATATTTTCAGATGGATTATGGTATAAAATATTTTTTGAAGGCTGCATGATAGGAATACTTACTCTACTTTCATTTTTCATAGGAATTAAAAATTATGATTTAACTGTTGCAAGGACTATGGCATTTATAACACTTGGTCTTACAGAACTTGTTCATAGCTTAAATATAAGAAGCAATGATTCTATTTTTAGTAATGGATTTTTTAGTAATAAGTTTTTACTTGTATCTTTTATATTCGGAGCTCTTATACAAATATCTGTAACACTAATTCCAAGTATTGCTCAAATGTTTGAAGTTACCTCATTAAATACTATTCAGTGGATTTACACTATCCTTATTTCAATTTTGCCAATTTTTATTATGGAAGTTAAAAAGAAATTACACGAAGTACGTCATGGAAAAGTGGTATATAGTTTCTCTACAAAAAAAGCATAATTAAAACACCTTAGAAAACTAAGGTGTTTTAGCTATCTCTTACTACTGTTTTTCCAAACTCATTACTTTTAATTATATCTTTAAGCTCTGCTGGTAATATATATGCACTATCTAGTTTATCTATCTCCACAAATTCATACCAATCTCCTTCTGAGTCATAGTTTATAAGTTTATTATCTCTATTTTTCACTATTTCATCTTCATCATTTAATATTAGCTTATATACAAAATATAATTCATGATATCTAACATTATTCATAGTAAAAAAGTTTTCTATTATATGATGAAAAGAAATCTCTCTATTACTAAAATCAGTATGCATCTCCTCTTTTAACTCACGTAACAGTGCAGATTTCGTGTCTTCTAGAGTCATTACTCTTCCACCTGGTATTACACTATGTTTAAATATTGGACTTTTTTCAATAATTATAGAATTTTTATACTGCATAATACAGCCCACTCTAAAAGTAAATTTAACATTATCAATCATTACAGATATATCTTTACACATTTTACTCTCCTTTTATACATAATATAATTATATCAAAAATTAATAATAAAACAATATTATTATAAAAAATAAAATGAGTATATTTTTTTTCATATCCATTACACAAATATGTGATATAATTATTATATAAATATATATTTTGGAGGTGATAAATATGAGTAAAGTATTTATCGTAACTGGTGCAAATGGATTTCTAGGAAATAATATTATAAGACAATTACCAAAAGATAGTCAAATAAGAGCTCTTGTTCTTCCTAATGATACACTTCATTCTCTTGAAGGTTTAAACTGCAAAATATATAAAGGTGATGTAACAAAAAAAGATACTCTAAATGAAATCTTTAATGTAGATGAAAATAGTGAACTATATATTATCCACTGTGCGGCAATTGTTTATATAAAAACCAAATATAATCCATTAGTTTATGATGTAAACGTTAATGGTACTAAAAATATAATTGACCTTGCACTAGAAAAAAATGCAAAACTTATATATGTAAATACAGTTCACTCAATTCCTGAAAAAGAAAATAACGAAGTAATGACAGAAATATCAGAATTTGATCCAGAAAAAGTAGTTGGTGAATATGCCAAAACAAAAGCTGAAGCAGCTAAATATTTATTAAAAATGGTAAAAGAAAAAAATTTAAATGCTTGTATTATTCAACCTTCTGGAATAATTGGTCCATATGATTTTGGTAGTAGTCATTTGACACAGCTAATACTAGATTGTGCTAACCATAAATTAAGAGCTGGTGTAAACGGAGGTTATGATTTCGTAGATGTAAGAGATGTAGCTCAGGGTATAATAAATGCATGTACATATGGTAAAAAAGGTGAATGCTATATACTATCTAATAGATATGTAAAGGTATCTGAACTATTAAACTATATTTGTGATGCTTTAGATTACAAAAAAATAAAGACTATATTACCAATATGGATAGCAAAGTTTACTGCTCCTTTATCAGAATTATATTACAAAATTCTAAAACAGCCGCCTCTTTACACAAAGTATTCCCTATATACATTAACATCTAACTCTAGATTTTCAAATGAAAAAGCTAAAAAAGAGTTAAATTTTAAAAATAGAGATATAAAAGATACTGTATATGATACTGTTTTATGGTTAAAAAAACAAAAAAGAATAAAATAATCGCAAGTTTATTACTTGCGATTATTTTTTATTGAAACTTTGTTATATCATCAATTCTTGCTGCAAAATATGGTAGTTTTTTACCTTTTTCTCTTATAAATATTGCAAATGTATCATCTAAATAAAAATATCTTTTTTCTTCTTTTTCGTCAGACATTGCACTATCTGCTGCAAGAATTATAGCTTCACTCTTTAACTTACCACCATTTTCATCTATTTTTAATTTTATTGTCTGAATTGCATCAGATATATATACTTCCCTACTATCGTTTGTCTGAATTAATCTATCTTTTAATTCATCATATTCTTTTTTTACATCTAAATTTAATTTAGGTATTTTTAATTCATCTAAATCATTAAAGTACTTACTACCGCTATATTTTTCTTTTTTCTCTTTCATATTATTATATATTTCATTAAATGATTTTCCCTTTGGACTCTTACAAAGAATAACCTCATCATCTGTTTTAGTATTTATTATAATAGCAAACTCCTCTTTTGAAGTATAATATAATACCTCTAATTGTTTACCGATTTCCTCATCTGTATTATCATCTATTCCAAAATATTCAATATTATTATAATTTTTTCCAAATTCTGCGTTATCTAGTTTATCAAATTGATTTATAAATTCAAAATCTTTATATAGCATAGTATAAAAAATGTACTTCTTATTTGATGAATTACTTAAATTATCATTTATCCAACTAATACTATTTAATATATCACTATCTTGACTAAATCTATCTCTTATATTTTTTTCAATTTCCTCTTTTAAGCTCGCAGTATTTATTCCGTATACTTTATAATATGAGTCTTGGGATAACATATCTTCTGTAAATTCTTCTTTATTTAAATTTTCTGCTATTTTTTCTTGAGGATTAAATATAATATCTTGCTTTATTAATTCATTTTTAAAATCATTCCAAACAAGTGCAAATGTTCCACACCACACACTATCCTTTGTTATATTGTCACTCATTGTAGGAACTATATTATAATCATCTACACTATCAAGTCTAGTAGCTTTTTCTGTTAATTTATAAAAAATAAAAAAAGCAATTAAAACCATGACTAATAAAACAATAATCACACCTAAAATTTTCTTATTTTTTAACATACTTAACCTCCTTTTTAATATAATATCATAAAAAATAAAAATTATATATAATTAAATACTTTTGTAAAATAAAAAATAAATGGTATAATATATTTAAATTTGGAGGTATTAACTATGAAAGATCTAACTATAAATAAGCTTCAAGAAGCAATATCAAAAATAGACCATAAAAATAATTCTATAGATAAATATTTCTATAAATTAACAGAAGAAGTTGGTGAACTTGCCAAAGTAATAAGAAAAAACAAAAGATTAAAGGATAGTGAAACAATAAAAAACACTATTGAAGAAGAACTATATGATGTTTTATACTATGTAATTTGTATTGCAAACATATATTATATAAATCTAGAAGAATGTGCTAAATTAAAGGAAGAACTTAATTCAAAAAAATATGGCAGAAAAAGTATTTTTGAAAAATAAAAAAACTATAATATAACCTAAAGTAATTTTATATAAGATTGATTTTAAAAATGCAATATTTACCAAAATAAATATTGCATTTTTATTTTAATGTTCTTCATCAGCTTTTGTTTTTTGTACAGTACCTTTTGGATGATGAGGAGGTGCATAAATTGAATATAATTTTAAAGGTTCTTTTCCTATATTAGTAATATTATGCCATTTACCAGCTGGGATTATTATTGCAGAGTCTTCTCCTACTCTTCTTTCAAAATTAAAACTGTCTTTATTATCTCCCATTTGTACTAGTCCCATTCCCTCTTCAATTCTAATGAATTGATCTGTATCAGAATGCAGTTCTAATCCTATACTATCTCCTATATCAATACTCATTAAGGTAACCTGTAAATGTTCCCCTGTCCAAAGAGCTGTACGAAAATTATCATTTTGATCAGTTGCCTCACTTATATTTATGACAAATGGTTCTGGACCGTAGTCTTTTATGTATAAAATATTTGCTCTGTTTTTATTCATACACATATTATTACAATATGATCTACTATAATAGTTTCTATATTTGTTATTACGCATACTTTTACTCCTTTCATATTATAATATATGTATTTTAATTAAATATGTTATTAAGCAATACTTAACTATAGTATTTTAAAAGAAAATATATTATAATTAGACTAGATTTTAGGAGAATATAAATATGGAATATAAAATGAAATTATATAAAGAAAACTTTGAAGAACTAAAACTTGGTAATAAAAAAAGAGAATACAGATTAAATGATGAAAAAAGAAAGCAAATTAAAGTTGGTGATAATATAAAATTCTTAAAATTACCAAATTTAGATGAAGAAATTATAGTTAAAGTAACAAAAATAGAAAACTTTAGAAATTGGTATGATTGTTATAAAAAATACTTTAATGAAGACTTTAAAGACAAATATAAAAATATTGATGCTGTTGTTCAAGATACATATAATGGTGGCTATTATACTAAAGAAGAAACTCAAAAAAATGGATGTGTTGTATTTACAATAAAAAAAGTATAATTTAAAAAATTAAATAAGTTAAAATTAAAAACAACCCTTTAATAATAAATATATAAGATTTACTTTTATATCAATACTATAAATTTTAATTATTTTAATAGGTGTTAATATAATCTATTTAGGTGTACATTATACTAGCGATGTTTTTGGTGGGTTCTTAATATCTATTGCATATTTAATTTTATATATTAATGTGTTAAAAAACTATATTAAAGACTTTTAAATATATAAAAAATAAAAGAACATACTTTAAAATCTATTAGTACGTTCTTTTCTCTTTTTATTTCTTTGCATATTTCTTTTAGTTTTTTCATAATATATTAATATAAAAAAATATATATTTTTTTCAAAAAAACTATTGACAAAAAAGTCATAAGCTATTATAATAATTAATGTAAGTTGAATGCGGGTGTAGTTCAATGGTAGAACGTCAGCCTTCCAAGCTGAATACGTGAGTCCGATTCTCATCACCCGCTCCATAAGGTAAAATCGTCGCACCAATGTGACGTTAATGATTAAATCAATCTGAAAAGATTGATTTTTTTGTGCGTTATTGCAAAGAAAGGTGTGATGTGATATGATTAGAATA
>CALXES010000005.1 GCA_944387385.1 uncultured Clostridia bacterium | reverse complement strand
TTGTAAATACACATCCTTTTAATGGTTCGCCTGTTTCTGCATCTAGTTTTCTTACTATTACTTCTCTTGTTTTTCTTATATTATCTACTTCTAGTTTTTCTCCTGTCCAAATTATATCATTATCTTTTATCTCATAAGATGCTTTAAACTCATGTGGCTCTGTATTTAAGTTATATATTTCTGGAGCTTCTATTTCTGTATATGTATATTTCTTTCCATTTTCTAAAGCAACTATTGGAAATCCTGCTATACCATTTTCGTCTGTTGTTGATTTTACTATTAAATTATCATCTTCATCTCTAATTTCAAATACACAGTTTGGTACCAATTCTCCAGTAAATATATCTGTTTTTATTATTTCTCCATTTACTCCATCATCTACTAATATTCTATATACATCTGCATTATTTAATGTGTTAGAAAACTCTAATTTTACAACATCATCAGATTTTTCATGTCCTATTGGAGCTTTTGTCTCTTTTAACCAATAAACATTTATTGGTAAGTCTTCTAAAGTATACATTCCATTTTCTCCTGATGTCATTACTGCTTCTTCATATTCTCCAGTAGTTTCATTTTTTATATATAATGGTTTTGTACATTCACTATCTGTAAATATTGTATACTCTGCACCTTCTAATGCTAACAAGTTATTTTCATATAAGTATTCTTCTATTTCTTCCTTAGTCATTTTTTCAAACTCTTCTTGTAAAGTTTGAATTTCACTTTGTAAATTTTCTGTAGTAATAACATTTCCTCTTAATGTTACGTCACCTAAAGTAGCTGTAGATAATTTTATTAAATTAACTGTCGCTTTATGATAATCATTTTCAAATTCTGTTCCTTCTACTATCACAAATTCTTGTTCTGGATTATTATTATATTCTAATGTAAAGTTTGTTTTTATTGTACTAATATCATATGGATATGATGCATATAACTCTTTTACATAGTAATTTCCTTCTGGTAAATCTATATTACTTGTTACGTCTCCATTTTCATCTACCCATACTAAATCTACTAACTTATTTGCTGGTATTACTTCTTTTCCAGAATAATTCTTTACTGATTCATTTGTATATATACCAAACATTGCCCTTTGTTCAAACTCTTCGCTATTTGAATATTTTATATCTCTAAATACTTTCTCAAATGTCAATCCAAGTTTTTGTCTTACATCTGATAATTCTTTCTTTGCTGTAGCATTTTGTACATATTGATCTTTATTTTCAAGTACTACATTTGGTATGTCTTTATCTACTAAATATCCTTCTGGTGTTTTATACTCTACTATTCTATACTCTCCTGGATACAATTCTTTTGCAACTGCTTCTCCTTCTGAATTAGTTGTTATATCTGCAACTTCTGCACCTTTTTTAACTCTAAATATTCCATCTGGTGTGTAGATATCTTCTGCTGCATATATCTTATATCCTACTCCTTCAAGTCCTACTTCTTTATATACTGGTGTATATTTTTCTTCTGTTACTTTTTCTCCGTTATCATTTATTTCATAACTAATTGTTTCACTTGTTGCCTCTACTAATTTTTCGCCTTTTTTATTTAAATGTAAATTTACTTTTAAAGGTGGATCATACATTGGTACTTCTATTACTAGTGAACCTGTTGCTACTCCTCCTTCTGGATATACTGCATCTTCATCAAGTCCTGTTGCTAGCTTATCTACTACAACTTTATGTCCACTTACTTCAGCATCTCCTAAATCTTCCTCATTAGTTGGAACTCTTAAATCATCTTCTAAATAATATCCTTCTGGAGCTTTAACCTCATACACAACGTACTCTCCTGGTTGTAACTCTTGTGGAGTATAGAAATATCCTTCTGCATTTGTTTCAAATTTGTCTATGTATTCTCCTGATGGACTCTTCATTAATCTTACCCATTTTGAGTTTGCTACATCCCAAATTTTAAATTCTGCACCTTCTAGCAAAATATTTTGTCCTGTTTCTTTATCCTTTTTTACTATTCTAAGCCATGCTGGTGTTGGCTCATCTGACTCTATTCTCTTTTCATCATCTGTTTGATTAGTAATTTCTATTATCTCATGTTGAATATAGAAATATGAATGTTCTCCTGATGTTCCAGCCTTTACTTCTGATATTGTATAAACTCCATATGGTATAGTATATGGTTCATATTCTTTATACTCTTCAGCTATAAACTCAGCATATCCATTCTCATTTACAGTAGCTTCATAATACGTATCTGTATCGCTATTAAGTGTTAATCTTAATATTGCTCCTGCTGCTGGTGCTTCTCCTGTGTAGTCAGGATTATTTTCAAACTTCATAACCCTTGCTCTACCTCTTATTACTTCTTCTTTTGATACATCCATGTGATATGTTCTTTTTACTGTTTGCTTACTTGGCTCTTGTTCAAAGTAATATTCATTTGGATCCACTAAATATCCCTCTGCATATGAATAATCATATGTTTTTCCATCTATTCCTTTTTCACTGTATTTTATTTTTTCTTTTACCATGTATTTTCCTACAAGTAAATCTTTAGATTCTGCTACCCAGTATTCTTCCTCATCTTGATGATCAACTGTTATATCATATACATAGTCTGTATAGTCATCTGTTTCTTCGTTAAATTTATATATTTGATATATTGCTCCTTTAAGTGTAGCATCACCTTGTGTCATATATGGTTTGTCTGCATCTGTTCTATTTGCATCAACTTTTCTTATTTTAATTTGCATTACTTTTGGTTCTTGAACAAGATTCCCCTCTTGATCTAACCAATCTTTTACTACATCATCTAATGTATTTTTAGGATCAACAAACTCTACGTCTGTCATTTGATATTTTCTTCCTAAAGTTTTTTCATCATATTGAACATATAATTCAAAATCGCTACATTTTAATGTCTTTTCTGGAACTACTGTTTCTTCTATAATATATTCACCATATGGTAACTCTTCTATTATACAGTATCCATTTTCATCTGTAGGTGCTGTACATTTATATGTTTTTACATCATCTGTTCCAATAGATGATTTTAAAGTTGCTGTAAATTCTGCACCTTCAAGTGGAGATTTTTCACTACTTGAAGTCTCTCCTATCCATTTATGTATTTCAATTGAATTATATATTGGTTCTTCTGGAATTTCACAATAAGCTGTTGCAGCTGTTTGTGCATTTGGTCCAGCATATGTAATTGTAACTGGCACATGAGTATTATTTATATTAAATCCTTCAGATGCCTTTGTTTCTACATAGTAATAACTACCTATTGGCAAATTATCTACTGCTGGTGTTTCACCATTTTCATCTGATGTAATTCCAGATTTTATTAATTCATTTGCATGATATATTCTTGTTGGTCCCTCATAAATATCTCCTGCTGCATATAAGCTAAACTCTGCTCCTGCAAGTGTTGCATCTCCTTGTGTATCTCCTCTATTTCTCTCATCATATTTTGTTAATTTTACACTACCTCTTTGGTATTGGTCATTAATAAATGCTTGTGATGTTTGATTTGATCTAACAACAACAACTTGTTCTTCAAGATTTAAAACCATATTATTTGGAGCTTGAAGTTCTCTAATTCTATATTCGCCTTTTTTCAAATCAGATATTACTGTTGTTTTTCCTTCTTCTGTCCAAACTTCATTATAATATCCATCTGGTCCCCATATTCCTAGTTTTGCACCAGATCTCCAGTTTCCATGGTTATCTTTTTTACCAACTTCAAGATTACCAGTGCCACCTGAATATCTTATTTTAAATAGACCAGCTCCGGCTTGGCTATTAGCATCTGGTGTTAACATACCAACTAATAGGTAACTATCTGTTACTTTAAAGACCCTTACCCACATTTCTGAAGCGTGCCATCTTTCATATCCATCAGGATCTTCTTGTCTCCAAGTTCCATCTCCTAAATCTACATTACTATGAACACATTTTAATAGCCAATTTCCTGCTGGAATTTCCCATTGTACTCCTCTATCGTCTGAAACATATGTAGTTCCAAATAATTCTATATGCCATTGTATCCAAGAATTATTTATATGTAAGTCATTTTCATTAATACTACCATTATCTTGTATTGCACCTGTAAGATATTCCCACGCAGCATCTCCTGTTCCGGAAGAATAGATTGGTATACCTGGTTGATAACCACCTGATGGATTATCATGATCCCAAGCATCATAATACATATTTGCTTGATCTTTAGTAATTTTTATCAAAGCTCCTTCTTGTGGTGTATCACTAGCAATCCACTCTTTTGCATCTTCATAAGTTAAAATTTCATCAAAAGTTGAATAAGTTGAAATGCCATAGTCTCCACTTCTTTGTTCATTATATTGAACATTATCTTTTGAAATTGATACTTTTATATTTTGAATTGTAGAAGGCAATTCTTCCAATACAACAATACCTTCTGCTTCATAATATACATATTTATCAAATTCACTGTCATTTACATATAATTTAATATAATTTTGATTAATACTATTAATAGCCAAATCATCTAAAGAAATTTTTAAGCCAAATTCTGTTGCAATAGAGTCTACTGTTGCTTTTCCTGAATTTGCAAAATTTCCTTGTATATCTTCATCTTTTTCAACAACTACATCAAAAGTTGTTTTAGGATTTGCATTTGTTGATGCTTGTAATAATTCTAATTGAATATGTAATGTTCCTGTTCCATTTTTATTTTCTTCTGTATATTTTTTTGGATCATAAGCTAATCCTGTATTATAATCATATATTGCATCTTCTATTGCTTCACCATTTAGATTTGTATATGCAAATTGATAATCTGTAACATTTGAGTCTTCATCTTCAAACATTGTATTTGCATATGCTACATAATAATCACTATTATCATCTAAATCATATAATAGTACATATGTATCATTCATCATTATGAATGCCTCTGGTGTATTATTCCATAATCCATCAATTGTTTTTGATGAATCTATAAGTGATTCTTGAGCTATTATATTTTTAGTAGCCATTATATCTTTAGCTTCAAATTTAACAACTTGTGAATATCTTAAATCAACATTAGCTTTTATATATTCTTCAACATCTGTTGTTTCTTGACTTACTATATCCGCTACTTCTATGTCTAATCCGTCAGCATCTACAATTGTTGTCTTATTAGGTGAATATTCAACAGCTGTGGCTTTGTTAAAATATCCAGCAGTCATAACGAATACAAGAGCTACTATAAATATCCATACTCTTTTCCTAGACTTCATATATATTTCCCCCTCTTTATAAATTTCTGTATTCTCATACATATCTTTATTATACATTTTTGTCAAAAAAAATTAAAGTAAAATTTATAGTTTGTTCACATTTTCAACTCATTTCTTTCACATATTATTTTTTCTTTACATTTAAGTTACGAAATGTAACAAAGCATTGTTACGACCCTAGATACAAAAAAAGTAAGCATCTCTGCTTACTTTTTTACTACTATACTTATAGCTAGTCCATCTCCTATTTTTATTAAAGTTGAATCTAATCTTTCATCTTCTTTCATTATCTCCAAATACTCTCTAAGTCTATTAGTTGCTGTCCTATGTTTATGGTCATTATAATCTGAGAGAGTTCTTCCCCTATAAAGCATATTATCTGCAACAATTATTCCACCTACTTTAGTAAGTCTTATAGCTTCTTGTAAATATACAAGATATTGTCCTTTAGCAGCATCTATAAATACAACATCATATTGTTCCTCATTTGGAATAGATTTCATATATTCACCAGCATCTGCAAGAACAACTTCTATTTTTTTATCTAAATCCATTAAAGATATATTTTCCATTGCTTTATTATACATTGCCTCTTTAATTTCAATAGTTTTAAGCTTGCTATCTTCACCAACAAGATATTTAGAAAAATTAATTGCTGAATATCCAACTGCTGTACCTATTTCCAAAATTTTATTTGGCTTTTTTATTTTTAAAAGGACTTCAATTAGCTTTAATGGTTCATCTTCTATAATAGGAACATGATTATTAAGTGCTTCTTTTTTTATATTTTCTAGAATTTCTTTTTTATTCAATTTAACATCTCCATATTACATTCTAATCTTATCTAGTAAATCATCTTTAGGAGCATTATTATATAAAATATCATATAAAACTTCTAAAGATTTTATTTTGAATTTTTTCTTTTCCATTAAATCAGTTATAGTACTCAAAGTATAAATTCCCTCAACAGTTTTTACTGACATAGTCTCAAAGGCTTCTTGCATTGAGTATCCTCTTCCAACATAAGTACCAAAAGTAAAATTTCTACTTTTAGAACTCATACAAGTAAGTAACATATCTCCAAGTCCTGCGAAAGTAAATATTGTTTCTCTTTTTCCTCCAAGAGCGACAATTGTATCACCTAAATCTCTAACAAGACATGCAAGGCAACTTGCCTTGTATGAATCTTTCATCTCCATACCGTTTAACATTCCCATAAATATTGCAAATACATTTTTAATAGAAGCTGCAACTTGTACTCCAATTATATCATCACATACACTAACTACAAGACCATTTTCAAATTGTTCCTTAACAACTTGAGCAGCTTTTATATTATTACTTGCAACATTAAATCCTGTTTTTGAGTCATTTGCTATCTCTATTGCAAATGAAGGTCCAGAAATCATGCATATGTTTTCATTCTTTGTTGCTTCGTATAATATTTCACTCATAAACATATTAGTTTTAGGTTCTATTCCCTTTGAAACAACACATAAAATTTGATTTTTAGTCGCATATACAGCAACTTCCTCTGATACAGCTCTTACCGCAGAGGCTGGAACAGCAAGTATAACTATACTTGCATCTTCCATACAAGCCCCCAAATTCATTGTAATTTTTATATCATTTGGTATTTTTACACCAGGTAAAACTCCAGCATTTTCTCTTTTTTCCATTACCACTTTAGCTTCTTCTTTAAACTTTGCCCACATCATAACTTGATTATCTTTATTTTTATTAAAAACTCTAGCAAGTGCAATTGCATATGCGCCTACTCCAAGTATTGCTATTTTCATATTTCTTCTCCTATTTTTTATCTTTAATATCTATTTTTATATGTACATCTTTTAATTGCTCTTCTGTAACATAGTTTGGTGCTTGCATTAAAAGATCTCTTGCTTTACTATTTTTAGGAAAAGCAATTACTTCTCTTATATTTGTCTCTCCTAGAAGTAGCATTATCATTCTATCTATACCAGGAGCTGCGCCAGCATGAGGAGGTGCCCCATACTTAAATGCATTATATAAAGCTCCAAATTTATTTTTTACTGTATCTTCACTATATCCTGCAATTTCAAATGCTTTAGTCATTATTTCAGTATCATGATTTCTTACAGCACCTGACGCAAGCTCATATCCATTTCCAACCATATCAAATTGATATGCGAGAATATCTAAAGGATTTTTAGTATTTAATGCTTCAAGTCCGCCTTGTGGCATTGAGAATGGATTGTGTCCAAAGTCTATTTTTCCATCATCAGTTTCTTCATAAAATGGAAAATCTACAATAAAACAGAATTTATATACATTTTCATCTATTAATCCAAGTCTTCTACCAAGTTCATTTCTAATGTTTCCAGCATCCTTACATGCTTTTAAGTATTCATCTGCTATAAAGAAAATACCATAGTTTTCTTTTGCTCCTGTTTTTTCAAACATATCTTTTAAAATATCTTCAGATAAATATTTTGCTATAGGTCCAACAACTGTTGAATCTTCGTTTATCTTTATCCAAGCAAGACCTTTCATTCCAAGCTCTGATTTTGCAAAGTCTACCATTTCATCAAAAAATCTTCTTGTTACAGAACTACTATCTATAGCAATCGCTTTTACAGTTTTGTTTTTAAATGCATTAAAATCTGACTTTGCAAAACACTCTGTAACATCTGTTAATACCAAAGGATTTCTTAAATCTGGTTTATCTGTTCCATATTTTTCCATTGCTACTTTGTATGGTATTGCCTCAAAAGAATCTTCTGAGATTGTTCCATGTCCGTATGTCTTAAAAACATGTGTTGTTACTTCTTTTAATACATTTAGTACATCTTCTTGTGTTGCAAAAGACATTTCAAAATCAAGTTGATAGAATTCACCAGGTGATCTATCTGCTCTTGGATCTTCATCTCTAAAACATGGTGCTATCTGATAGTACTTATCAAAGCCCGAAATCATAAGTAGTTGTTTAAATTGTTGTGGTGCTTGTGGTAGTGCATAGAATTCTCCTGGATGTAATCTAGATGGAATTAAATAATCTCTTGCTCCTTCTGGTGATGAAGAAGTAAGTATTGGTGTTTGAACTTCTATAAATCCCATACTATCCATTTTATCTCTTAAACACTTTAACACTTTACTTCTAAATACAATCTTTTCATGTATAGATTCATTTCTTAAATCTAAGAATCTATATTGAAGTCTTAAATCTTCTTTTACATCATGACTCTTTTCAACTTCAAAAGGCATAGGCAAAAGTACATTATTTTGAACTATAATATTTTTTAAATCTACTTCTATCTTTCCTGTTTCTAACTTATCATTAATGTTTTCTTCTGGTCTTTTGACAACTGTTCCTTCAACAGTAATTGAAGCTTCTACATTTATTTCTTTTATTTGCTCTAGCAATTTTGGATCTTCTGTTGTAAGCTGAGTTATTCCATAATGATCTCTTAAATCAATAAAAACACATCCTCCAAGATCTCTTATTGTCTTTACAAATCCTGATAATTTTACTTCTTTTCCTTCATCTTTTTCTCTAAGTTCATTACATTTATGTGTCCTATATTCGTTCATTCTTATCATCTCTCCTTATTAATATAAACAATTTCCTGGTGTTCTAGGAAATGGAATAACATCACGTATATTAGCCATACCTGTCATATACATAACAAGTCTTTCAAATCCAAGGCCAAATCCAGAATGTATTACAGTTCCATATCTTCTTGTATCTAAATACCAAGAATACTCTTCTTCTTTTAGTCCTAATTCATTCATTCTATTTAATAGCTTATCTAAGTTTTCTTCTCTTTGAGATCCACCAATAATTTCTCCAATTCCTGGTACCAACATATCTACAGCTCTTACTGTTTTATTATCATCATTTAATTTCATATAAAATGCCTTTATTTCTTTTGGGTAATCAGTTACAAATACAGGCTTTTTAAATATTTTCTCAGTTAAATATCTCTCATGTTCTGTTTGTAAATCTGTTCCCCATTCAACTTTATATTCAAACTCATCATTATGTTTTTTTAGTATCTCAACAGCATCTGTATAAGTAATTTTTTCAAAACTTGAATTATATATATTATTTAATCTATCTATTAGTTCTTTATCAAAGAACTTATTACAAAATTCTATTTCTTCTTTACATTCTTCCAATACCTTTTTAATTATGTATTTTATCATTGCCTCAGCAAGTTCCATATCACCATCTAAGTCACAAAAAGCCATCTCTGGTTCTATCATCCAAAATTCTGCCGCATGTCTTGCTGTATGAGAATCTTCAGCTCTAAAAGTTGGTCCAAAAGTATATACGTTAGAAAAAGCCATGGCCATACACTCAGCAGATAGCTGACCTGATACTGTAAGGCTTGTCTTTTTTCCAAAAAAATCTTCTTTTGGATTTGTATTTTTAGTATCTTCTAGAGTTGTTACTCTAAACATTTCTCCTGCTCCTTCACAATCTGAAGAAGTAATAATTGGAGTATTTACATACACAAACTCATTTACATGAAAAAATTCATGAATAGCTTGTGCAATTGTACTTCTTATCTTAAATACAGCAAGAAATGTATTTGTCCTTGGTCTTAAGTGAGCAACCTCTCTTAAAAATTCCATTGAATGTCTTTTATTTTGTAAAGGATAATCTGGTGAAGATTTTCCAGATATTTTGACACTCTTTGCCACAATTTCATAAGGCTGTTTAGCTCCTTCTGTTACTTTTAAAACTCCATCTACTATAATACTTGATCCAATATTTAAAGAAACAATATCATTATAATTTTCTAAATTTTCTTCTAATACTACTTGTGTTGATTTAAAATAACTCCCATCATTTAATTCTATAAAAGCTATTTTTTTAGAATCTCTTAAATTTCTAATCCAACCTGCAACCAGTACTTCCTTTCCGTCCAAATTTTTATAATTCTTATTTATATTAGATAATTTTTCTCTTTTTTCTAATTCATTCATTGTACCTACCACCTTTATCAAAAGCTATAAACTCTAATATTTAACGCTACAATTATAACATAAAACAAATATATATGCAATTGCAATGAATAAAAAAATAGCAAAGATAAAACTTTGCTATTTCAAACATTAATTACTTTCTAAGATTTAATTTAGAAATAATATCTCTGTATCTTTCAATATCTCTAGATTCAAGATATTTTAAAAGTCTTTTTCTTTTTCCAACCATGATTAAAAGACCACGTCTTGAATGCTCATCATGTTTGTGAACTCTTAAATGTTCTGTTAACTCATTTATTCTTTCTGTTAAAAGAGCAACTTGAACTTCAGCAGAACCAGTATCATTTTCAGTTCTTGCATAAGTCTTTAAGATTTCATTTTTTCTTTCTTTAGTCATTGACTTTTCCTCCTTTTCTACTTACTTGCCTATAGCTAAGACGTACTGAGGTTTTTTGTATCATCTGAGCAATAGGTGTTATATAATAAATTACAAGTGTAATCTATTTTCTATATTTGATTTAAATAAATCCATGGGTTTACTGGAACACCATTTACTCTTACTTCAAAGTGTAGGTGGTTACCTGTAGCCCAACCTGTCATACCAATACCAGCAATAGTTTGACCTGCTGATACTTGTTGACCAGCACTTACATATAAAGCACTACAGTGAGCATAAATTGTAACTATACCATTACCATGACTAATTTTTACACAGTTACCATAACCAGTTGTATCCCAACCAGAAAATGTTACTGTACCTCCCATATATGCATATATAGGAGTACCTGAAGCACCACCAATATCTACACCATTATGTCCATAGTATCCTAAGTAGTCACAGTTAATTCTATTATAAACTGTAGGCCATACCTTAGTACCATCTGCTACTGGTGCTACATCTCCATTATACACAGAAGCTGCGTATTGTGTTGTATTAGTAGTTGTTGTCTGAGTTTCTTCCTCTTCAGGAATTTCAACAGGCTTATTTCTATCTACTATTCCAGCTAAAATATCATCTGCTCTTTCTGTTGAAGTTATACCTTCAAGCTCTGAAACTTTTTCTACTTCTATTGTAGCATTGATATCACTTACTTCTGATTTTAACTGATTAATATAATTTTCAGCTTGATCTTCTGCTGTAAATGTCATCTGTTGTTCACCATCTACAATTAATTCATAGATAGTATACTCTGTTTTTATTTCTGCTCTTAAGTTTGTATACACATTTTGTTCTTCTAGTAAAGAATCCCTAATATAACTTTGTTCAAAAGTTGGTTCACTTTCTAGATAAACTTTAACATTTTCGTCAATATTTTGTTTTTCAGCAACTAAATCATTATATACTTCATCAAATTGTTGTTCATCAGAAAAGTATCCGATAAATTCCCCATTAATATAAGTTTTAACTGCTGGTTTATAAGTATTAAGTACAGTTAAATATACCGCTGTAAATATCATTACAAGCGACATAGCTGTAAATAATATAAATTTTAGTGTACTGAGCACACCTTTCTTTCCCATAATTAAATTTTGCACCTTCCTTTTTATAGGTTACATGTTTTATTATAACATTTTTCCCTGTATTTGTCAAATTTGCATTATTTTTTTACTGTTCCAGAAGCAGACATATTTTAGCATAGTATTTTTTGTTTGTCAAGTTTTTAATACTTTTGTAATATTAGTAACAATTATTTAACCTATATAATACAATCTATTCCTTTATGTTACTTTATAGTATAATATTTTAAATAAAATATTGTACTCTTATCATATTTGTTGTATAATATAAGTATATTAGTTAATAATTTCATCGTGAAAAGGAGGGATTTTTTATGTTACCGATGTGGGCAATTTGGCTAATAGCTAGTGGAATTTTCTTTTTAGGCGAAATTTTTACTATATCATTTTTATTATTCTGGCCAGGTGTTGGAGCTTTTCTTGCTTTTTTAACAAGTCTTATAGTTCCAGAGAATCTACTTGTACAAATTATAGTGTTTGTAGTTTCTACAGTTCTAATGATTATATTTACTAAGCCACTTATTAATAAACTATTTAAAAATAAAGATAATACAAGTATGAATAATAGTGCTGTACTTGGAAAAAAAGGAATTGTTATTAAAAAAATGGATAAAGACAATCCAGTAGGTCAAGTTAAAGTAAATGGAGAACTTTGGTCTGCTATAAAATCCGATAAAGATAAAGCAATCAATGTTGGAGAAAGTGTTATTATTGAAAAAATTGATGGAGTTAAACTTTTAGTAAGGAAACCATAAAGGAGGTAAAAATATGGGAGGACTTATTTTTGTTATTATTCTTATTCTTGTTTTCTGTTTAGTAGTAGCTGCTGCCTCTATTAAAGTAGTAAAACAATCTGAAGTAAAAATTATCGAGCGTTTTGGTAAATATAGCTTTACAGCTGAAGCTGGTCTTAATATTCTATTACCATTTGTCGATAAAGTAAGAGCCGTTGTTAGTTTAAAACAACAAACTATGGATGTTACACCACAAAGTGTTATCACAAAAGATAACGTTACTATTACAATTGATACTGTTGTGTTCTATCAAATAATGGACCCAGTAAAAGCTGTATATGAAATTGAGAGTCTACAAAAGGGTATTGCTTACATAGCTATAACAACAATTCGTGATATAGTAGGTAAAATGGATCTTGACGCTACATTCTCATCTAGAGATGCAATCAACTCTCAACTTAGAGATGTACTTGATGAAGCTACAGATAAATGGGGATGTAAAGTTGACCGTGTTGAAATAAAAGATATTAAACCACCTGCAGACATTAGAGATGCAATGGAAAAACAAATGAACGCTGAAAGAAATAAAAGAGCTATTATTCTTGAAGCTGAAGGTAAACGCCAAGCTGATATAACTCTTGCAGAAGGTAACAAACAAGCTACAATATTAGATGCTGAAGCTGAAAGAGAATCTAGCATCAGAAAAGCACAAGGTGTTAGAGAATCTAAAATACTTGAAGCTGAAGGTAATGCAGAAGCTATAAAGAAAGTTGCAGAAGCAAAAGCTGAAGAAATAAAGATGGTATATGGAGCTATAATGGCATCTAAACCAGATGATAAACTAGTTGCTATAAAATCACTTGAAGCTTTAGAAAAAGTATCAAACGGAACTGCAAACAAAGTATTTATTCCTTTTGATGCAACCAAAGCTATGGGTGCTTTAGGAGCTATGACTGATATTGCAGATAAAAAATCTAAATAATATAAAATTAAAAAGGAGTACTAAGTACTCCTTTTTTTATTTTATTCTTACATTCTCTTTTCCAAAAGCAAGCTCTAATTTTTCTAATACAATTTTATTATCTTGTAAAAAGTTTGATCTATTTAAAAGTCTCATTTTATTTGTTCCATCATAAAAAATATATACTTCTATATCTCCAGGATATTCTTTACTTAAATCTTTAATATATCCTATTACTCTATCTTCTAATTCAAATTTATCCTTTGGTATTCTTATATATATTTTTCTTTCTTTTTTAATGTTTATTTCTTGATTTTGTTTTTTTTGCTCTCTATCTATAGGAACTAAATTTGAAACTAATATTTTTGTTTTTTCATCTTCTTTAATACTAACTTTTCCAGTTACTTTTATTATAGAATCATCACTCAAAATATTATCAAACTTTTCAAAAATATTTGGAAATAAAACTAATTCAACTGTTCCATATAAGTCCTCAAGCTCGGCAAACATCATATTTCTTCTTGATTTAGTGACAAGCATTTTTCCTCTTTTAAAAATACCACATATAGTTACAATCTTTTCGTCATAATTAATATTTGATTGCTCATCGTTTTCTAACTCACTATTATTTAATTCAATCGTTGTAACAGTAGAGTTTTTTGCTATATAATCTTTATAGTCATCAAGTGGATGACCTGAAATATATAACCCTAGCATTTCTCTTTCCATGTCAAGTAATTCTTTTTTAGTTGGTATTCTTCCACTCTTTTCAAGTCTAATTGTATCACCATTTTGCTCAAACTCTCCGAAGAAATCTAATTGATTTATATAATTATTCTTTTTTATATGATTTACTCCATCAATCACACTCTCAAAGTTATCTAATAAATCATATCTATTATATTCTTTTTCTATTTCATCAAAACATCCAGCTTTTATTAAACTTTCAATACATTTTTTATTTACAGCATCTCCTGATACTCTCTGACAAAAGTCTAAAAAGCTAGTATATTTTCCATTTAACTTTCTTTCTTTTATAATTTCATCAATTGCATTTTCTCCTACATTTTTAATTGAATTTAAAGCAAATCTAATTTTTCCATTTATAACGGCAAACTTAGCATAACTCTCATTTATGTCTGGTCTTAATACTTCAATTCCAAGCTCTCTACTCTCATTTATATATATTGGTATTTTGTTTTGATTACCTATAAAAGAATTCATAAAAGCTGCCATAAACTCATTTGGGTAATGACATTTTAAGTACGCTGTTTGATAAGCTACAACTGCATATGCGGCAGCATGAGATTTATTGAAAGCATATTTTGCAAATTCAGCCATCTCGTCAAAAATTTTATTTGCACTTTCCTTATCTATACAATTTTTATATGCCCCTTCAACAAATACCTCTCTTTCTTTGTTCATTACATCTATTTTCTTTTTTCCCATTGCTCTTCTTACAATATCAGCTATACTTAAGCTATAATCAGCAAGTTTTCTAAATATTTGCATAATTTGTTCTTGATACACCATACATCCATAAGTTGGTTTTAATATTTCTTTTAATGATTCGTGTGTATATTCAATGTGTTCCTTATTATTTTTGTTTTTTATATATCTAGGAATTTGATCCATTGGTCCTGGCCTATAAAGCGATATCATTACAATTATATCTTCTATAGAATCTGGTTCCATTTTCATCATCATTTTTCTAAATCCAGGACTTTCCATTTGAAATACTCCAAGAGTTTTCCCCTGAGTTAACATTTTGTATGTATCTGGATCATCAAAAGATCCAAAATCAACATCAATATTTCTAATCTTCTTTACAAGCTTTTTAGTGTCATCTATTACAGTTAGTGTTCTAAGTCCTAAAAAGTCCATTTTTAAAAGTCCTAACTCTTCTAAAGTTGTCATTGTATACTGTGTTGATATTTGCCCTTCATTTTCATAAAGTGGAACATAATTTACAACTGGTTCTTTAGTTATTACAACTCCACAAGCATGAGTTGATGCCTGTCTTGCAAGACCTTCAATTTTTTTAGAAATATCTATTACCCTTTTAGTCTCTATGTCTTCATTATATAGTTTTCTTAATTCTTGGCTTCCTTCTAAAGCCTGATCTATCGTAATTTTAAGGCTGTGTGGTACTAATTTTGCTATCATATCTGCTTTTTGATATGATATATCTAAAACTCTTGCAACATCTCTTATTGCTGCACGTGCTGCCATTGTTCCAAAAGTTATTATCTGTGCTACATGATCTTTTCCATATTTATTTGAAACATAATCTATAACTTCTTGTCTTCTCTCATAACAAAAATCAACATCAAAATCTGGCATACTAACCCTTTCAGGATTTAAAAATCTTTCAAAAATCAAATCAAACTTTAGAGGATCAATATCCGTTATCCCAATCAAATAAGCTGCAATAGATCCAGCTCCACTTCCTCTTCCTGGACCTACAGGTATATTTTGAGACTTAGCATAATTAATAAAATCTGCAACTATTAAAAAATAGTCTATATATCCCATCTTATCAATAACACTTATCTCATAATCTAGTCTTTCTTTTACTTTGTCATACTCTTCCTTGCTGTATTTATTTGGTATTTGCTCATAGCATTTTTTTGTAAAATACTCTAAATGCGATATATCTTCCTCAATTTTAAATTCAGGTAAAATAGTATGTCCAAAATCAATCTCAACATTACACATTTCTGCTATTTTAAGTGTATTTTCTATAGCTTCAGGTACATTTTTAAAAGCCTCTTTCATTTCATCTGGAGATTTAAAATAAAACTCATTTACCTTAAATCTAAGTCTATCTTCATCGTTAATTGTTTTTCTCGTTTGAATACAAAGTAATACTTCATGAAAATCATAATCTTCTTTATTTAAATAATGACAATCATTAGTAGCAACTAATCCTATTCCAAACTCTTTTGAAAACTCTATTAAGTTTTGATTAACTAGTATCTGCTCTCTTAGCTTATTATCTTGTAATTCTAAAAAATATCTATCCTTTCCAAAAATACTCAAATATTTTTTAAGCATTTCTTTGGCTCCGACTATATCTCCATTTATTATCTTTCTAGATAATCCTCCAGCGATGCATGCAGATAAACAAATTATACCTTCGTTATACTTTTCTAGCACTTCTAAATCTATTCTTGGCTTATAATAAAATCCTTCTGTATATCCAATCGAACAAAGTTTTACTAGATTTTTATATCCGGTATTATTCATAGCAAGTAAAATTAAATGATTAGGTTCAGTATCAATTCTACCGTCTTTATCTAGTCTACTTCTTGGTGCCACATAAAACTCACAACCAATTATTGGCTTTATTCCGTTTTTCTTACATTCTTTATACATCTCAATAGCACCAAACATATTGCCATGATCTGTTATTGCTATAGCTGGCATATTATATTCTTTTGCTTTTTTTACTACTTCATTAATTCTAATTGCACCATCAAGCAAGCTATACTCGGTATGCAAATGTAAATGTACAAAGCTCATTTTATCACCTGCGCTTATTATATCAAAATTTTTACATAAAGTATAGTAATTTAAAATATAAAAAGCAAGAAACTTAGTTCTTGCTCAAATCAAATACATGTATATATTTATCTAGTGCTTTTTTTAAAGCTATTTCTCGTGTATAACCAGAAATCACTTCATAATTATATACATAGTCTCTAAATATATATTCTTCAATTGATTCTATATTTATATTTAATAAATCATATTCATATAATATTACATTTTTTAGTTCTCTTTTTAATTCATAACCACTAGGATAATTATTATATTTATTACAACTTTCTTTTGTAAAATAAGTACAAATCAAGGCTCCAAAAGAAATAATAACAACATAAAACATAATAAATCCTCCTTAAACCATTAGTTTTTAGGCCAATATATATAAGCATTAATATTATATCATATTATGTAAAATTATTCAAATAAAGAGTGCAGATACTCTGCACTCTTATCAATTTTTTTCTATTTTATTTACTATAATAGTAGCATCATCGTCTAATACTCCACCATTATTTAAGTATAATACTTCTTTGATTTCCTGAGCTATTACTTTTGCTGATTTTGTTATATCACAAGTTGATAAATAATTTTTTAAGTAATTGCTATTTGGATCTATATCATCAGGAATTACTCCATCAGATACCTGTATAATAAAGTCACCTTGATCAAGTTTTTTACAAATTGGTATATAATCTGTATTATCCACTAAACCAACAGGTATGGTTGTTGATGTAATAGTTATAACTTTTCCATTTTCAATTAAATATGTTGGAGCAGCACCAAGTTTTATAAAAAAGCACTCTCCATCTTTTTCATTTATAATTGCAGCATCTAAAGTTGAATATAGTTCATCATCACCTTTTAATTTAACTATACTATTTACTATCTCAATAGCTTTTTCTTCATTAAATCCACCACTTAAAAGTCTCTCTAATATATTAATTACTGCTGATGAACTCTTTGCTGCATCTTCTCCAGATCCAACCCCGTCACTTATTACTGTTAATTTTCTTAAATCTTGTAACTCCATTTGAAGATAAGTATCTCCAGATACACTTTGACCAACTTTTTTTTCAGATATTATCTCTGTTTTTATATTATACTTAGGTGTAGAAACAAGCTTTATCTTTGACTTTTCTGTTTTTGAAATATTAAGAATTAATTTTATAGTCATATTTTGCTCTAATATGTTAGATGCAAGCTGAGCTATTTGTCTTTTTTGCCTATCAATATTAGTTAAAATATCTGTAACAAAAGTATACTCAATTGAATCTACATCTCTTACGAAATCATCTTCATATACATTATATCCATAAAACTTAAGTTCATCTCTTAATTTTTTTTGTGATTCTTCCTTAACAAGACTTCCTTCTTTTATATTGTCTGCAATTGTATTAAGTAATTTTGATACTTCCTTATATTGTTTTGATACTTTTTCGCTATTTTCAAGCTCTCTTTGTTTTAGTATTCTTGTAATTTTCATATTATTATATATTTCATATAAGTTGTCTATTATAATTTTTGAATGTTTACAATCAAATTTAAGCATTTCTGGTTCAATTGTTTCACCATTTTCTAGCTTTTCCGCTAAAAATTCAGCTGTTGTGTCCAAATTTTCTTTATCTATACATTCATTTATATTACTACATGCAAAACAAGTATTATTAACATAGCTTAATATATATTTTTTTATAACTTCTGTCGTTTCTTGTTCTGTCTCTTCAGATTTTGGAACTGTTATATCTGCAAGACTATTAAATATATCTGAAACAGCTCCTATTTTTTCTTTTGCTTCTCTAGTTGGATTTAAAAGATTATTTTTTACTGCTTCTATTCCTTTTCCTAAATCAAATAAATTATCTAATTTTCTTTCAACAAACTTAGGCATGACAAAAAGTACTACTGATGCAATAAGTACTTCACATGCCACTATTGTTATTTGTGTTGTACCTGTAGCATAATATGAAATATATATATTTCCAGCAACAAAAGCAATAATTACTGGGAGTTTTCCAAACCTTCTTAATAGTCCAGCAATAAAACCACTAAAAGCAAGTGCTACTACAAAAGACATTGAAACTTCACAAAGCCAAGTATACGAAAGTCCTACCATAAGACCTGTAGTTGCTCCTAATATAGCACCATTTCCCCAACCGTATATAAGTATTAGTATAAAGGCTAAAATCTCAACTAATTTAAATCCCCATATACTAATTGGACTAGTTGCAGATAAAAGCATTGCAACGGTAAGCATCATCATTATACTTTCTTCTTTAGTATATACAAATCCATTTTTTAAATTAATTATTACATTCATTCCAGTTACTGCTACAAGATATATTATTGCAGATGCAACTATATATGATAATACTTTAAAAAGCTCTGTAAATAACTCACCTGTAATAAACGAAAATACTATTTGAAGTATTGCTATTGAGACAAAAAACTTAATAAAGATTGTATATTTTTTGTTAATTCCTTCAATATTTACTATTGCAGTAATTAAATTATATAGTAGAAAAAATACTAATAATAATATTAAACTTGTTGTATTGCCGCCAATAGCTAGTCCAATTACAGAAGCAACTAATACGAGAATTAGAGGTACTTCAAACGCACTTGCAACTGCAAGCATTACATAGTTAAATGGTCTAAAGTCTCCTATAAATGTCTTAGTAGATAAAAGCAATGCAAATAGTATAAATATTATATTTTTAAAACTTACAATCTTTTTTACCGTACTAAACACTGACCCGATTTTTTCATCAATATCATTATCTAGATACTTATTATATATCATTTTTTACACCTCTTTATGTTTCTTTTATACTATATATTCTACTATATTCATTTCAAAAAATTTGTCAAAACAAATAACATATTAAAAATATATTATTATCATAATATGGAAAAATAGTCAAACATAAAATTTGGCTATTTTTCACTTAAAAACTATTTACTTTTCTTAGGCCTTCCCACACGTCTTTTCTCTTTTGGTTTTTCTTCTTTTCTAGGTCTACCTACTCTTCTTTTTGGTTTTTCTTCTTCAATTGCCTCTTCTTTGTCCTCTTCTATTATTTCTTCTTTTATATTTTCTTCTGAAGATTCATTTTTTCCAAGAATCTCATCAAGATTTAATTTATCTAAATCTATGTCTTCATCATCTTGATTTTCTTCCTCTTCAGGGTTAAGTATTTTATCAATTTTTTCTATTACATTTTCATTTTCACTTAGTTCTTTGGCTTTTTCAAACAAAAATTTATCAATTTGTTCTTCATCTTCACTTGCTAGTAATTTTGAATATTCTAAATATTCATCTTCTGTAGAAATAGTTCTATGAACATCATTTACTTTAGTTTTTATCATCATATCATAGATTTCTTTAAACATTTTAATATAATCATTTTCATTTACTATTTCTTTTTCAAAGCTTTCATCATATATCTTTAAAACTTTTAAAAATATTTTATCTATAATTTTAAAATATCTATATGAATTTTTACATATATTTATAATAAGATTATATTCATACATATGCTTGTCTATATCTGACTCAATTCCTTTAATCATAGACTCTATAACATATTCAATTAACTCTCTTTCATCTGCTGGTAACTTAGATATATCATAATTATCATTTATATAACCAACATATTCATCTATACTCTTAAATAACTCTTTATATAAATCTTCACTATATTGATCTGTTTGAATCGCAGTATCAATATCTTCTGCGTTTTTTATCACTTGATTGTATCTTTGGGCTTTTCCCTCATCTTTTATATTTTGTTTTACTTCATCTATTGCTGAAGAAATTGATAATAAATTAAACTTTATCTCTTCCTTAGATTTAAATTTAGATCTAGTAACTCTATCATATTCCATCTCTAAAAAAGTTTTCTGAAGTTCAAGTCTTGTTGTTTTATCTGATGAATTTATATTATCAATTATATCATCAGGGTAAGACATCTTTAACTCATACATGCTTCTTTGCATAATATCATATTGATATTTTACAAAAACAATTTCCCTTAATATATTTTCTTGATATACTTTTTTGTCATCTCCCTCAGTCTTTCTTATTACTGATAGGTGCTCATCAATTGCTTTATTCATTTTATTCATGTTAAGCATAATTACTACACTTTGTATTACTCTATCAAAAAAGTTAATCTTCTTTTTCGAACTAACAACTATATCTGCCATATAACAACTCTCCCTTTTTAGTTTATAATATATTTTAACAAGATAATTCAAAATTCTTGATATAAAAAATTCATTATTTAAATCAATTAAACCTTGATAACCTACTTATATTATATCTTTTTTTCAAATAATTTCAAGACCTAAAAAGGAAAACTTGTAATTTTCGTAACATTTTCTTAACTATATGAACATAAGTCTGTAATAATGTAATATTTATTGCTAAATATTGGCAATTTAGCCGTTTTTTAGACTTTTATATTCTTTCTACATGTACTTGAATACTGACAAAATTGGCAATAATTCTCTTTTTTATTAGGTGCAATTTTTACCTTACCACTAGAAATCTCCTCACCTATTTGTTCTAATACAAACTTTGTCTGCCTACACAAATTTTCAAATTCTTCCTCTTCTAATACTTTGCTTGAATTTCTAGTAATACTTGTTTTTGTAACATCAATTAGACTATCTTTTGAATTATTTTCAAAATTTCTATCCATTTTATTTAATATCTCTATGTCTTTTAAAAATATACCATTCATCTTAAGTTTTTTTAATAGTTCTTTTTTTATCTTTTCATTATCCTGTTCATATTGTGCAAGTGAAACAAGCTTGTCTGATAAATTAAAATACACCATTGCTGCAGGTATGATTTTCTTATCTTTTTTATTCTCCATAAATGCCATCATATAACTTATTAGTTGAAGAGAAATCCCCTCTTTAATTTTATCTAGCTTTAATTCTTTTCCACTTGACTTATAATCTACAACTCTTATGTATATGTTATCCTTAAATTCTAAAAAATCTATTCTATCAATTTTTCCTATAATTTTCATAATCTTACCATTTTCAAGTTCAATCTCCATCGGTAAAAAAGCACTATTATCTTTAAATTCTATTTCATAACCATATGGTTTAAATTCACTTTGATTGTAACTTAGAGCAACTGTCTTTATTACTTTTTTCATTGTATTCGTAAGTTTTCTTTTTAGAACCATATATCTTACACTTTGCTTTTGTTTTGTTAAATTTTTATCTATAAAATCATATATTATATTTTCTAATATTTTTTCATACTCTTGCTTTAAATTATCTAAGTCATCATCTAATATTTCTTGCCACATAATATTTTTTTCTAATAGTTCTTTTGAAAACTCTTCAAGAACACCATGCATAAAGCTACCAATTTCTAGTACATTAACTTTAGCCTCTTTATTGGGATTAACTTTAAGTATATACTGCATAAAGTATGAAAAAGGACATTTTTTATATAACTCTAATCTACTTACACTAGTTTTAAATTCATTACTATATATTATATCTGTAATATCTTTACTAAGACTATTATCATCTTTTTTGAAGTCAAGAATTTTTGAATATTCATTATCTTTTTTAAAATATTCATATACATTATATATTTTTTCTAAATCATCATCTTGTTCTAAATTTTTTAGTTTCTTTATAAGCCACATAAAAAGTTCATCTTTAGAAGTCATATCATATATGTTTATTTCTTCATCATTTTGAGTAACTTTACCTTTAATATTAATATTTGCAATCTGCTCAATTAAAGTAATTAAACTAGACTTTCTTGTAGCCTTACCATCAAAAGTTGAAGCTGGAATTGACATATATATTTTCTCACTTACATTATTTAAAGCTTCATATATATTATAAAGTCCCATATTTAACTTAGTAACAGTAGACTCTCTTAAATCTATGTCTTTTTCTTTTAACATCTCTAAATCATTATCATTAAATATAATATCTTCATCAACATTTTCAGGAAATTTTCCTTCAACAACACCAATAAAAAAAGCAATTTTTTTAGAATTTATTTTAGACACATTTATATCTACAAGTTCTAATTTATCTTTAGTTGGTGGCAATGTGTTTACCTTTACATCTTTTACAACCAAATTAAATATATTACTAAATTCTTCAATTGATATTTCTTCATCTTTATATACTTTTACAATAGAGTCAAAAATATTTGTTAAAGCTTCCCATACTTGTCCTTCAAAATTTTCTTTATCTAAGCTTGTAATATCATTATTTGTTTTTTGTGTAATTAGATAAAAATTATTAAAAATATTATTTGAATTTAAATGATTATATATCTGCTCAATTATATATCTACAACTTCCTTTTTTTATATCAGACACAAAAGAATACATACTTACTATTTTTTCTTTAATACTATTTAATTTCTCTAAATTATAAAAATCCTTGTCATTATTCAATGTAAAAGTGTTATCTATAAAATATTTATTTACATTAAACTCTTTCATATAGTTTTCAATAAGACAAATATCTTTTATATCTATGTCAGTAAGTCCTTGTTTTAAAATATCAAAAATAAGTTCTAAATTTAAACCTTTGATACTTAAATTTAGTATCCCCTGAATATATTTTACAAGTATAGATTCAGATATTTTTTTATTTCTAGCAATATATACATCTAAATTATTCTCATAAAAAACTTTAGATATAACATTTTGATATTCATCTGGCTTTGTAGTATATATTGCAAAATCTGAATATCTATATCCTTCTTTAATCTTTCTTGATATAGTTTTTGCTACTCCTTCTATTTCGTTTAAAATATTAGTATACATTATAAATTCAATATTATCTGCATTTATCTTTTCTTTTTTTTCATTTAAATTTACAAACAAATTATTTGCAATATAGCTTATGTCCTCTTTAGCTTTAAATAAATTTTGATATTTTACTATATTTTCAACAGAGATATTATTTTTATCTGCTAAAACACACAGTCTTTTATATGTCTTATTTGGAATTTCAAAAATACTTGATGAGGTATACATATCTTCTATTCTTGCAATATCTGTATTAAGTGTAACTACTATATCAATTCCAAGTTTTAATAATGTATCAATAAATTTATACTCACTATTAGAAAAATTGTTATATGAATCAAAATATATTTTAATCTTAGACTTATCTTTAAACCATTGAGATTTTTCAATATTAGATATGAAAATATCCACTTCTTCAACAGAATCAATATAATTAGATTTTATTTTTTCTAAGTATTTTTCATATATAGAAAGTATCTCTTTAAATTTAGAATCTGTTCTTTTGTCCTTTATTGTTAAACTGCTTATCTCTTCTGGTTTAATATCACTTTTTCTAAATAAATCCATATATATATCCAGTACATCTAAAAAACCAGGATAACTTTTTACTTTACTATATATATTAAATAACTCTGAATTTTCTTTTATTACTTGTGTCAAAATCACCTTTCTATCTAGTTTTGTCATGTAATTTTCTTCTAAATGCAAATTTTGAAGCTTAAGCTCTTGTTCGATAAATTCTAATATTGTTGTAATATTTACTCCAATTACTCCATTTTTTTTCAATATTTTTATATATTCTTCTTCAGCTTTTGCTCTTGACTGTGAAGGAACAAAAAGAATAACATTCATATCATCTTTTAAATCCTGTTCAATCATATTATATATATGTGTTGTTTTTCCTGTTTTGGATTTTCCCAATATAAAATTAATCATATTACTCCTCTATTTTTTCTTCATCAGAATTTTCATAATCCTTTATTAACATCTGTTCATCTTTTATTTTTATATTATCATATTCTGGAAGTTCTTCAATTTTATCTATACCACATGAACGTAAAAATTCGTTTGTAACACTATATGCTGCTGGCCTTCCTGGTAAATTTAATCTAGCAACTTCTTCTACTAGACCACACTCAAGTAGTCTACTAACAGCAAAATCACTATTTACTCCTCTAATTGCTTCTATTTCTGTTTTTGTTATTTTAGGGTTATATGCAATGATGGCTAAAGTCTCTTGAGCAGAAACAGATAAATTTTGTCTTTTAGTATTTTCAACAAATTTACTTACTTGTTCGTAGTACTTATTATTTGTAACAAGTTGAACCATTCCATTTACAGTTATTAAATTAACCCCATTTTTTTCATTATATTTATCTTTTAAATTTTCTACTGCTTCTTCTACATCTTCTTTTGAAATTTCTAATGTATCAGCTATCTCTTGTATAGATATTTCTCTTCCTAGTGCAAACAATATTGCTTCTATTACATTATTTAAATCTTCCATACTTTCCTCTCCAATCATTTCAAGTTATTTTAGATTATATCAAAAATAAATATTTTTTTAAAGTATTTATATTATATTATTACAGAGTAATATATAGTTTTATATAGTTAAATTAGCTTTTTTCCTTGTTTTTAAACCACCTTTATGTTATAATTTTTTATATTGTTTAAATAAAAATAATATAAATAGGAGATGATTAAAAATATGCTATGTTCTGTATGCAAAAAAAATCTGGCAGTAGTCTTTATAAACAAACTAGATAAAGATGGTAAGCCTACAGGAGAAACTACAGGATTATGTATTGAGTGTGCAAAAAAACAAGGTATTGATCCATTAGCTAACATTATGAAAGAAATGTCTAACATGAGTGAAGAAGATTTAGAAACTATGTCTTCTCAGTTTGATAGCATGATGGGATCTCTTGATGGTATAGATGAGCTTCAAGGTCTAGATGACGATGATGACAATAACAAAGCAGGTAGCTTTGGAAATATTTTAGGTAATATTTTACCATTTTCTAAAAATAATAAAAAAGAGGAAGATAACAAAAATGATAAAAAGAAAAAATCTAAAAAAACTAAGTATCTAGATACATTTGGTGAAAACTTAACTGAAAAAGCAAGACTTGGAAAACTAGATAAAGTAATTGGTAGAGATGTTGAGCTTCAAAGAATGATTCAAATTCTTAATAGGCGTTCAAAAAATAATCCCGCACTAATTGGAGAGCCCGGTGTTGGTAAAACTGCTGTAATTAATGCTTTAGCTATGAAAATAGTATCAGGTGATGTTCCCGGTAAACTTGTAAATAAAGAAGTATATTTGATAGATATGACTTCTCTTGTTGCTGGAACACAATTTAGAGGTCAATTTGAATCAAGAGTAAAAGGATTAATAGATGAGTGTAAATCACTTGGAAATGTTATTCTTGCTATAGATGAAGTTCACAATATAGTTGGTGGACTTGAACACGATAATTCAATGAATGCTGCTAATATGTTAAAACCAGCACTAGCCAATGGTTCTGTTCAGCTTATTGGAGCAACTACTCTTAAAGAATATAGACAATATATAGAAAAAGACAGTGCTCTAGAAAGAAGATTTCAACCAGTAATGATTGACGAACCAAGCGAAGAAGATTGCTTTAAAATTTTAAAAGGAATAAAAGGATATTATGAAAACTTTCATAAAGTCAAAATACCAGACGATACTCTACGTTACGCTGTAAACTTGTCTAGTAAATATATCCATGATAGATTTTTACCAGATAAAGCAATTGACCTTCTAGACGAAGCTTGTGCTAGAGTAAATCTTGAAGATCTAAACCTTGCAAAAATAGAAAAAGTACAAAAGGAACTAGATGAAGCTATAGCTCAAGAACAAGAAATTCAAGAAGAACTTGCAAAAGCTGCTGATGTTAAAGAAAATCCAGGAAATACTGATAACTCAGTATATGAAAGAGCAGCAAAAAATAAAGAAATAAAATGTAAATTAAAATCAACACTTGATGAGCTTATTGCAAATTCTAAACCACAAGAAGTTACATATGATAACATTGCACAAGTTGTAGAGCTTTGGACTAAAATACCGGTTATGAGAATAAAAACATCAGATACAGAAAAACTTCTTTCTTTAAAAGAAAATTTATCTAAAAAAATAATTGGTCAAGACTATGCAATAAACAAATTATCTAATGCAATTTTAAGAAAAAGAGCAAATATAACATCAACTAAAAGACCCCCTTCATTTATATTTGTTGGTCCTACTGGTGTCGGTAAAACAGCTCTTGTAAAAGCATTAGCTTATGAATTATTTGACAATGAAGACGCCGTAATAAAATTAGATATGTCTGAATATATGGAGTCTAATTCTACTTCAAAATTAATTGGCTCTCCTCCAGGATATGTTGGATATGATGAAGCTGGTCAATTAACAGAAAAGATACGTAGAAATCCATATAGTATTGTTTTATTTGATGAAATAGAAAAAGCTCATCCTAGTGTATACAATATATTACTTCAAATCTTAGATGAAGGAATATTAACAGATTCACAAGGAAGAAGCGTTTCATTTAAACATACTATAATAGTTCTTACATCTAATTTAGGAACAAACTTCAAATCAGATGGATATGGTTTTGCAAATAACCACATAGAAAATGAAATGCTTGAAAATAAAACAGCAGAAGCTTTAAAAGAGTTCTTTAGCCCTGAATTTTTAAATAGAATTGATGATATAGTAACATTTAACAAATTAGATGACAATACTATACTAAAAATATCAGAACTTATGATAAAAGAACTTCAAGCTGATACTAAAACAAAAAATATCTTATTTGAATACACACCTGAAGTTGTTAAATTTATAGCAGATAAAGGTCATAGTGATAAATTTGGTGCAAGACCTTTAAGAAGAGCTATTCAAACATATATTGAAGATATACTTGCTGTTGGATTTATAAAAAATGAAATTAAAGAAAATAAAGTATATAAACTAGATGTAGATAAAGTAAATGATAAGATAATAATAAAATAATAAAAAGAGAAACTTAACGTTTCTCTTTTTTTATTCATTTACTTCTGTACTATACCAATAGTAATTTCCAGCATCATCTAGCTTAAATGTATGCTTATAATTTACTCCATTTGTTTCTAAATATTTGTTTAAAAACTCTTCCTTTGACATATTTTCAAATAAAGAATTTCCATTTGAATAAGTCTCAAGTATGTCATCTTTTACTATATTACTCTGACCCGAATCAGTATACAGAGTCCATAGATTTCCTTCCGAACTACTTTTTGTCTGATTCATTGCAATAAAATCTTCATAAATATACACTTCTGTTCCATCTTCATTTGCTTCACATTTAGTTATATTTGTTTTATATGAGAAACTACTTCCTCCTCCACCCATGTATGAGTGTCCATAAAAGCAATTATCTTCTGGAACATATTCATATACATAACCCATACCAGTATCTGCGTCAATAAGTGGTATTTCTTTATCTGATCCGTATATACTCTTATATTTTTTTGAAGCATCTTTAATTTCAATTTTATCTGCAGAATAATTAGACATTTCTTGCTCTGTATACGTCATTTTATTATCAAGTTTTGAAGCAACCTGACGTAAGCTCATTTTAATAGATTTGCTATTAGATAATGTATATAATAACTTATTATTATCTGATAAAGAGTCAAATGTTGTTTTTTCTACATTATATACTAGTGGTAAAAAAGAATTATACGTAGTTAACTTTCCATATAAAAGAGTAATAAAATCGCCTTCTACATTTAAATTAAGTTTTCTAACTTCTTTTACAACTTCCTTTATTTCAACTTTTTCGCCTTCAGATGTATCCTCTTGCTCTTGAATCTCTTGATTTTCTTGATTAATTATTTTATCTCCAAAAAATATTAGAAATATTAACGCACAAATTACTGCTCCTATTAATATAAGTATAAAAGATAAAAAAACACTTGGTTTTCTTCTTTCTAGTACTACTTTAGTTTCTATGTTCTTATTTTTATCTGTCTTTTCCTTTTTATCAATTTTTTTATTATTTACCTTTTCTAGGTCATTATTTTCCATATAACCCCTCCTAATTTTAGCTTAACATAACCCAGAATAATTTTCAATATTAACTTTCTAAATCTTCAATAAATCTATTAAGTTCTTCTTTTGAATTAATATACGTACCTTTTTCTATCATTTCTTTTAGCTCTTTTCTTAAATTGTTTATATTAACATCTTTGACAGTCATAACTAAAGTACTTTTGTTTTCACCTTGAATTGAGTATACATTTATTTTATTATCTTCAAGAATTACCTTAAAATGATTTGGACAATTTTCGTTAATATTTCTAGAATACACTATTTTATCTTCAGTTTCTGATTTTATATCATAAATTAGTCCCTTTTCTTCTTGGTAACTTTTCTCTTCTTCTTTTACCTTATCCATAGTAGTTCCATATTCTACTTTACTTGTTACTACGCTCTCGTTACATACAGTATAGTTATCTTCATAAACTACTGTTATATCATAAGTCTTAGTTGAAGCAGTTATTAAAAGTCCCTTATCTGTAACTAAATCATAATTGTCTGCAAATTCAATAGCACTAGTATTATCTATATTTAGACTATCCAAAGAAACTGTTTTAATGTATCCCACACCAATCCCAATAAACAATAACACTACAAGAGCTAAACAATATAATATCTTTTCTTTTATATCTATCATACTATCACCTATATAAATATGTTTTACACATTTATATATAATATACATTTTAAAACTTAATTGCTCCATTTTTTTCTGTTATATAAATTTTAAAATTATATTTATTTAATAACTCTATAACACTACTGTCAGGATGACCATAAGCTTCTTTTTCTGCTGAAATAATAGCTATAGTATTTTCTGACATTTTAGATAAAAACTCTTGATCGCTTGAAGTCTTTGAGCCATGATGTGATACTTGTAATATATCTATACTAGACAATTTATTTACATCCATATTTTTCAAAAGATCCTGTTCTGTTTTTTTGGTTGAGTCTCCCATAAATAACATATCTTTATTTTTAAACTTAACAAGATAAATTGTAGAATTAGCATTTTCTATATCTTCATCTAATATTATATTTTCATTATTTAATATTTCAATCTGTATATCTCCTATTTCTATTTTATCCAAAAAAGCAAGCTCTAATTTAGAAATATTATTATTCTTAATTATATTATTTACTTTATTATATAAATTGGTCTTTACCTTTAAATTAACATATCCTATTCTATTTATTTTTATATTATTTTCAATTAAATTTTCTATTCCATTTACATGATCATCATGCATATGAGTAAGTAAAATTATATCTATTTTCTTTATATTTTTAGCTTTTAAAAAACTACTCATAATATATCCAGCATTTCCATTTTTAGTAGAGCCAATATCTATTATTACATTTACATTATTACTATGTATTAAAGCCATATTTCCTTGACCCACATTAAAGAAAATAACGTATTTTTCAAAATACATAACGTATATGTACCAAAAAAAGATATAAATTATACATAATATTTTTAGTATACTTAATATCCTCTTTAATAGCGCTCTTCTCCTCCAAGAAATTAAAATTATTTTTTTACTATAAAGATATATTAAAATTAAAGAATAGTATGCTACAAAAACTAAAATAGATAATTTAGGTAAACTAATATTAAAATAATTAACTTTATCTAAAATTTCAATTTGAAAAATAAAAAAATACATTATATATCTACAAATTATAATTAAAATATCAGAAATTATAGGAATAAAAAACATTATAAATAAATTAAAACTAAATATCATTAATATATTTAATGTAAAACAAATGAATACATTAGAAAAAACACTAATTAATGGAAAAACACCAAAATAATATATTTGAAATGGAACTATTAAAATTTGTGAACTTATTGTCATTGAAATATTTTCAATGATTTCTTTTACTACACCTCTACTCTTTATTTTTGCTACAGCATATATTTTAGATTCAATTTGAGAGTTAAAAATATACATGCTTAAAACAGACAAAAATGAGAAAATAATTGATATATTTAATATATAATATGGATTAATAATTAAAATAATAATAGCTGTAATAATCCATCTTTTAAAAAAACCACTATTTTTATATATTAGTTTTAGTATATACATAATTATTGCTCTTAAAAGTGACACATTAAATAATGAAATAATATAAAAATAAAATAATAAAATGCATTTTATGACATTATTTTTCTTACTGTTTGTCATATTCTCAAAGGCAAGTAATAAGTATACAATTTGTCCACCAGATACACACAAGATATGTCCAAGTCCAATACTAGTAAACATTTTTTCTGTGTCATCTTCTAAATACGTATCATCACCATATACAATACTCTTAAAAATATTTGAATATTTACTATTCATTTTATCATCTATATTTATAGAGATTTTATCTCTTAGTTTATGTATAAAATCTATTCCTAAAATACCAAATTTTTCTTTATCAATTACTTTTATACAATATAATCTTGACACTAAACAATTTGAATTTAAATACATTTTATAATTAAATTCAAAGGGATTATTATATTTTTTATTATCAAAATTACTGCAAAGTATTTTTAACCTATCCCCGTAGTTATATACATTATTATCCTTAATATACAGCAAAAACTTATCTCCGTTATACTTTACTATATATGTTACTGCTTCATCTGTTCTTTTTTCTATTTGCATTATATCTACTGTTATAATAATATTTTCCCAAACCTCATACTTAAAATTATATAAATATATAACATATACACTTCTAATCACTAAAATTATAAATAAGAATAAAACTATTTTCTTAGGTTTCATAGAAATAGATTATATTTAATATTAAGTTTTTATCAACATTTTGAATAATTAACTATATAGCTAAATTTGTCATATACTCTAAAAGGAGGTTTTTATGATTAAAATTAGCTTATGCATGATAGTAAAAAATGAGGAACAAGTATTAGATAGATGCTTATCTTCAGTAAAAGATATTGCAGATGAAATTATCATTGTAGATACTGGTTCTACAGATAAAACAAAAGATATAGCAAAAAGATATACAAATAAAGTTTATGACTTCAAATGGGTAAATGACTTTTCAAAAGCAAGAAATTACTCGTTTTCTAAAGCTAATATGGACTATACACTATGGCTAGATGCTGATGATGTAATTTTAGAAGAAGATAGAAAAAAATTTTTAAAATTAAAAGAAACTCTAGATTCTAGTATAGATATTGTAATGATGAAATATAACGTTGGTTTTGATGAAAATGGTAATGTAAACTTTGCATATTATAGAGAAAGACTATTAAAGACATCTAAAAACTTTACTTGGAAAAGTCCTATACATGAGGTAATTGAACCTACTGGAAATATAAAATACAGTGACATTTGTATTACTCATAAAAAAGAAAAGGAATCTTATAGCAGAAGGAATTTAGATATATTTGAGGATATGATATCTAAAAATATACCTCTAGATTGTAGACAAAAATATTACTATGCAAGAGAACTAATGTACAATCAAGAATATCAAAAAGCTATAAAAAAATTAGAAAGCTTTTTAAATGAAGAAAATGCATGGATAGAAAATAAAATAAATGCATGTCTTGATCTTGCAAATTGTTACTTACAAATAAATAAAGAAGATATGTATTTATCATCATTATTTAAATCATTTGAGTTTGATACTCCCAGAGCTGAAATTTGTACAACAATAGGACTATTTTTTATAAGTAAATCTAAATATTATCAAGCTATATATTGGTTTAAGCAATCAATACAAATTTCGCCTAACTTAAAAAGTGGTGGATTTGTATTACTGGATTATTATAACTTTATTCCATATATAAATCTTTGTGTTTGTTATGATAAATTAGGAGACTTAAAAACAGCATATAAATATAATGAACTTGCTGGTAAATTTAAGCCAAATAGTCCTGAATTTTTAAATAATAAAGAATATTTTAAAAAAAGATTAACAAACCTTGTCCAATAATCATATAGTATTGTAGAGCTAAAAGCTCTAGAAGGAGATTTATTTTATGGGTAATTTTGATTGCGAAAACAACAGAGAAAAATGTAATTGTGACTCAAGCATTATATTTTGTAAAAAATGTGTAACAGGACCTACTGGGCCTACTGGACCTCAGGGAATTCAAGGATTACAAGGTGTTCCTGGACCTCAAGGTGTTCCTGGTATACAAGGACCTACTGGTGCAACTGGTGCGACTGGTCCTACAGGTACAGGTACTACTGGTGCTACAGGTGCCACTGGAGCTACTGGTGCTACAGGAGCTACTGGTGCTACAGGAGCTACTGGTGTTACTGGTGCAACAGGGGCTACTGGTGCAGATGCAATTTCTAATGCAATAATACCATTTTCTTCAGGAGAACCTATCACATTAACAACTAATAATGAAAATGTTGATGGTGTTCCAAGCTTTATAGGATTTGGTGGATCATTTGCTGGAACTATGGCATTACAACCAGATATAAATATGGCACTAATAAACAATCACTCTTTTTCTATGCCTCGTGATGGAAAAATTGATAGTTTAACTGCATATTTTTCAACTACTATACCAACTGATTTAACTAATACTAACGTTACAATCAGTGCCAGACTTTACAGTTCATCAACTCCAGATAATATATTCCATGAAATACCAAATACTACTGTTACTTTAACTCCAAACTTAACTGGCAGTGTTCCAATTGGAACAATTGTTAAAGCAACTATTAGTAACTTAAATATTCCTATAACAACTGAAACAAGAATTCTTCTTGTTTTTGCTGCAAAATCTGTTGGAGATAGATTCCAAAACAGTATTATAGGATATGCAAGTGGTGGCCTTGGAATAACTTCATAATTATTAAAAGGTGTTTAGGTTATATACCTAAACATCTTTTTTAAATTTAATCACATTTTTTAGTAAAAAACATACATTATTATAGAGCTATATGCTCAGTAAAAGGAGGATTTTATATGATTTCAAATTCAAATTGTTCATCTTGTTGCAATAATTGTAACGGATGTAAACCAACCGTTACACCTTGTTGTATTCCAGGGCCTACTGGACCAACTGGACCTCAAGGACCTCAAGGATTTCAAGGTGTACAAGGACGTCAAGGAGCCACTGGTGTTACTGGGCCTAAAGGACCTCAAGGTGTACAAGGACCTGCCGGACCTCAAGGACCTGCTGGACCTCAAGGACCTCAAGGTGTAACCGGAGCTACTGGGGCTACAGGAGCCACTGGACCTGCAGGTACTGGAGCTACTGGTGCTACAGGTGCAACTGGAGCAACTGGTCCTACTGGTACTTCTACTACTGTAGCAGTTGGAACTACAACTACTGGCACTCCTGGTACTCAAGCTAGTGTTACAAATGCTGGTACTCCTGAAAATTTACTATTAAACTTTACAATACCCCAAGGAGCTACTGGTGTTACTGGAGCAACAGGAGCAACCGGTCCTACTGGGCCTACTGGAGCTACTGGGGCAACTGGTCCTACAGGACCTACCGGAGCTTCTACTACAGTAACTGTTGGAACTACAACTACTGGTAATCCTGGTACTCAGGCAAGTGTTACAAATGTAGGTACTCCAACTAACGCTATATTAAACTTTACTATTCCACAAGGTACTACTGGAACTCAAGGAACTGCTGGAGCTACAGGTGCAACTGGAGCAACTGGTCCTACCGGTCCTACTGGAGCTTCTACTACAGTAACTGTTGGAACTACAAGTACTGGTAATCCCGGTACTCAAGCTAGTGTTACAAATGCTGGTACAGCAGATAATGTAGTATTAAACTTTACTATTCCACAAGGTGCTACTGGTGCTCAAGGAACTGCTGGTACTCAAGGTGCAACAGGGCCTACTGGACCTACTGGAGCTACAACTGTAACCGAAGCTTTAAATGCAACAAATGACTCAGCTCAAGAACCTGGTGCAAGTACTGCATTAACTTTTGACACAAATCAAGGTACTGTTGGAACAGGTATTACACATACACCAAGTACTGGAGACTTTACTCTAACAGAACCAGGTACTTATCTTGTAACTTATAGTACAACTGCAGCTGGATCTGGTACTGCATCATATCCAGAAACAGCTACAACTTCATTAACTTTAGATGGTGCTACTGTTGGTGGATCTACTGCTACTGCTACAATATCTGCTACAGGTACTTCAGTACCACTATCTGGTAGTGCAATAATTACTGCTACTGCAAACCAAGTATTAAGACTTATTAACTCTAATGCTAATATTTCTTATACAAATTCAAGTATAACAATTACAAAAATAGCTTAAAACTATTCTATTTTTATAACTGCCAAATAAAGTTTTTGGCAGTTATTTTTTTATTTATTTAATCTCTTCTACTCCTTACAATTCCTTGACTTTTAAAAATTTTAAGTATATACTTAAAGAAGTATTAATATATTAAATTATATTAAAAATAAAGGAGGCTTTTTTATGATTGAAATTAGATGGCATGGACGTGGTGGTCAAGGTGCCAAAACTGCATCTTTACTTCTTGCTGATGCAGCATTTAACACTGGAAAATATATTCAAGGATTTCCTGAATATGGTCCAGAAAGAATGGGTGCACCAATAACTGCATATAACAGAATCAGTGATACACCAATTAGAGTTCACTCAAACATTTATGAACCAGATTATGTTGTTGTAGTTGATGACACACTTATTGAGACAGTTGATGTAACTAATGGTCTAAAAGATAGTGGAGCTATTTTAATAAACACAAATAAAAGACCTGAGCAATTAATACAATATTTAAATGGATACAAAGGAAAAATTTATACTATAGATGCTACTAAAATAAGTATGGAATGTATAAAAGCTAATTTTCCTAATACTGCAATGCTTTCTGCAATAGTAAAAATAACAGGGATAATGACAAAAGAAGAACTACTAAGTGATATGAAGGAATCTTTCAAACATAAGTTTGCAAGAAAACCCGAGGTAATTGAACCAAATATGAAAGCTGTAGAAAGAGCTTACGATGAAGTTTCAGGAGGTAATGAATAATGGGTGAAATTGGATTTGGCGGAAATATTTTAAAAGATGGAAACTCAGTTGAATTTAAAACTGGTTCTTGGAAAAATAAATATCCTGTACATTCAAAAGAAAAATGTAAAAACTGTATGTTTTGTGTTGGATATTGTCCTGAAGACTGTATAAGACATAAAGACGGAATATTAGAAGGAATAGATTTAGATTATTGTAAAGGATGTGGCGTTTGCTCTAAAGTATGCCCATTTAAAGCAATAGAAATGAAATCTAAAGAATAAGGAGGAAATTATGGCTATTAGAGAAAGATTAAGTGGTAATGAAGCTGTTGCTACAGCTATGAAACAAATAAATCCAGACACTGTTGCTGCATACCCTATTACACCATCTACAGAAGTACCACAGTACTTTTCAAACTTTGTTGCAAATGGTGATGTAACAACAGAATTTATTGCAGTAGAAAGCGAACATAGTGCTATGAGTGCTTGTATTGGTGCATCTGCCGCTGGTGGTAGAGTTATGAGTGCTACATCATCTCAAGGACTTGCATATATGTTTGAGATGCTTTATGTTGCTGCTGGAATGAGACTTCCTATAACATTAATTTGTGGTAATAGAGCTCTATCTGCTCCTCTAAATATTCATAACGATCATTCAGATTCTATGGGTGTTAGAGATGCTGGATTTATTCAACTATATTGTGAAAATAATCAAGAAGCATATGATAACGTAATTATGGCAGTAAAAATTGCTGAAAAAGCAAACTTACCTGTTATGGTATGCTATGATGGATTTATTACATCACACTCTGTAGAAAACATAATGCTAATTGAAACAGAAGATGTAAAAAAATTTGTTGGTGAAAGAAAACCTACACAATATTTACTAGATGATGAAAGAAATATTTCTATGGGGCCTATGGACTTACAAAAATATTATTTTGAACATAGAAAACAACTTGCAGATGCTATGAGAGGCGCAAAGGATATAATTAAAGAAGTATCAGAAGAATTCTATAAATTAACTGGTAGAAAATACGATCTATATGAAAAATATGGAATCGATGACGCAGAGCTTGGTATAATTGTTTTAAATTCTAGTGCTGGTACTGCCAAAGATGCAGTAGATGAATTAAGAAAATCAGGAGTAAAAGCAGGACTTATTAAACCTAGAGTATTTAGACCTCTTCCATATAGTGAACTTCCAGACGAACTAAAAAATCTAAAAGCTTTAGCTATAATGGATAAATGTGACAGCGTCAATGGATATGCTGCTCCATTATTTACAGAAATAACTTCTGCTATGTATTCAAAAGGACTTAAAGTTCCAACTATAAATTATATTTATGGCCTTGGCGGAGTTGATGTCAAAGTAGATGATATAGTTTCTGTATATAAAAAATTAAATGAAATTGCTAAAAATGGTAGTGTTGAAAAAACAACTTACTATTTAGGATATGATAATTAGGAGGTATTACAAATGGCATATAATTTAAAAGATGTAGTTGCAAAAGAATCTAGATTTACTTCTGGTCATAGAATGTGTGCTGGATGTGGTGCTCCTCCAGCTGTAAGAAACATATTAAGAGCTTTAAAACCAGAAGATAATGCTGTTATTTCTTGTGCAACAGGATGTTTAGAAGTTTCAAGTTGTATTTATCCATATACTTCTTGGAAAAATGTATCATTTATACATACAGCATTTGAATGTGCTTCTGCTACTCTTTCAGGTGCAGAAAAAACTTATAATGCTTTAAAAAGAGCTGGTAAAGTAAAAAAGACAACAAAATTTATTGCAATTGGTGGTGACGGAGGTACTTTAGATATTGGACTTCAATCACTATCTGGTGCTATGGAAAGAGGACATGACATTACTTATGTATGCTATGATAATGGAGCATATATGAATACTGGTACACAACGTTCATCTTCTACTCCACATTTTGCTGATACAACAACTTCTCCTGCCGGAAAAGTTTTACCAGGTAAAACACAAAAGAGAAAAGATTTAACTGAAATTATGGTTAAACATAATCTTCCATATGTTGCACAAACTGCACTATTTGGAAATTTAAGTGATATATATACAAAAGCTGAAAAAGCAATATATACTGAAGGCCCTACATTCATAGCTGCATTTTCTCCTTGTCCAAGAGGATGGGGATATCCTTCAGAAGACTTAGCTGAAATTGAAAAATTAGCAGTTATGACATGTTTCTGGCCTCTTTATGAAGTTGAAAATGGTGTATATAAAATAAACTTTAAACCAGCTAAAAAACTTCCAGTTACTGAGTTTATAAAAACTCAAAAGAGATTTAAGCATATGTTTAAACCAGGTAATGAATGGATGATTGATGAACTTCAAAAAGAAATAGATGATAAATGGAATTATCTACTTATGATGGAAGAAATCACTAATAAAAAAGAAGACTAAAAATAAGCCCCTGTTAAAGGGGCTTACTATTTTTTATACTTATTGTACTTGCATAATCTATTTTATTACCATAAACTTCTTTTAATTTATCCATTACTTGTGTTGCTTTTTCTTTATTTTTACAATCTCTCACCTTTTTTGTATCTTCTTCTAGCATGTTAAATAAATCTATTTGCTCATTGTCACTTTTTGGTTTTAATCCAGAAACTCCAACACATATATATCTAATTGCTACACCATTTTTATAATTCTCTCTTATTAGTTCTATAACATTTTTGCATATATCATCAAAAGAATTTGTATAATTTATTTTCTTTTGCCTTGATGATGAAATAAACATAGCATCTTTAAAAATTATAGATACAACACTAGCTTTCATATTATTTTTTCTAAGCAAAAAAGTTACATCACTAGTAAGTCTAATAAATTCTTTTTCTAATACAATAATATCAGATATATCTGATTCAAAGGTTATTCCTTTGCTAATACTTTTCCTTTCTTCTTTTTCATAATAAAATTTGACAGGATCATTATCTATACCATTTGCATGATTATGTATTTGTTCTCCTAGTTTTCCCAAATGCTTTACGATTCTATATTTATTACTCAATGCTAAATCTCCAATAGTCTTGATACCAAGTTTATTTAATTTTGTTGTTGTATTTTTTCCAACATATAATAACATGTTAACCGGTAAGTTATATACTTTTTCCTTGTAATTATCATAATCTAGAACTGTTATTGCATCTGGCTTTTTCAAATCACTTCCAAGCTTTGCAAAGGTCTTATTAAAAGAAACTCCAACAGAAATTGTAAGATTATATTTTGATTTAATTTCTTCTTTTATTTTATATGCTATTTCATACGGACTACCAAAAATTGATATACTTTCTGTTACATCTAAAAAAGATTCATCTATGCTAAATTTTTCTACTCTATCCGTATATTTTTGATATATAATGTTTACCAATTTGGAATACTTAACATATTCTTCATAATGAGGTTTAACTAATACTAAATTTGGACATTTTTTTAGAGCCGAATACACTGTTTCTGGAGTATAAATCCCATATTTTCTTGCAATCTGATTTTTAGCAAGAATAATGCCATGTCTTTTATTTGGATCCCCTGAAACTGCCATTGGAACATTTCTAAGCTCTGGTTTAGTTAACATTTCAACAGATGCAAAAAAATTATTCAAATCACAGTGTAAAATAGCTCTCATATCATCTCACCACCAACATTATTATATCTAAGTAAATTTTAGCTGTCAAGAAAAAAAATAATAGATTATTAATCTATTATTTTAAAATTCATTTAATATTTTATACTTCAAATTCTCCTCTGTAGTATAGACTTCTTTATTATATAAGTCTAGTTTTACTATTCTTTGAGAGTTATGAACTACATTAGACTTATCTCCATTTTTAACATATAAAAAGAAAAATTCCGTAACTCCTCCCTCTTTTAATAACATAGGAAAATTATCAATAGTCTTTGTTTTATCTTTTGTACTTACGAATTTAGTAATCGTTACTGGTAATGTTTTTACATTCTTTTTCATAAATATCACTCCCTTAGATAATAATCTCTTAGTAAAAAGTATTTTTTTAAGCATAAATATTATAACATTATTTTTATGTAAAGTCAAATAAATAAGAGTAGTAAATAACTACTCCTATATTGAAACATTATATAATCTATCTATGTTTTTTGACAAATTGCTAAAAAAACTTCTTATGTCTCTTTTATTAAAAAAATATGTATATACAAATAGGTCATCTCTAATAGTTTTGTCAAACTTTATTGATAATCCTATATCTGAACCTTCTTTATTTCTTGAACTTAAGTTTAAATCACATTTTTTTATAAGTTCTTGTCCGTCATCATATAGCTTTGTTAATACAACATTTCTTACATGCAAACTCTCTTCTTGCTTATACACAATATTATAAAAAAGATCTAAAATATTTTTTACTTGATACAATATTTTCTCGTCTTGTACAAATAGCACTTTATCAGCATATAAGCAAATTTCTTTTTCCTTTATAACAAATCTATATTTTACACCGGTCAATATTATTTTCTAAAATTGTCATTATATTTTCTTTTTCATTATTAGTAATACGATATGCTTTAAAATTTAGTATTTGAACAAATGACTTATTGCATTCAGAAATCAAATTCTTAGTAAGAGTACTCTCAAGAAAGCTAATTTTTATCTTAAGTCCATTTAAAACTAATTCTTTATTGCTCATATATACTACCTCCTTTAAAAAATTATTTTTTAAGTTCATTTCTCTTTTGCAAAGAAATTATACCACCATCTATCTGTTATGTCAACAAAAAAGACTACTTTTAGAATTTAACTAAATTCTTTAGTAGTCTTTATATTATTATTTCAATTTCATAGAAACAACTTTTGAAATCCCATACTCTTGCATTGTTATTCCATAAACAGAAGATGCTACCTCCATTGTACCTTTTCTATGCGTGATAACAATAAATTGATTTTTCTTAGAATACTCTTTAATATACTCTGCAAATCTATGTACATTTACATCATCAAGTGCTGCTTCTATCTCATCTAAAATACAAAATGGAGGTGATTTTATTTGTAATATAGCAAATAATAATGCAGTAGCCGTAAGAGCTCTTTCTCCTCCGGAAAGTAATGACATACTCTGTAATTTTTTACCCGGTGGTTGAACTTCAATTTCAATTCCACTGTTTAAAACGTCATTTTCATCTGATAGCTTAAGATCGGCTTTTCCTCCACCAAAAAGCTCTTTGAAAGTGTTATTAAAGTTTTCTGTAATAATCTTAAAATTATTAGTAAATTGCTGTTTCATTATACTAATCATATTAGAGATAAGATTTTCTAGTTTCTTTTTTGTTTCTTCTAAATCTTGCTTTTGATTTGAAATAAAATCATATCTTTGTTTTGTCTTTTGATACTCTTCAATTGAACTAATATTTACTTCTCCAAGCTCTTTTATTTCCTTTCTAAGCTTATTTGCTTCTTTTTCAACTTGCTTTATATTTATTTCTTCATTTTCATTTAATAAAGCCTTAGAACTAGAAATTGTAAGCTCATACTCATTCCACATTTTATCTTTTAAATTATTTAATTCAATTTCATATTTTATTCTTTTTGCCTCAACTTTACTTTTTTCTTCTTTAATACTATTTAACGTATTTAATATATTAATAATACCACCATCTATTTGCTCTAAATCTTGTTCATATCTTGTTTTTTCTTCTTTTAAAGAATTACTACTTGATTGATATTCCTCTTTGATTTTTGAGCTGTTTTCAACGGTCTCCTTAATAGTATTAATTTCTTTCTCATAATTCTTATTCTGTATATTAATCTCATCTATTTCTTCTTTTTTCCTTTTAATTGATTGCTCAAAATTTAATATATCATTTTCTATTTTTTCTTTCATTTCATCAATAGAAGAAACAGTTTCATCAAAAGAAGAAAGAGATACCCTTAAATTAACAACATCCTCATTTAATATATCTATTTCTTTTTGTTTCTCTTTATTAAATCTAGTATATTCATCTATTTCTTCTTGCTCCTTAGCATTTTGTACATCAATATTAAAGATTATTTGATTATTATTTTCTATTTTATCTTTCATATCTTGAATAGATTTAGATATTTGCTCTAAATTATCATTAAAGCTTTGCTTTTGTGTATCAATCTTTTCTATTTCTTTATTTATATATTCTTTTCTTTGAATAAGTGTGGCAATATCTACAACAAGTTTTTCTTTTTGAGGTAAAATCAAATCTAATTCACTCTTTATCTGCTCTTTTTGTTTTTCAAGATCTGTAATTTGATCTTTTATTTTATCAAACTCCTCTTGCTTTTTATTAATTAAATCTTTTAATTCAGTAATTTTTTCTTTTCTTCCAATAACACCTCCAGATTTAGAATTTGTTTTTCCACCTGTTATACTACCAGTTTGAGATAAAAGCTCTCCAGATATAGTAACTATTCTTAATGAATTTTTTATCTTTTTTGAAAGTGAAATTGCATTATCTATATTATCTACTATAATAGTATTTGCAAGTGCAAGCTTTACTGCCTTTTCATACTTTTTATCATAAGTTACAAGATCAGAAGCTATCCCAACAACACCCTCATTTTTTAATACTTTAGCATTAATATCTGAAACGCTACTTAAATTACTTAATGGTAAAAATGTTACTCTTCCTAAAGAATTACTATTTAAATATGTAATTAAATTCTTAGCAATAATTTCATCTTCTACTACAATATTTTGAATAAATCCACCTAATGCCACTTCTATTGCATACTCATATTTTTCGTCTGTTGAAATTAGTCCGGCTACTGTTCCATGCACTTTTGAATTAGTCTTAGCATAATCTAATATACTTTTAACAGATTTACTATATCCTTCATTTTCATTTTCTAGATTTAATAAATAATTATATTTAGCTCTAGTAGTCATTAATTGTTGATTTATATTATTTTTATTTTCAACTAAAATATCAATTGCATTTTGTGTACTCTGTATTTTTTCATCAAGTACTGAAGTCTTTTGATTAATCTCACTTAATTCCTTATTTTTTGAAGAAATATTTTGTCCGACATCATTTAGCTCAAAGTTTAAATTATCTTTCTGTGAAACACTCTTATCGTTTTGTCTTTTCTTTTCTTCTAGTTGCTTTTCCTCTGCTTCAATAGTTGCACTTATACTACTATTTTCATTTTTTAAATCAAATTTTTTATCATTATTTTGATCTATAATCTTCTTTAATTCCTCTATTTGTATTCCTTTCTCATCAAGAGTAGAAACTATAGAATTTAGCTCTTCTTCTTTTTGAGATAACTCTTCTTCAAATTTTTTCTTATTCTGAAAAACATTTTCCCTTTTTTGTACTCTTTTTTCTATTTCATCTTTAAGTAAGGAAATTTTCTCTTTATCTTCTATAATTTCTTTGTTAAGTCTCTCTGAATTAGCATTTGAAGCATTAATATTTGCATCTAATAATGATATTTTAGAATTAAGCTTTTCCTTTTCATTTTCAACTTGAAAATATTTTTCTCTTAACTCTTCAATTCTATTAGATAAACTCTGAATTTTTTCTTTAAGCTCAATCTTTTTATTCTCGCTCTCTCTAGATAGATTTTCTTGTGTATCTATATCCTTTTGAAGTGTTTCTAGCATATCATCTATTTTTTGCATGTCCTCTGCATTATTATCTACACTATTTATAAATATCTTAACATCTAACAGTTTTAATTCATCTCTTAATTTTAGATATTTCTTGGCAGTATTTGCTTTTTGCTCTAAAGGCTCAATTGTATTTTCTATTTCAGAAAGAATATCACTAACCCTTTGTAATGTTGTCTCTGTATTATTAAGCTTCCTTGTTGCTTCTTCTTTTCTTGTCCTATATTTTACAATTCCTGCTGCTTCTTCAAATATGTGTCTTCTCTCTTCAGATTTATTAGATAAAATTTCATCTATTTTTCCTTGAGAAATAATACTATATCCATCTTTTCCAAGTCCTGTATCCATAAATATTGCTTGAATGTCTTTTAGTCTACACTCTGTACCATTAATTAGATAATTACTCTCTCCACTTCTATACATTCTTCGTGTGACTATAACTTCGTTATAGTCTACAGGTAAAGATCCATCAGAATTATCTAAATACATTGATACTTCAGCAAATCCAACTTTTTTTCTTGCTTGTGTTCCAGAAAATATAACATCTTCCATCTTAGAGCCACGCAAATTTTTAGCACTTTGTTCCCCAATAACCCATCTAATAGCATCAGATATATTACTCTTTCCACTACCATTTGGTCCAACAATAGTTGTAATTCCATCTAAAAATATTATTTCTGTTTTATCTGCAAAAGATTTAAATCCTTGTATTTCTAGTTTTTTTAGTTGCATATATATCCCCTTCTAATCTCCTAAATTATATTATATTTAGCTACTTTTTGCAACTTTTTACAATCTTTTAAAAGATTTTTATTGATTATGTAAACTATATATGGTATAATATAAGTGTATGGTAATTCAATAAGCCAAAGACAATTGTTAAAGGCACAATATGCAACAATTGCCTTAGCACAAAAGAATTCCAAATAAATTAATAGGAGGTTTCATTATGGAACAAAGTAAAAATTTTAAAGAACAAAAAAGTTTATTTGGAGGTAAAAAAGTTAGAAACTATCTAATGCGGAATTTATGAAAATTCTGATACTATCAATAGTTTAATTACTTTTGAAGATTTCATTAGAAAAGTACTAACGTTACACACCGAAGATGAAGTATTCAATCTTAGAATTTATGATTTTGAAGACGTTGCAATAGAAAAAGCGTATAAATTCCAAGATTTTGAATACGAAAATGAGGATGTTGAAATTAAAAGAACTTGCTATGAATTACTATAGCAAGTTTGAGACTCTTTTTAGAGTCTCTTTTTTTTATTTTTTATTGACTTTACATAAATATAATGATATAATACGCCTAAGCAGATATTTTTTTATCCAATTTGATTAAAAAGGAGGTTTTTAATGAAAAACAAAACAAACGATAGGGGGATACTATCATTTAATGAAAAAAATAAGGAAGATTCCTATTTAGAATTAGGAAACAAAGAGGAGCAGAAAAAAATATTAACAACATTAAAAGAAATTGGATTTAAAGACGTTAACATTGAGTCTACAGACAGTCTTACTAATCTTAAACTGGTAGATTTATTAGACGATGAAGATGAACAAATAGTCTTATCCAAAGAGTTGTTTAATGCTTTTGTAACAGCTTCAGAAGGAAAAAAGAATTACAGTGATAAAAAAATATATGATTTGTTTAAAAATGTAGTTTTCTTGTACAATGATACAATACAATCTACTGACAAATTTGGTGCTTTAACATATCTACAAAAGATTGCAGACTTATTAGATTACTTAGAAGTATCTAATATAATGGAACTATCCATTGAGCAATTAAATAAACTGCTTGAAATAGAAGATGTGAACTTAATACAAAAAACATATGAGAACATAAAAACAAGCCGTTATAAGCTTACATCTAAAGAGTTTAATATCTTTATGAAGATGCTAAAGGATTCAAAAAGCAATAAAATTGATGTGCAAGAAGCAAAAAATGTATATAAATATATTTCTAATATTTATAACGAAAATCCTATACTACAAGACAATATAAACCACATCGAATACTTAGAAAAGTTTTCTAAGATAAATATAAAAACTATATTATCTATGAGAATGTATCAAATATTAGAAGTGTTTGAAATACAAAATATTGTATATGAAAATATAAATGAAGAGAAGAAGCTTGTAAACGATTTAACAACGAACACAACATGCTTTGATAGTATGAATTAATAAAATATAATAATAACAGTTAAATCATTGGAAAAAAAATCTGCGATAAAAAACAGAGTGCATATTACACTCTGTTTTCTTTTTACATTACACCATATTTTTTAGTAGAAGTTCTAAAAGTTTGATTACATAGTTTACTCCATACTTTATACTCTTTTAACTTTTTACTAATTATTTCCATATGATACTCAAAATCAGATAATTTAATTATTCTTACTATATCATCTTCATCATACATTATATTACTAAGAACGCTACTTACAAATGTTAAATATGATTGTCTTGGTTTATATGTTATCATTGCTTCATTATCGTTATATTTTTCATTAGTCTTAGCATCAACTACTTCTAAACTTATATGTTTTACTTTATAAGACGTTCCATTTATCTCCTCTGTATCAGCATCATCAAGTCCAAAGAACTCTGGTATCATTGTTCTTATATGATTTGGTATCCTTACCGCATCTTCTTCCTTTGCATTTTTAGAAGAAACCTCAAATATTAAATTTGAAATATTATTTAAATTAACTTTCTTTACTTTAACAACATTATCTTCTTCATTTATACTTTTCCTTGCTCTTTTCTTTTTTGGTTTATCTGGCTCTAATTTTACATCGGCTTTTGAAAAAAGCATATCATTTATATCTAATGTCTCATCAAGTTTTATATCATCATCTTTCATTGATTCATCATACAGTTCATTATTTTTATCTATCTCGTCTTTTTCTGTCTCTTCTTGCTTTACTTCTTCATATGACTCAATATCTTTTGGTAAAGTGATCTCCTCTTCTTCATAATCAATATCAATATCTTCTTTAGGCTTTCTTTCTATCGTTTCTTCTGGTATGTCAATATCTATAGCTATATCTGATAAATCTATCTTTGGTATTTCAATATCATTTTTATATACATCTTCTGCATTTGACTTATCCTCGTCTTTTTCTGATTCATCTTTTTTATCTTTCTTTCCTAATAATTCAGAAATACTCATCACGCTATGATTATATTGTCTAGTAGAAAAAATCTCTTTATCTTGAACTAATTTCTCTATAGTATCCAAATCTAATTTATTAAAGCCATCTTCTTCAACTATTTTTTGAAGCTCTTTTAATTGTGCTTTATAATCTTTTTTATCATTACCCTCTTTAAAATCATAAGTAATTTTAGTATATAATGATAAATCACTTTGAATTCCGCTCTCAGATACATTTGAACCACTAACAAAAATATCTGCTCTATCACTATATTCAAAAACACAAATATTTGAAACAAACTCATTTAAGTTATTATTTGAATAAAAGTATACATCATCTGTATAACCTAAAAGCCCCTCTAGCATACCTCTTGTAGTTGTTTTTTTATCTATTCCAATTGCAAAAAATAATTTAGTTTTAATATCTATTAAATCTTCTTCAATTATTTTATATCCACTTTCCTTAAAATTTCCAACAAAAAAATATGCCTTTTTAGCATTTTTCTCTAAACATGTAGAAATAGCACTGGCTAATGTATTCTCATTTTCTTTTTGCATTATTATATTTACTTGCATAATAACTTACCTCTCCTTATATTATTTAATAATATGATATAATAAAAACAAAAAAAAGTAAAGACTTTATTATCTAAAGTCTTTATATTTTGATGATTTACCAAGTCCTGGTAAAGTCATTATACTTCCAGCATATGCTACTATAAATCCAGCTCCTGCATTTATTTTTATATCTCTTATCGTTATTTTAAAATTTTCTGGTCTGCCAAGTATTTTGACATCATCTGTTAAAGAAGATGGTGTCTTTGCTATACATATAGGTAAATTGCTAAATCCATACTCATTAGCTTTTACTATATTGTCTTTTGCTTTTTCTAAGAATTCAACTTCTTTTGCCCCATATATTTCTTTACAAATCTTTTCTATTTTTTCTTCTATTTTTAAATTTAGACTATATAAAGGAGTATAATTTGTCTTTTTAGTTTCAAGCATTTCTACTACTTTACTTGCAAATTTAATACTTCCTTGAGAGCCTTTTGAATACGCTTCAGATATTTCTACTTGTACATCATAATTTGACGCATACTCTCTTATATATTCTATCTCTTCTTCATCATCTGTATCATATTTATTTATGCATACCATAACTGGAACATTATATTTTTTCATATTCTCTATATGCTTTCCAAGATTTACTATACCTTTTTTTAAATATTCCATATTCTTTTTAGTAATATCTTCAACTGGCATATATCCATTATATTTTAATGCTTTAACAGTCGCCACAATAATACTTAAATCTGGTATTAATCCTGCTTTTTGACATTTTATATCCATAAATTTTTCTGCACCTAGATCAGATCCAAAACCAGCTTCAACAATACAGTAGTCTGCAAGTTTTAAACCAAGTTTAGTTGCTACTACAGAATTACAGCCATGTGCAATATTTGCAAATGGTCCTAGATGTACAATACAAGGTGTCTCCTCAACGGTCTGAACTAAATTAGGTTTTAAAACATCTTTAAGCAGTGCCATCATTGCACCAACGACTTCTAGTTGCTTCGCATAAACTGGTTTACCATTTATATCATATGCAACTAAAATGTTTCCAAGCATTTCTCTTAAATTTTCCTTATCATTTGCAAGACAACATATTGCCATTATCTCACATGCCGCTGTTATTTCAAATCCAGTATTGTATGATACTTTTTTACCATTAATAGTTATATCCCTTAAAGATCTATCATTCATATCTATTGCTCTTTTTATAACTATACTGTTTTGATCAATATTTAATTCATTACCATTAAATATATGATTATCTATTACTGAACATAATAAATTATTTGCTGATGTTATCGCATGAAAATCTCCAGTAAAATGAAGATTGATATCTTCATGTGGCTCAACAGTGGCTTTTCCTCCACCAATTGCTCCACCTTTTATTCCAAATACAGGACCCAAAGATGGCTCTCTTAATACCACTATACTGTTTTTTCCCATTTTATTTAATCCCATTGTAAGTCCAATAGACTGCGTTGTCTTTCCCTCTCCAAATGGTGTGGGATTAATTGATGTCATAAGAATTAGCTTCCCATTTTTTTTATTTTCAACTAAATCAAAAAAATTTTCTGAAATTTTAGCTTTATATTTTCCAAAACACTCTATATAGTCTTCTGAAATGTTAAGCTCCCTTGCTATATCTAGTATATTTTTCATAATATACCTCCTAACTTATACAGGTATTTTATCATAATATATATATAATTTCAATCATACTTGTTTATCACTAAAAGTTAAAATTCATAAAAATAATGTTAATATTATAAAATAGTTTGTATTTTTTTATATAATATTATAAAATTATTGTAGAAATTAAAAGAAGGTATATATATGATTGAAAAAATTAAAAACAAAATTATTTTAGATTTAAGTAAAATGTCTAAAACAGATAAGACTATAATGCTTGGTGCTATTTGCTTTTCTATATTATTTTTTATCTCATGTGTTTTCACTGCACTATTTAATAGTAACTTAAAAGCAACTATTAACTCAATAACTCTAGATATAAAACAAATAGAAAATGACAAGATATCTTTATCATCAGATCAAAATATTTTAGCAACTTTAGAAGAAGAAAAAATTGATATTATAACTCAATCAGAAGATACAAATATTGAGCAATCAGAAAATAATAATAAAGAAAGCCAATATTATTATACTTCTAGCTCAAATGAAAATTATAATATCTCAAATACAAATAATTATACTGAATCAAACACACAAAACACTAATGAAGAAACAGTATGGATCGGTGAAACAGGAACTAAATACCATAGGTATACTTGCGGAACATTAAGGGGAAATAAATACGAAATAACTCTGCAAGAAGCTATGAATCAAGGTAGAGAGCCATGTAAAGTGTGCAAACCATAAAAATAAATCACTAGAATATTTTTAATAATCTAGTGATTTTATATTTGGCTGGGCTAGAACGTAACCTTTTAAAATGGCGCATATTTATTTAAAAGAATTATAAAAATTCCGTAATGAGTTACGATATTTTTTGACAAGGTGTAGTGTGTTACACTTTATATTTTCTCATTGACATTTTTTTCCTTTTTTCTTGACTTAACAAGATAAGGTTAGTATAATTGTGCTAGGTGATATGTGTGAACGAAGGTTTAATAGATAAATTAATAAAAGAAGTAAAAAATATAGTAAAAGATAAGATAAATAATATAAAGCAAAAATTAAAATCTTTCTTTTCGCCATTAATAACTTTATTAGATAATTTCTTAGAACATAAATTAAGATATACAATATTATTAATTATATTATCATTGGTAGTGATCTCATTAGTTTATTTAATTTATTTAAATATACATGAACCTTTATTTTCATTAGTTAACGTGCTTGAAAACAATACTATAACTGATCAATTAATTTTAATTAAAGGTATATCATTAGATAATATATATACATTTTTAGGTGTAGTTATAATACTCATAACTGCAATGTGGGCAATGTTTCAATATGACAAATCAAGGAAAGAAAAACAGCAGGAAAAAGCATCATTAATAGCCAAAAGATTCTCTTCTGGATTACTCAAAGACCTAGCAATAATATCATCTGTATTATCAGATGAAGAATTTATAAAAAAACATTCTTTATCAATAAACATGAATACATTAGAAGACTTTAATCTTTTTGAACTTTCAGAAATTTTTGGAGATCAAACAGAATTAATAATAAAAGATTATAAAGAAGTAATAAATAGTTCAATTGTCCAAGAAAAATATAAAAATTTTCTAAAAAACCATTACGAAGAAAGTGAAATTAAAGAATTTCCAAGTAAATTTACTGCTTTAATAGAAAATTCTTTAAATGAACTGGAATATCTTTGCATGGATATCACTTCTTCTGCTGCCGATTCAAAGTATATTTACCAATCATTACATCAAATTTTTTTAAGAACTATACATATTTTGCATATTTATATATCAAGCCTAAATGGTGACAATATCGATACATACTATACTAATATAATAAATGTATATAAATTATGGATACAATTTAGGAAATCCGATGAAAAAAAACTTTTCAAGACAAGAAAAAAAATATTAAAATTAGAAAATAAATCTAAAACAGAAATTAAAAAATTATTAAAAAAGAAATCAAACCGAATCTAGTTATCAGATTCGGTTTCTTTATCTTTAGACTTCTCATTTTCAACAGCTTTGTCATATGTACTTATCCAATCTTGATACATATAAATCCCCCCTAAGATAATTATACCTCTATAAGAATAATATATCATATTTTGCAAAAAAGCAATATTTTTATCAAAAAATGTAATATTTTTTTACATTTATATCATATTTATATACTATTTATATTTCAACTTTTACTCAATATAAATTTCATAATCAGGTAATTAATTTTAACAACTTATATATTATACTATAAATAAAAAATAAGAGCAGATTTTATTTCTGCTCTTGATTATTCTTTAAATATTCTAATATATTTATAGGTGGTAAAACTAAGGCTGGAACACCTGAATTTGCTGTATAAGTACTAACTATAGCTCTAGCATATGGAAATAATATTGATAAAGTATTTTGCTCTATTATTTTTTTATTAATTTCATTAGCCTCAGAAATCTGAAATATACCAGATATAGCTAATTTCATCTCAAAAGGCTTATTTTTTTTTTCTGATTCATTAAAGATATTAACTGCCAACATTACTTTAGCAGTGGTTTCATCAAACATTTCTATATTATGTGCCATTCCTAATTCAATTTCTACTTTACCATTTGATATATAATTTTCATTTCTTTTAAATTCTACATAATCAACAAAATATTTTTTAAATGTTAAGCTGCAAGTATTTGATTTTGATTCATTATTTTGCATCTTTTAAATTCCTCCTTATTTATATCATATTTATTATAATTAGATACTAATTGTGAATTATATAAATTAATAAAATTATAAACAGTATCAATTTTAAAAGTTACTTTTCCAAAAAGCTCTTTTCCAATATAATTTATGCCACAACACTCTAAATCTTTATTTAATTGCTCCTGAGAAACATTATCAAAATATTTATTAATCAACTCTACATCTCTTTTAAATCTTTCTTCAATATTCATAATATTATTCCTCCTTATTAAAATATTATAAATTACTATCTAAATACATATACTCATCTAAAGTATACTCACCTATTTTCTGAAAAGTGGTATCATTTATCATATTTTTCCACCTTTCTCTATAAGAATCTATTTTATCATCATACTTAAATATACTGATACTTTTTATTATATTATTATTTTTAATACAAATTTGATATTGTGGTATTCCTCTTTCCCTATTACCAAAAATATCTTTATAATTTCTAGTATGCAATCTATATATTTGTTTTACTGCATCATAGTTACTTTTAAATCCTACTTTTTCAAAAAGAAATTCTATAATTATTGCCATTTTTTCATTAGAACTTGCATTTTCAAGTTTTAGTTTATATTTTTTGCTAGATAATAATTTTTTATATGCAATATCAATTATCTCTTGACCTTTAAAATATGTCAAGTCAAGTAACCTTTCACTATCTATCTCTATACTATTCTCTAAAATTGCCATATTATTAATAAAGTCATCTTTATTAAAATTTGATGATATTTCGTTTTTATATAAATCAACACACCAAGTAAAAGCAAATATATCTTCTAAAAAAAAGTAAGCACCTCTTCCCATCCAATTTTTAGAATTCGTTATATGATAATTATCTTTAATTATATTTGAAACATGTTTTAAAAAAGTACCATGATATAAAGTAAGTGTTTCTTTCATAACCTTCCTCTTAATATTCATATTTTATTATATCATATTTTACATAATTTTTCAATCAATATATAAAAAGTGATATTAATTCACACATATAGTGTATCATTATTATACATTTTTTAACATTTTTTTCAATATATTTTATAAAAATTTATGCTTTTTTATTACCTTTTTATTACAAGTATATTACCAAATATTATGCCATAGATATAAAAAAAATACAATATACTTGACAAAATTGGATTAAAAAGTAATTTTTATTTACATTTTAAAAGTAAAATTCTATTTTAAATTATGAGCTATAATTAATTAATTATTTCTTATAAGCTCATTTAATTATATTTTAAACAAGAAAAGTGAATTAAAAATTCACTCGCACTTCGTGCCTTAAATTTTAACTCTATCTTTTTTATTGAAGGTAGACTTATTTTTATATTAATTATATAATTTTATTGAGGTATTTTATGAATTTTTTAGATAATATTTTAGATGAACAATCTCATATCATTGGTCATAGAAATCATATTATTCAAGATATTTTTAAAGATCATTGGGATGCATTTTTAGCTTCTACTCCCAATGTTCGTTTTGTTGTTAAAGAAGAAATTTCTAAATTTCTTCTTTGTGGCTCAATATCCTCTGGTTACTCTGTTTATGATTGTAATGTTTGTGGTAACTATGCCTATGTTCCTTTTACTTGCAAATCTCGCTTTTACCCTTCTTGTGGTGTGAATTCCTGTATCAACCGTTCTAACCTCATGCCTTCTAGATGTATCGATTGTCCTCATAGACATATTACTTTTACTATTCCTTCTTCTCTTTGGCCTTTTTTTCAAAAAGATAGGTCTTTACTAAATGATCTATTTGATGCTGCTTCCTTTACTATACTTTCTTGGTTTAAGGGAATTTCTAAAATGGATTCTTTTATTCCTGGTATTGTATGCACTCTTCATACTTTTGGTCGTGATTTAAAATGGAATCCTCATATTCACATGATTGTTACTGAAGGAGCTATGGGACGCATTACACATTGGAAATCTTTCGATTTTTTTCCTTTTGATATGCTTCGTAAAAGATTTATGACAAAACTACTCTATAATTTATCTAAAATAATTCTCTCTGCTGACTTTAAAAAAATTAAATCTAACCTTTACAAAGAGAACGGTAAAGGTTTTTATGTTCATGCTCCTAAAAAAACAGTTTCTAATGTTTCCTCCATTTTAAAATATATTACTCGCTATACTGGTAGACCTGCTATGGCTGAGTCTCGTATTTTATCTTATGATGGCGATTTCGTTTCTTTTTATTATGACAGACATGAAGATAACCAAAGAATTGAAGAAAAACTACATGTATTTGATTTTTTCAAAAAATTTATTATTCATATTCCAGAAAAAGGTTTTCATATGATTAGATATTATGGCCTTTATGCTATGAAAAAATCTAAAACTAATATTCTTAAAAGGGTAAAAGAAAAACTTACCCAGCCTCTTAAATGGTTGGATAAGCTTTTCTTCCATTTCAAGTGCAACCCTTTAAAATGCACTTGCGGAAACTATTTAAAATTTCAATACGTTGTACCCGCTTCAAAAGTACAACATCTTAGCAATCTCCTCTGATTTCTAAGATACTTTTAGTTTAACATATTTTATTTAAGTTCTCAAGTAAATTAAATTGTTTCCGCAAAAAAATATTATACTTTTTTTCTGTATACTTTTCGTATGCTCCTTTTTCATGTCCTTTTTATTTTTCTGATGAACATCTTGTTCTATACTAGGAAAAGAAATTTCCTAGTATATAAAAAAAGTCGAAGTTTATGAAGATCATGTCGACATATACTTCGATATATTAAAAAACGGCTCAGATGCGCCGTTATGTATGGCTGGGCTAGCTGGATTCGAACCAGCGCATGTCGGGGTCAGAGTCCGATGCCTTACCACTTGGCGATAGCCCAACGACTAATATTTATTTTAACACAATTATATTATTTATGCAATAACTATATAAAAAAACAGAACTACAAACTGTTCTGTTTTTTTAAATTTTTCTTTTCATAATCTGTTATTGTGCTCTTTTTCATTATCATATAAACAATTAAAGATACAGCAAATCCCATTAACCATCCACCAATAATATCTCCAGCATAATGAACACCAAGATATATTCTAGTAAATCCAATTACTAATATTAGTGCTGTTAATATTGTGTATATTACATATCTAATTTTTCTATTCTTAACTAACTTATATGCATAAATTATCAAAATAGAATATAAAGCCATATTTACCATAGCATGACCAGATGGAAAACTATAGTAATTTTCTGAAACAAGTCTTAATATATTTGGTCTTTCTCTTGCAAATATAGCTTTTAAAATTGTATTTAATACTAAAGAACTAACAACTGCAATACTTACTGGAATTGCTACTCTATTTCTTAGCTTTGGTACAATATAAATAATTGCACATACACACATTACCCCTATTGGTCCACCTATATTAGTTATAAAAACAAGTACTGCTGTTAAAAAATCCGACATATGTTCTGTAGCTTCAGCATATACCCATGACTCAAAGCCATATAACTGATCTGCTTTTATAAAAAAAGCAAGTATTAAAAAAAGTATAATTGCAGAAGACGCTAAAATTATATTCTTTCTACTCATGTCATCCTCCATTTTCTATATATTATATATTTTCATAAAAATAATTTCAACTTTCCCAATGTAAAAAAGGAGATTTCTCTCCTTTTATAATCCTTTGTGTATTCTGTCTATAATCATTCTAAAAACTAACCAAATAGTAAGTATAGCTGCGAGTATAATATATATATTTCTCAAAATCACATTATTTACCATACTTGCACCAAGTAATAATGCAGCATCAAGTATTCCAACTACAAGTTGATGTAACATCACCTCTAGTTTATCTATTTGCTTTCCTGAATTACTCATTTCTATATCAAACTTGGTTTCACCTTTATTTATATCTGATATTAAATTTAATAGTTCATTTGGAATTTTAGGTAGTGTATTTGAAGCATTAATTATATTTCTACTAGTTTTTATTAGTGCCTCTTTAGATAAGATTTCAGATAAACTTTCTTCTTTTATTTTATTTGTAAGAACAACAAAAAGACTTATATCTGGTGATATTAATCCTAATGTTCCTTCAATTACACCTATACCTCTAATTAGCATAGTAATATTCCTATTAAGCTTAATCTTATTTTCTTTTAACATTGCAAACATACTATTTATAAACTCAAGAATATCTATATCTTTTAAATTCATATCCGCACTCTTATCTATAATTTTTTGTATATCTGCTCTAAGTTTGGTATGATCTATGTCACCATATGATGTTGACATATTAAGAAGCACCCTTTCAACTTCATATACATCATCTTTTACTATAGCTTTCATGCAATCTTTAAGTAATGACCTATTTCTTGTACTTAGTCTTCCCATCATTCCAAGATCTAAAAAGATTATTTTTCCTTCTCTTATTACAATATTATCTGGATGCGGATCAGCATGATAAAAACCATCATCAACAGCTTGTTTTATATAATTATTTGCAAGCTTTAAACCTATTTCTTTTAAATCATATCCATTTTCTTTTAATTTATCTATCTCATCTAACTTTATTCCATCAATATATTCCATTACCAATGTACGTTTTGTAACTAAATTTTTATATACAAAAGGGGCATCTACATAATTTATTTCTTTATTATTTTCTCTAAATTCTTCTAAATGACTTGCTTCAATTTCAAAGTTCATTTCCTCTTTTGCTAAGTTAAACATTTCATCTATTACTTCATCTAAATTTATAACTTTTATTATACTATTTAAATGTAAAATGCTTATTGCCTTCTTAAGAAGCTTAACATCTAAGGACATTGTTTCATATATATTATTTCTTTGAACTTTAATAACTACATCTTCACCATTTTTTAGTTTTGCCCTATGTACTTGGGCAATCGATGCGGAACCTAAACATTCTTGATCTATAGATAAAAATATATCATAAATATTTCCATATTCCTCTTCAAGTATTTCCTTTACATCTATAAAACTCATAGGGTTAACATCAGATCTAAGTTTAGCTAAAACATCACAGTACTCTTTTGGTAGGATATCGTATCTGTTAGAAATAATCTGCCCCATTTTTATAAATGTAGGGCCTAATTTTGAAATCACATCATAAACTTTATCTGGTGTAATACCAGACAAAATATTACTATCTTTTAGTATAGATATAATTTCTTTTAGTCTTTCTTTTTCCTTCATAATCAATATCAACCTTTATAATTTAAAATTATTCTTCTTTTTTATCCTCTTTTGTTTTTAAAAGTTTCTCTAATTCTTTCTTATCTTCATCACTCATATTTTTTATTATCTCAGCAATATCTTCTTTACTAGTTGGCGCAACTTCAACTGTAACATTTTCTTTTATTTTATCTTTTATTTCTCTCTTTAACTCTTCATTTTTTATGCTTCCTTCTTTATACAAAGCTTCTCCTTTTTCTAGTAGTTCTTTTTTTAATTCATTTGCTTTTTCTCCTGTTAAAGAAATAGCACCTAGTCCCATTAGTAAAACATTTTTTAATTCGTCTTTCATTTATATCATCCACCTTTCGCTATAATTATATCATTAAAAAAAATAAAAATAAACATAAATTATTAAATATATAAAATAAAAAATTTAATTAAATACACCTATAACCAATTTTCTATTTCCTCTTTTGCGTTATATACATTACTTCCTCTAATAGCAATTCCATCTAAAACTATCGCACCTTTGCATATATTTTTAATATCTCTTTGACTATTTGCTATACCAGAACCTTCATGTGTAGCAAACGGTCTAATGATTTTTCCATTAAAATCTAGTTTTTCTAGTTGAGTAAATAAAGGCATAGGCATTGTTCCGTACCATATCGGATAGCCTATATATATTACATCATAATTATCAACTGATTTTAGCTCTTCTTTTAATTTAGGTCTTGCACCATTTTTTAGCTCATCTCTTGCCACATTACAACATTCACGATAATTGTATGGATATTCTTTTTCTGACTCAACTTTAAAAAGATCTGCACCAATTATATCCTTTATATATTCTGCAATAATTTCTGTATTTCCCTTATCTATATTTCTAATACCATCTGCCATATAATTTTCACCATTATGTGAAAAATATATAACTAAAGATTTTTTATTTTTTAAATCATTCATAAAATTACCTCCTATATTTTCCTTTATTATTTTATACACCTTTAATATACTCTAAATCAATAGATTTTATATAAATTTATATATATAAAAGAAGATGAAATTTAAATTTCATCTTCTTTTAAAATAATGTTTAACTTGGATTATAATTACTCTTATTAGTGTCCTTTACAACTCCAATATCATCACCTAAATAATTTCCTTCTGCATCAAAGTAATAATATTTACTTTCTCCATATCCAATATCAGCTTGATTTTCTATACGTAATCTTGATCTTACTGTAACTGGATCTGCCGAAGCTGTAGGTGTTAATGCTGCTTTAGCCAGTAATTCATTTAAATTTTTAAAATCATTTATATCTATTTCTACACAATCTGTATATATTTGTCCCATATAATATGGGATTGTATATCCATCTACTCTATAATCATAACTATTAACGCTATTGGTACGATCATATACAGACATAGTTCCTTGAACTATATATCCTTTTGAAAGATTAGAATTTGCCTTTTTTGTTTCTTCTAATATTATGTTTTGTTCAAAGACCTTAAGTGAATCATAAATTTTTTTAGTAGCATCACTTTCTGGTATTATTGTATAACTTGAAATACAAAAATCTACAAATAAATTATCTGATTTCATTCCATAATCTAATGCTCTATCTTTTGCACAACCAGAATAATGACTCATAGGCATAGAAAATGGAATATAACCTTCACCATTTATATCACTAGTAAATAAATTTTCACCTTTAAATCTTTTATATATTGCCACACAATAATTATTTTCATATAAAGGAATTGTAAGTGTATAATTATTATCCTTAATATCTACATTATATATTCTAAGTGCTGTAGGTGAAACTGTAAATTCAATATTTCCTTTATTATTATCATACCATTTTGATACAGTAAATATTGAATCTTCATATTCAGAAGTATCCCTATTATTCATATTATATAGCTCTGCTCTTTTGGCAAAATATTCTTCATCTGTTAATCCTTCTGAAGACAAATCTATATCCCATGCTAAATTCTTATTATATGCACTAGTTAAAATACTAACTATTGGTGCAGACTTTGTAAATACATCTTCAAAAGAAAATTTTTCACCTGTATTCAAATCAAAATTTAATCCTTTAGTTATTGCATAAGCATTATCTCTTGCTATAACAGCTATAGATAAAATATTATTAAAGTTTCCCACAATATTTGCATTAGAATTACTTTTTCCTTCAGAAGTAGTTATAGCGAAACTATATACAGCATTTTTTATTTCTTCATTAATTTTATTTTCAATATTTTTATCTTTTAAGCCAGATATTCTTATATATGAATATACACTTGTTGCATTAACAGATGTACTTTGATATACATTTCTATCTGTTGTTTCAACACCGTCAATTACATATACTGTTTCATAGCTCAAATCATTATAATCTAAAGTATCATTTTCTCCTACTACATATTGTAAATCTGGATCTTCTTTTTTATTTTCATCTTCAAATACTTCTGATACTTTATCATCATTATTATATTCTTCATTTAACTTTCTAATTTGCAGTACAATTAAACATACTGTTATAACTATACAAGCAAGTATAATTATTATAACTGCTACACTTTGTTTTGTTAATTTAATTTTTCTTTTTTTGTTTTTTATCTCCTTGTTAGTTTTTGATTCAATATTAATTTCTTTTTTAGGTTCTTCTTTTTTTATATCATCTTTATTTTCTTCTCTATTATCTGTTATTTTTTCTTCTTTTATTATATCAAGTTCAACAGTATTTGACTGTTCTATACCCTTTTTTTCTTGCTTTCCTTTACTTCCCGTTCTCTTTCTTTCGTCTTCCATATAATCACCTACTTAACTGGAACATATCCTGTATCTAAAGCTACCTTTTGTCCTCTATTAGATAACATTTCATTTGCTAGCTTTCTTGCTGGGCTATCTTCTCCATCTGCTTTATTTATAACAATATAGTATGCTGTTGTATATGGATAAGTACCATCTTTTATTGTTTGCACATTTGGTTCTACCCCATCTATAGATAATAGCTTTATATTACTAGCTACATCACTATCTATTGTTTGAAACATTGTTGTAGCATAATAATAGTATGAATATCCTATTGAATCTTTTCCATTATCATATGATGAAACATAATTAATAATTTGAGCCATTGTTTGTAATAGATTTTCTTTCTTAGGTTCCATTAATGTTTTATCTTTCATAACTAGTGATAACATTCCTGTTTGACTTCCTGAATTTACAGGTCTTTGATAAGGAACTATCTCTTCATCATTTCCACCAACATCTTTCCAATTTGTAATTTCACCAGAATAAATTGATTGAACTTGTTCTTGAGTTAAATTATCTACTGGATTTGAAGCATTAACATAAAATACAAATCCTTCTTTTACAACAGGAATAACCTCTAACTCAACCCCATTTTCTGCTGCAAGCTCTAGTTCTTCTTCTGAAGGCTCTGTAACAACAATTAAGTCCACTTCATCATTTATTAACTTAACGTATGCTGGATGAGTATTAGTATATTCAAGTGTTGATTCATCTACATCTATTCCTGTAAAGTTTTTAATAAATGCATTTGTAAGTGGTTGTGTAGCTAAAGATGCGTCAACTTTTGGATAATCTTCTAATGTGTAAAGTGGTTCAGTTGAAATTCTATTTTCTTCTATTTCTTTTTGCTTTTGTTCTTCTAATTTTTTCTCATATAGACTTGTAACAACAAAAAATGTTCCTACACATACTAAAATAACAAATAATATAATTATTATAACTGTTATTATTGACTTTCTTTTTGATTTTTCCATATATATTCCTCCCATTTTCATATAATTATGTTAGCATAATATACAAAAAATAATCAATATAAAGTTAAATATATAATGTTTTTTTAATAAAATTTTTTTGATATAATTTAGGCGCAAATTTTTTATATAATGTATTTTCCAAAATAGAGATATGTATCGAGTACACATCTCCTTATTTCATTTATGATATAAATTTTATTACTAAGTATTTATTTTTTTATTTTACCAAATAAAATTAGATTTTAAAGCTTCGCCGTTATCAATTAATAAATCCTGACCAGTCATACTTTTATTATTAACAGAAAGAAAGTATACAAATTCTGCTATTTCCTCTGCACTAGCCCATTTATTAAGTAAAGTTTCATTTAAAACATCTTTCCACAATTTAGGATCTTCAATAATATGATTATTTAGAGGTGTTATAACACCCCCTGCAGATACACTGTTAGAAGTTGCATTATACTTAGCAATTCTTAAAGCTACATTTTTCATGTATGTAACCATTCCTCCTTTACTTGCTGCATATTCTGGAAATTCAGCACCCGTTGATGCACTTGCAGAAGCAATAAAAACAATAGATTTTATCCTCTCTTGTATTCCATATTTTTCCGTAATATTAATAGTTCCCTTTAAATTAACGTCTATATCATTTTCTGTATTTTGAACTCCTGCATTATTTACAAGTATATCTACATCTGAAATATCTGGCAAATTCTTAGAACATATATCTTTTTTTATATGCGTATACAAATCATTTTTAATAGTAGAATCTTTTATATCCATTCCTATAACTTCATGCCCATTTAAAATAAACTTATTTGCTATTGCTTTTCCTATTCCACTTGATGTTCCTGTTACTAATACTCTCATTTTTCTCACTTTTCCTTTCTAAATAATCTAAATATTGTTTACCTACTCCACTTTCTTCCCAATTTTTACAAACTTTATATCCTATAGATGAAAATACAACCTCAGCTAATAATTCTGCTAAAGCTCCTGTTATTGAGCAAAGAATAACTTGTGTGATATTCCAACCAAAAAAAGTTACTGATACAATTATTGAAAATATGAAATTATCTACAAATTGACCCAAGGCAGTTGATATATATGATCTCATAGCATATGAAAAAAAATTATTCTTTTTTAGCAAAGTTCCTATTGCCTGATTAATAATTGCATTGACAATAGAAGCCACAGCCATTGCAATTGTAGATCCTAAAAGTACATACCACGTTCCGCTAAAAGTATCATTTAGCGCTACATTTGCAATATCATTATTATATGTATAAAAAGCCGCCCAATTATTACCTATATTCGACATAAAATAAAATATTACACATGATACTAGATTTATTATTAATGCTAGCAATGAAAGTTTAATTGCAGCTTTAGCTCCAAATCTTTTAGTAAGCATGTCCATACATAAAAAACTAATCCATGAAAGAAGAAACCCACAATCAAGAGCAAGATATTCTATATTTAGCAATTCTTTGCCTGCAAATATATTCATATATATAACAGATAGGACAAAAAATATCATAGTTAATGTTGGTACATTTTTTAGCAATATCTTATAGTCTTCTATTTCATCTATAATAGCATTTTTTAGTTTACTCATATTTCCTCCCATTAATTAACTATAAAATATATCAAAATAATTTAATCAATTTACTTAATTATAATATCATTAAAGAATTTTGATTGCAAGAAATTAATAAAGTAATAAAAAATATATACAATAAAAATACTTTATACTAATCTAAGTTTAAAGTACTCTAAAACTCGACTTCATTCATTATAGCACTTTACCCTCATACATAAGTTTTGGAGCATAATAAATTTCCATCAGCATAGCTAGAGGTTTTCTATAAACAGAAAAAAGTGATGTTAAAACATCACTTCATATATTTTAAGCAAGTTTCTCTTGCTACTTTTTGCCTTGCTTTATCTCTGTTTTCATCAGTACCTTCGGCTATACATTTTCCATTAACCATTAAATTTATAACGCAGTTATTTATTTCGTTTATTCTTGTCATATACTCTATTTGTGAATTTTTTCCAAAAATATTTTGTATTATAAATTTATAATTAATTGTATTTTTATCATCTTCTGTTATTACTATTTTGTTTGAAACTAAATATAGTCTTATTAAAAAAAGAAAGAAAACCCTTTTATTTCAAGGATTTTCTTTCTTTTAAAAAATAACACTATTATTTTCTGGCTGGGCTGGCTGGATTCGAACCAGCGCATGCTAGAGTCAAAGTCTAGTGCCTTACCGCTTGGCGACAGCCCAATATATATAAAAGTACTGGGGTGAATAGTGGGACTTGAACCCACGACATCCAGTGCCACAAACTGGCGCTCTACCAACTGAACTATATCCACCATTCAGGTACTTTTCCATTATAATATCTTTTTCTTTATTTGTCAATATTTTATGCAAAATTTTGTGAAAAATACCTAGTATTCCACAACTATTTTATAAATTGGACCAAATGGAGAGAATTTTTTCTCGTATTCTGTTTGAATATTAAAAATGTCTGTCTTGTGTAAATCCAAATATACCTCTATAAATTTAAGTCCAAAGTTTTGCATACTAACAAGACTATATTCAAAAAGCTCTCTATTATCTGTCTTAAATTCTATTTGACCATGTTTTTTAAGTACTTTTTTATATTGCTCTAAAAATTTCTCATTAGTTAATCTTCTTTTGGCATGTTTTTTCTTAGGCCATGGATCACTAAAATTTAAATATATCTTCTCTATTTGCCCCTCATAAAATATATCTGACAGCTTTATTGCATCAAAAGACATAAAATATAAATTATTAAGTCTTATATTATTTTCTTCCTCATATCTTTGTAACTTTTTTACGGCTAATGCTAAAACTGGCGGTGATACTTCAACACCAATATATATATTATCTTTATCTAACTGTGAGAGTTGTGTAATAAAATCTCCTTTTCCCATTCCAATTTCTAAGTATATCTTTTTACCTTTGTTATTTGCCAATATACTTTGTATTGCCTCTTTATCCTTTATATATCTATCAAACAAATTCATTTGCTCAATAGCCTTAGGATTAAATCGTGTTCTCATTATTCCTCCTTATATCATTGATATTAAAATTCCAACAACCTGAATAACAAAACAAACCACAAAAACTAATGCAAAATTCATATAAGGTATTTTCACATTACTATCTTGTATCTTCTTAGCCTTCTCTTCTTTTTTCTTATTTATCTCATCAATTTTTTTCTTATCTTGTCTTATCTCATAAACTTGCATCTTTAGATCATCAAGTCCAAAATCTGAATGATGATAATATTTTGTCTTTTTAGTAGATAATCTACAGTAATATAATCCAACAGCAATACATAGTGCAACTGCAATTATTTGTATAAGTCCACCAATAAATAATGTGGGCATAAAGCTTGCACCTAAAGCATATCTAATAGCTAAAGTATTAACTAAAGCAAGAGACTGTGCAATACCAATAATTGATAAATAAAAATATGGTGTTATTCCTGCAATTATAATTACTAAATCTAATAATAATGTTTGCTTAATATTTTCTACAAATCCAGATGCTACAGTTCCTTCTGCAACTGTATATGCTCCAGATCTTACTGACGAGAATGTTGTAAAAAAGAAAATTGCATATAATATAATCATTATAATTAAAATAATAATATGTAGCTTTCTTAATTTTTGATTATAAAAATCCAGTAATTGTAGCTTAACATCTTCTTTAGATTTCATATTAATTTTAAAATTCTTTTGTTTTTTACTTGTTTTGTTGGAATTTTGTACTTTATTTTCCAATCATATCACCTCTTTATACTACTTTAAAATCAATCTGTTTTGTTAAAACATCAGACTTTATTAATTTTACTTTTACACTATCACCAATTCTATATGTATTAGACGTATTTTTTCCAATTAGAATTCTTTTAGATTCATCATATATATAATAATCATCTGGAATATCGTTAAAAGCCACAAAGCCTTCAATTGTATTTTCTAATCTAATAAACATACCAAAAGATGTAATAGAACTTATTATTGCGTCAAATTCTTCTCCAATAAATTGTTTCATGTAAATTGTAGAATATAAACTATCAAAATCTCTTTCAATCTTTGTTGCATTTTTTTCCATTTCAGAGGAAGTTTTAGAGTATATCTCTGCTTGCTTTTCATATTTAGATAATTCATTTTCTTTAAACATTAAATTATTCTCAATTGATTTTGAGATAATTCTATGGATAAACAAATCTGGATATCTTCTAATTGGTGAAGTAAAATGACAATAATATTTAGCATTTAATCCAAAATGTCCTAAACACTCACTACTATATTTTGCAAGCTTAAGTGATCTTAACATGTAATTAGAAATAATATCCTTATCTCTTTCGTTTTCAATACTATCTAATATATCTGATAATGCTTTAGGATGAACATCTTTTATTCCTTTAACTCTCAAATTGTAATTTGATAAAATTAAATTTAAATCCCTTAGTTTTTCTTCATCTGGTTTTTCATGTATACGATAAATAAAAGGAATTTCTAAAAAGAAGTATTTTTCTGCAACAGTCATATTAGTTACAAGCATAAATTCTTCTATTATTTGATTTGCAAAAGTTATTGGATAAGGCTCTACATTTACTACATCACCATTATCATCAATTACAATATGAGTTTCTGGAATATTAAAATTAATACATCCTTCTTTTTTTCTCTTTTCATTTAATATTTTAGCCAATTCTTCCATTAAAAGCAAGTCATCTTTATACATTCCATATTCTTTTTCTAAACTTTCATCCATTTGATTAGAAATAACTTTATATACTTTATCATATGACATTTTTTTGTCTACTTTTATAACTGCTTTAAATACATCTGAATTTAATACCTCTCCTGTATTGGATATCAGCATATCAACAGCAAGTGCCAAACGTTCTTGTCCTTCATTTAAACTACAAATACCATTAGATAACTCTTTTGGAAGCATTGGTATGACTTTTCCTGGTATATAAATACTAGTTCCTCTTGCTATTGCCTCTTTATTTAATTCTGTTTTTTCTTTAACATAATGACTTACATCTGCAATATATACTGAAAGTAAATAATTATTTTTTACCTTTTTTACACTTACAGCATCATCTAAATCTTTAGCATCTGATGAGTCAATTGTAAATACAGTATCACCAGTTCTATCTTTTCTACCAACTTTCTCATCATTTAAAACTATACTAGGTATACTTTTTAATTCTTCTTCAATGAGCGGACTAAACTTTTCCATTTTATCTAATCCATATGATATATATAATGATTTAGCATCTATATGTGAGTCTTTTGAATCTCCTATTATTCTCTCTATTTTGCCTTCTGCTTTAGTACTTTCGGTTGGATATTTTGTAATTACAACTTCTACTACTTGCCCGTCTTTATAATTTTGAGAATTTTTCTTAGATATATATACGTCTTCTATAGAATCATCTATAGGAAGTACAAATCCGAAATTTTTAGATTTAGAAAATCTTCCTATTACAGAAGTAGTATTCCTTTTTAATATTCTTACAACTTTACCTTCTCTAGTTCTTCCTGTTGTATTAATTACTTCAGCTAATATATCATCATCATTCATTGCTCCATTTAGATTCTTACGGGATATATATAAATCTTCTCCCTCTTCTACTATTCCAAATCCAAAAGAAGAGCTTTTTGCCTGATACTTACATTTTATTAAATTTGATTTACTATATGGTACATATCTTTTACTATCATCTAAATACACTATACCAGTATCTTCTAATTCTTGCAATATCTTATCAAGTTGTTTTATATCACTTTTAGGTATAGAAAATAAAGCTATTATTTGCTTTTTCGTTACAAGCTTATAATCACTACTTAAAAAGAAGGAAGTTAATACTTCCTTCCTTGTAGTATATTTATCTTTCTGTTTTTTATTAACTATCTTTTTTTCGTTCATTTTCTTCTTTCCTATTTAATTATTGAAAAAGTTGTAGCAAAGCATAAAATAGCAAAAATTATAGCTAAAACAACAGTATATTTAGATAAGATTCCATCTAAAGTCTTTGATTTATTTGCACCATAAAATGTATTATTTCCAGTAATAGCTGATTGTTGATCTTTACTTGATTGTAACATTACAACTATTGTAAGAATTAATCCTACTATTATTGTTGCTATTGCTAATGTCCAGTCTATCCATCCCATCATATTGTATTCCTCCTATTATCCATTGTCATCTTTACTCGATTATTATAACATAAAAACATTCAAATTACAAGCGTATATTTATGTTTTCTTTTATGCTATTTAAGATATTATATACTTCATCACTATTAATTGTCAAATTAATGTATGAATAGTTATCATATATACTGTTTCCAAGTATAGAATATGTTTTTAACGCATAGTCATTTTTGCTATGTTCATTTAGTAATATATTTAGATAATTATACATTTCACTTAAATATTTTTCATATCCTTGCTTTACATCATTTTTATAGTTTGAAAATACTAATTCATCTACATAATTATTAGTATAATATATTCTATCCTCTAAAGCATACTTATTATTTTTTTCATATAAAGTCTCTTTTTCTATGTTATCATATATTTTATTTATAACTTCATATTTTAAATTAGTATAATCATATCCATATAGTTCTTCTTTAATATCTAAAAGTTCTAAATATGATGCATATGCAACATTACAATTTCTAATATATTCTATATCAAAAGGATCAAATTTAAGAGCTACTTCACATCTTCTAATAACCTTTTCTTGTGCTTCAAGTGTTACGTTTAAATTATTAACTTCAACGGGTTCTATAAAAAATGAAACAACTTGTAATGTAGATATAATAAAAACAATTAAATATAATATTCCATTAGTAACTTTCCATTTAACATCTACATCTTTACACTTTATATCACAAAAAGCAATTACAATTGCTAGAATATATAGCATAAATGTATATGTTAAAAATATATCAAAACATGCAAATATAATAATGACAGCTAGCATTAACTTTGAATAGTTATTTTTGGCTTTAATAAATAAATATACAACTGCAATTAAAATTGAAATTATCCCTAAAAGTCCCGCTTCAAGAAATACTTGAACAAATAAACTATGTGTCTCAAGTGATATGTATTCCACAGTTTGCACAGTCTCGTATAGTGTCCTAAAAGCATTACCACCAAGCCCAAATACAAAATTTAAAGGATTATCAGCTAATAGTTTTAATGCATCTTTATAATATATTATTCTAAGCTTTGTACTATTAAAATTTAAAAAATATTCTTTTATACTAGAAATAATCCCAATATTTAGTAAATATTTAGAAAATACAAAACAAACAGCTATAAACAGTAATAATGATAAAATACTAAATAAATATTTGTTTCTTCTTGTTTTTATATTAAATAGTAATAATATATATCCTGCATAAATAATAAAAATTGGTATAACTACAATAACACTAATTTCCTTAATTAAAGCTACAGAAAAAAATCCTATTATTAAATTTAATATTAAATAAAATAATTTTTCCATTCTTTTTATAGATATAATACCATATCCAATATATAGTACTAGTATCATCTTTGATTCTGTTAACAGCATAACGATAGTAAAAAATAAAAATAAAATACTTAATATTACTTTTTTTATATTAGTATTTTTTCTATTTTCTAATATATTAGATATATAAATCATAGATAGTAAACACAAAAGCCCTAGTATGTTTGCATACTGCAATACACTTGACACTCTATATGTTGTCTCTTCTATATATCCTCCACCTAAAAAATTTAATGGTATTTCAAATATTTTGTAAGAAATTTCATCCAATGCTAAGATACAATAAATTAACGTAATATACATTATAGCCTTTATATATTTTTCTTTATTTTTAGAATTTAAAACAACCAAATATACTAAAAACATACTATATATTCTTAAAGCAATATTTAATGCTCCTGATACAGAAGCTACATTATTAAATATGATAGGTAAAAAATATGATATACTAAGACTCATTAAAGCTAAACCAACTACATAATTTAATTTTACTTTGTCACTAAATATTAAATGTAACAAAGACACAAGCTGTATTATATATACTAAAACTAGACTATCCTCTTTATAATATCCACCTTTTCTTATTCCAACAAAAAAAATTAGAAATATTATAACATATTCTAATATGTTTTTTATTTTCTCTTTATTTAGTTGCATTTTTATCTCCCTTAACACTATATTGAGATTATATATTATTTTAATGTAATTAGCAAGAAAAAAAGAAGTTACTAAAAGTAACTTCAATTTATTCAGCTAGATTATCTAGACCATATTCAATCAATTGATTTATAACATTATTAAAAGAAATACCCTTCTTTTCAGCAATAGCTGTTATTTTATCATATGTATCTCCGCTCATTCTAATTGTTCTAGTAATACTATCCTTAGTTTTATTATTTATTACAATCTTCAATTTTCCCATTACTATCACCTGTAATTATTATATTCAGTTTTTGTAATAAAATTAGTGTACTTTTATGTGTACATATTACTTTTTTAGTGCTATACTAAATATATGGAGGCAAATATATGAAAAAAAAAGATAGAATAGTTTTACTAATATTGTACATAGTTTTAGTACTATTAATTATAATAAATATACTTATATTGTTAAAAAATATTAGTACATTTAATTCTCTAAAAGACTATACTCAAACTCAAATTAACAAAGCTGAATAACATTAGTTATTCAGCCTTATTCTTTATTTTCTATCATTATATTCTTTATATTATCATCTGTTATTCCTGCACCTATATTAGGATTTAGAGAAGAATAAACAAAATCTGCTAAAAATAGTAATACCAATATTACACACATAGCTTCTCTTACTTTTTTTGGAATTTTAGAAATTATTCCTTGCATATATGGTGCTGCTATATATAAGCATAAGCATCCACCTATTCCAAAAAATACAAGTCCTTCAAAACAAACCCTACCATTTATATTTAAAAAATACCCTGTATAATCCCACCATCTCATTCCATGAGTATACTCTAAATACCAAGAAGTAACATATTCTATTGTACCGCATAAAAGCACTACTATAAAAAATGTTAAAATAGGATTATCTGTTATTTTTTTATACTTTTTAGGTAAAAAAAGTAAAAATAGTATTACTATACAACCCGTACCATAAATTGGAAGCCATGGTCCAAGCATTGTTCCTCTATTTACAAAATCTCCAAATTTAAAAATATATATTCCAACTTCCCAAAGCCATCCTAAAAAAGAAAAAGCAAAAAACATTAAAATTAATGATGTAATGCTGTACTTTTGATAATAATTAAATATCTCGTCAGCTTTCTTCATCTCTCTTCTTTTAACGCCTGGATAGCATTCAAAATTTTTAGTATTTTCTAATAACGCTTTATCATTTAATAATTCATATTTTTCTTTTTTCTCTTTTATATATTGCTTTTTAACATCTGTATAAAACTCTACAATACTTGCTGTGTAATATGGATTTGAAAATAATACTCCAAATATTCCAAATGAAAATATATTTAACATTTCATAAAGCAAAAAAGAAAAATCTAACTTAAGCAGCTGAAATTTATGCCCATTCATCATTCTTCTTGATAAAGTTATCGCCTCTTTAGATTTTATATTTGGATTTTCTGCCATAATCATTGGAACTAATCTATATGAAAAATTCTTAATTATCCCACCTATTATAGTAAAGTTCCATAAGAATTGATATATATCTGTAAGAAGTATTGCTTTTACAACATTAATATAATTTTTTAATGTTATTATATCAATTATTCTTTTAAATGGTGTCTTATAATAAATTCTTGACTCCATAAATATTCTAGATTCACACACTCTTAATGGTTTTTGTACAAATACACCATATAAAAATTGTATTAGAATAATTATTATGCTAAGAGCTAATGTCTGTTTAGCATTTACAAATAAATCCATTACAAATTTAAGTATTTTAAATACAAATCTCTCAGCATGAGTTATTCCATCAAATATAGTTCTAAATATTCCTCCGGTAACACTCTCTTTAAATTTTATCTTTTCTACATCATCTGTATTAAAAATTTCATTTAAAACATCGCTTGTAATATCTGAGTTAGTATCTGTCAAATAATCTAATCTTATGTCTGGATTGTAACTACTATTAAATTCTATAACAAAATCCATTCTTATTATATTTTTTATTCCAGTCATTGAAGTATTATAGTTTCCTGCAAGAAACATCATAATAATACAAACAAAAACAAGGGTAAAATAATTTTTCTTTACTGTATTTCTTGCTTGTTTTCTAATCTCTTTATTTTTTCTCATAAAAATCTCCTAAAACAATACTATCATATGTATTTAAAAAATACAATACACAACAAAATATGACATATATAATGATATTATTATATATTACTTGAAATTACTTGTCTCTTGTGTTAAACTCTCTAATGTATGAATTTTTTTCATACTTATTGCTCTCTTTGTTATAATGTTTAAATTACGGTTAGGTACATTATATTACAAAGAGAGCTTTTTATTGTATAATAAGCTCAAAAAAAAAACCTGTAATTAAAATTACAGGTTCTTTTTTATGGTGCCCCAGAAGAGATTCGAACTCCTGACCCACGGCTTAGAAGGCCGTTGCTCTATCCAACTGAGCTACTGGAGCATCTGTACTATTATTTAGTACTCTAATATAATAACACAGTCTTTATAAAAAATCAAGTACTTTTTGTATTTTTTTATAGATTATTTGTATCTATTACAAAAAGAGGTACTTCCATTTCTTCCTTCGTAAGTCCAGCATGTCTAGCTTCCATCATAAATCCATCATTTTCCCATTCTAAAGCTTTATCTCCTATTGCAAAAGCCATATAGTCTCCTACAACTTCATCTATTCTTGGATTTTTCTCTCCTTCACCAAATAGTTTTTTCTCTAAGATTTGCTCTTTTGTTAACAATAAGAAATCTTTTTTAAACAACTTATTAAATTCTTTTTCAAATATATTTTTATATTCTTCTTTAACGTAAAAATTTACAGCTCTACTTTCAATACTTGGTCTTCTTATTAACATATCTTGTATTTTAGGATAATCTTCTAAATATATAGACTTAGTATTAACAAGACCGTGATCAGCCATTACAATTATTAAGGAATCATCTAAAACTTCTGCAAGTTCACAAACCAAACTATTAATATATCTAATATTTTCTTTTACATATTCATGATCTGTTCCTAGCGCGTGCATAACAGAATCTGGTTCTTCAAGATAGGTATAAATAAAATCTTCTACATCATTTTTAGCAATTGAATGTACCTTTCTTAACATTTCTTCACAACTAAATACAAACTCATTAGTATCTGAATACTTAGATATGTCATGAGATGTCACAACTCCATTTGTAACTTCCTTAATTATATCAAATATATTTTTATACCCCATATATTTTTTAGCTACATCAAAATCTTCTACTTTTTCATTACTATCTTGATATGTGTTTTTAAAAACTGTTATATTGGCATCATACTCTTTAAAGTACATATCCCATCCAAGCCAAGCATGTTCAATTGGAGACATTCCACTTTCAATAGTTGGAATAGCACATCCAGTAGTAGATGGACATACTGATGAAATATTTCCTACATAATATTTCATTAAAAAGTCTGTATTTTTTAAAAATTTCTTAACAGAAGACACTCCCATTCCATCAAAAATCATTAATACTATATTGTTGTATTTATTCTTTAATTTTTTATCTAATAATTCTAAACTTTTATGACCATTATCATATCCATAATATTTTAAAATTGAAGATATTACAGATAATATACTTATGTCATAATTTGGATATTTTATCATTTTACTCTCCTATAAACTAGTCTCTTTTTTCATCAAATCAATATTTTGTTCTAAATATTCATCATATGTACATCTTCTATCAATTATACCGTCATCTGTGATTTCAATTATTCTATTTGCTACAGTTTGAACAAATTGATGATCATGAGACACAAACATAAGTTCAGCATTTGTTCTAATTAATCCCTCATTTAATGCTGTAATACTCTCTAAATCCAAATGATTTGTTGGCTCATCTAAAAATAATAAATTTGGTGCTTCAAGCATTGCTCTTGCAAGCATACATCTTGCTCTTTCTCCACCAGATAAAACACTAATCTTCTTTAAAGCTTCATCTCCTGAAAATAACATTCTTCCTAAAAAACTTCTTACAACAGTCTCATCAGTAATTCCATAATCATCAGCTATCCACTCAACAATACTCTTATCTGAATTAAAATATTCTTCATTGTCTTGTGGTACATATGAAGGTGTTATTGTCTGACCAAATGTAATTTTACCTGTATCTGGTTTTATCTTTCCCATTATAACATTAAATAAAGCTGTTTTAGCAAGACCATTTCCACCTACAAGTGCAATCTTATCTCCTTTTAGTATCTTAAATGATACATTTTTTAAAAGCTGTTCTCCATCTACTGTTAAAGAAACATCTTCCACAGATAGAATTTCCTTTCCTGATTCTCTTTCAGGTTTAAAATCTATAAATGGATATCTTCTTGTTGAAGGCTTTATCTCATCAAGTTGTATCTTCTCTAAAGTCTTTTTTCTTGATGTAGCTTGCTTTGATTTAGATGCATTTGCACTAAATCTTCTTATAAACTCCTCAAGTTCTTTTATCTTTTCTTCCTTTTTCTTATTTGCATCTTTCATTTGTTTTAAAGCAAGTTGACTTGATTCATACCAGAAATCATAGTTACCTACAAATAAGTTAATTTTTCCATAATCAATGTCTAAAATATGTGTACATACTTTGTTTAAAAAATATCTATCGTGAGACACAACAATCACTGTATTTTCAAAATTAATTAAAAATTCTTCTAACCAACTTATTGCTGCCATATCTAGGTTATTTGTAGGCTCATCTAGTATTAGTACATCTGGATTTCCAAATAAGGCTTGTGCAAGTAATACTTTAACCTTTTGTGGACCAGTAAGTTCTTTCATTAAACATTCATGATATTCCGTATCAATTCCAAGACCTGTTAAAAGCTGGGCCGCATCTGTATCTGCCATCCATCCATTTAATTCTGCAAATTCAGCTTCAAGTTCTCCTGCCTTTATTCCATCTTCATCATTAAAATCTGGTTTTGCATATAGTGCATCTTTTTCTTGCATTATTTCATATAATCTTTCATTTCCACGTATAACAGTATCAATTACTTTTACATCATCATACATATAATGATCCTGCTTTAGTACACCAAGTCTCTCATTTTTAGTCATATATACTTCACCTTCACTTGGTTCTAATTCTCCAGTTAACACTTTTAAAAATGTTGATTTACCTGCACCATTTGCCCCGATAATTCCATAGCAATTTCCTGGTGTAAATTTAACATTTACATCCTCATATAAAACTCTTTTTCCAAATCTAACTGTAACTCCGTTTGTTCCTAACATTTTTCTCTCCTTTAAACACTAGTAAATATTTTACTATAAATCTAATTAAAAATCAATATAAACAAAACATAAAAGAACTTGAAATACTAACACTTCAAGTTCTTTTTATATTATTGCCTTACATCAGATTGGTAAATTCTATCTATAGTTTCATCTATATTATTCTTAGACATTGCTTCAATATTTTCTTTAGTATATCCATTTAAAGCATTTGGTCTACGAGAAACTAATTCTTTATATGTTTCCTCAAATTGTGTTTTGTTTTTCTTTCCAAAAGCATCAGTTTCTGCAATTAAACGTCTTTTTTTATCTTTAGTTACAACTACAATCTGAATTGAAGATTTAACTCCATTTATTCTACGCTCATTTGGATATATCCAAACTATATCACTGTATTTTATAACATCTAAAGCAGTAGAATAATCTATAACATATGTATCTAAGAATATAGTTTTAGTTTTTTCATATTCTTTTTTAGAAGGAAAACTAAGTTCTGTAGAAATTTGAGATAAATCATATTCTTTTGAAACTTTCTTTATATTACTTTTAGTTTTCATTACTATACCTATGTATATAATTACAAATATAACACTACATATTAATGATATTATACCTAAATCTTCAAATATTATTCCTACATCATTTGGTGTTTTTTTAGCATTAATTAAGTATGGTAAAAAGACTTGATCAAAATTAGATAAATTTAATTCATCTGTCTCATAAATTTCATTATAAGTATCTATGGCAAACTGTTTTAACTCATCAGAAATTTCTTCACTCATACCATTTATTGTAATAATTTCATCTTCAATATTATTACATATATCAATATACTGACTATCTTCCATGTTTATAATATATAGTTTTGTTTCTCCTAGTGCCATATAATATTTGTCTTTTACTATATCATCCTCACTATAAGTAGCAAAATAGTCTGTTATAGCATATATATTTTCTTTTACATATGTATTACTACTTGTTACATCTTCTAAAGCAGTAGCATTAGGTAAAGCTCTTGAATTTATTATAATCCCCATAGCAAATAGGAAAATACCTATTAAAAGGAAACATATTGCTACTTTATTAAATAGCTTATTTTTATAAAATATTTTCATTAATTCTTTTTTATTTTCATTTTCCATATATAAATCACCTACTCTAATATTATATTTATTTACAATATTTGTCAATAGAATTTGAAATATTGATTTTATTGTAATTTTATAGTAATATTTTGTTGGTGATAAAAATGAAAAAAATAGATACAAAAGAACTACAAGATATATCTAGAAAGAAAGCTAAAGTTGCTTTTGAAGATTATAAGAAATTTGCAATGAAAGGAAATGTTTTAGACCTAGCTATTGGTATGGTTATGGGTTCTGCCTTCACTGCTATAGTAAACTCTATAGTACAATCTCTTATTTCTCCACTTATTGGTGCACTAACTAGTAACGTAGATCTATCTGATTTAACTTTTACTATCAAAGGTGTGTCTTTTGGTTATGGAGCTGTGCTAAATTCTATCATTAGTTTTATAATAATCTCTTTAGTATTATTTATCATAGTAAAGGCACTTACTAAAGCAAATAAAAAACAAGAAGTAAAAGTTGAAATTACAACAAAAACTTGTCCTTATTGTCTTAGTACAATACCTATAAAAGCAACAAGATGTGCTCATTGTACAAGTATATTAGAAGAAGAAAAGGAATAAAATAAAAAATCACGAATTAAATTCGTGATTTTTATTATCAAAATGAATTATTTTTTGTTTACTAATTCTTTTAATGCTTTTCCAGCTTTGAATACTGGAGCTTTTGAAGCTGGTATTTTAATTTCAGCTTTAGTTTGTGGGTTTCTACCTTTTCTAGCAGCTCTTTCTCTTACTTCGAAAGTACCAAAACCAACTAATTGAACTTTTTCTCCGTTTTTAAGTGCTTCTTCAACACTAGTAACGAATGCGTCTAAAGCAGTTTCAGCAGCTTTTTTAGTTAGTTTGCTTTCTTCTGCTATTTTAGCGATTAATTCAGCTTTATTCATTTTAATCCCCTCCTATTGTTTAATTATACTTAGAATATACTACAAAAGACTAGTATTGTCAACAGTTTTCTTCTTTTTTCTGACAAAAAAACATCGTTTTTTAGCTATATTTTAAGCATTTTACATATTTTGTTACCATAAGGTAACTGTTGAATTTCTTCTTTATTAAGTATTTTAAGTGCAATAACTAAAATACCATATACAACTACTCCAACTACAATAGATGAAAGAGTAGAAATTGTATTTCCTAAACTAATTGCCATAAATATCTTATATGATGCAAAAACAGATAATCCCATTAAAGCACTCGCTATAAACGGCTTTAATATAACTTCCTTTAATGGCATCTTTACTTTAAGTGATCTAAATAATACAATAGCTGAAATTATACAAGCTGTAGCACTAAACACAATACTTGTAACAGCTGGTACTACTTCTCCATAAATCGGAATAAATATTACATTTAATATATATTTAACAAGTGTACCTGCAAGCATTGCAAATCCAGGTACAGCAAGTTTTCCTATTCCTTGTAAAGCTCCAGTAATTGTTTGACAAACTACTGAGAAAAATAACAACCAACATTCAATTTGTAATAAATATGCTCCTTCTGGGGCATTTGGAAAAATCATTTGAAATATTGGTGTTGCAAGTACAAAAAGCCCAAATGTACATGGTAGTGCTATAAGTGATGATATTTTTAAAGAATACTTTATTTTACTTAACGCTTCGTCTTTTCTATGTCTTGCAATTGCAGAAGATATAAACGGCACTAATGCAACTGAGAATGCTACATTTATTGATAAAGGTACAGCAAGTAGTATATCTACTTTTCCAGAAAGTATTCCATACTTTGCATTAGCAGTTACTATATCATATCCATACTTTTGAAGGCCATTAACAACTGTAACAACATCTATCAAGCCAGAGAGTGCTGATACTACGCTTCCAAAAGAAATTGGAATTGCATAAGAAATTAATTTTTTAGCTATCTTTTTTCTAGATTCTGTTGCAAACTGCTGAGCTTTATTAATTTCACTCCAAATTTCATCTCTATTTTTTCTATAATATCTAACCAAATACAAAAATGCTGTAGATGTTGCAACAGTAGTTGCAAGTGTTGATCCAGCAGCCATTATTTCCGGACTATTTCCAACAAGCATCAATACAAATATAACAGAAAATACACAGTTAATTACTTGCTCTATTATTTGAGCTTTACTATATTCACTTACATTCTCCATTCCTATAAAGTAGCCTCTTAAAACAGCAGACATAGATACAAAAATAATTGCAGGAGAAAGTGCCATTAATGTATATTTTACGCCAGGATTATTAAGTATAGTATTAGATATAAACTCTGCACCAAAAAATAGTGACAACGCAAATACCGTTGCAATACTTACAAATACTAAAAATGCAGTTTTAAATATCTTATGTGCACCTCTTCTGTCTCCTAAAGTTATTTTTTCTGATACAAGCTTTGATATAGTGTTAGGTATACCCATCGTAGCTATTGCAAGTATAAATGTATATACTTGATACCCAGATCCATAATAGCTGTTTCCTACATCTGAAAATTGAGGTATATTTGTTTGGATTATTCTATATATAAATCCTAATATTTTTATTAATATTTGGGAGCCCATTATTACAAAAACTCCCTTCATAAAGGACTGTTTTTTTATAGCCAAAGTTTTTTCCTCCTTATTTTATCTTAAATAACATCCACCACCGATAAATTCTCTTAATATTGATGTACTAGGTATTAAATTTGTATCTATTCCAATAAAATTTCTTAATGTATTTAATAATCTACGTGCTTCAGAATAATACTTACTATCATCTCTTATTTTTAATAATAATTTTTCTGCAATAGGTTTTAAAACGGCCCATTCATATATTAAGCTTGTATTAAAAATATAATCTGCTCTATCTACATATGGAAAAATATTTTGCTCATCTCCAATACGAATTTTTTCCCATAACTCCATTGTCTTTTCTACACTAACACCACGAACAGAGTTATCTCTTACAAATCTTCTCATCATTCTTAAATCATTAGATGATAACATTGTATATGAATCAAATCTAATACTTACCATAGGAGCAACATATAATTTAAAAACTTTATCCTTAGGGATAAAATCTGATGCCTTTGGATTTAAAGCATGTATTCCTTCTATTATTAGTATATCATTTTCTCCAAGTTTAATTGGATCTCTATTAAATTCTTTCTTTTGTAATTTAAAATTAAATGTTGGTAATACAACCCTTTGTCCTCTTAAAAGTTTTAGCATTTGCTTTTTAAATAGTTCTATTTCTATATTTTCAAAGCATTCATAGTCTTCTTTTCCATCTTTTCCAATTGGTATATTTCCAGCATCTTTAAAATAGTTATCCATACTTATAACTATTGCATTTTTCTTTTTTACCATAAGAGTGTCTGCAAGTCTTTGTGCAGAAGTTGTCTTTCCAGAAGATGACGGACCCGCTAGCATAACAATTTTTATGCTATTTGCTCTAGTAATTCTTCTAGTAATTTCAAAAAATTCATTAGTATGATAAAGCTCTGCTCGTCTAATTACCCTATCTATTTCATCATCTACTATCTTTTTATTAAGATCATTAACTCTTTCAACAGAAGTAACTTTACAAACCTCTGAAAACTTATTTGAAAGCTCAAACATTCTATTAGTTTCAATATCATACTTTACTTCATTTATATTTTCTTTGTCTGGAAGTAATAATATAACACCATTTTTATATTTTCTTAAGTCAAATCCCTTAATACATCCAGTATACATTACTACTGATCCATATAAATATGTGTAAAAATCTTCAGCATAATATACAGTATAGTTCTCGTTTAAACCAAGATCTACAATATTTTTTATCTGCTCTCTGTTGTCTAAATAATTAGCAATTCTTCTACTGCTTCCTTTCTCTTTCATAATTCTTATATTTTCAGATACAATTTTTTTCATTTCTTCTTTTATTTCTTTTACCATTGCACTTGTAACTTCTTCATCTGGTCTTACAAAAGCAAAATAATCTCTTCCTGTTTTATTTGAAAATTTAAAGTGTAATTTAATATTAAGTCTATGTAAAGCCATAAGAAATATGAATTTTAAGCTTCTACTATAAATTCTTTCACCATCTCTCGTACTATATGTTATAAAATCACATTTACTATCTTCTATAAGGTGATACATAATAGATCTTTCTTTATTATTTATTTTTACTGCCAAAATATCTTCATCTGTATTAATATCTGCTTTTTTTATTGCGTCTACTACTCTTGTTTCTGGTTCTACCGTTATTTCCTTACCATTTTCAAAAGATACTTTTATTAATTTTTTTCTCATAAGACATAGCCTCCCATAAAAAAGTTAAATTTCATTTTAACATATTTTATCGAAGATTTCAATATTTTTAAACTTTTACATCAATATTTATATTATCATTTATGTCTATATTATATAACTAAATACCTAGTTTTTCTACTCAATCTTGCTTTTTTTCACAAATTGTACTATAATCTTGTCTATGAAAGAGATAAAAATAAGTAACTTAAGTAAAGAAGAGAAAATATTATATATTATAAAAGAAAAGTTTCCTAATCTTTCTTCTTCAATACTATATAAAGCATTAAGAAATAAAGATATAAAAGTAAATGGAAAAAGAATAAACGATTCTAATTATTTAATAAAAAATAACGATATAATTCAAATTTATATTGATGATTCTTTTCTATTTGGTATTCCTCAGAAATTAAATATACAGTATGAAGATGAAAATATTCTTGTTGCATATAAACCACAAGGTATTCTTTCAAATAATGAGACTAAAAAACAAACAGAACCTACTTTTGAAGATTTTATAAAAAAAGAAAAAGGCGATAATATTAAAATTTGCCATAGACTAGATAGAAATACTTCCGGTCTTATTATATTTTCTAAAAACGATTTATCCTATTCTCTTCTTCTTGAAGCCTTTAAGGAAGGATACATAAAAAAAGAATATGAGGCATATGTATATGGAAAATTTACAAATATGAACTACCATTATGAAAATTTTCTATTAAAAGATGAAAAAACTGGTACTTCTAAAATATATAATAAATATGTTCAAAATTCTCAAAAAATTATAACAGATATACATGTTGAAAATGTATATAAAATAAAAAATTATTCCATACTAAGAGTAATAATTCATACTGGTAAAACTCACCAAATCAGAGCTTTACTTTCTTACCTATCTCATCCAATAATTGGAGATTCCAAATACGGAAAAAATGAGATAAATAAAAAATTTAGAAAATACAAACAGCTATTATTTGCTGTTAAATATACATTTAATTTTCCAAAAGATTCAAAGTTAAATTATTTAAACAATATATCAATTTGTCTTGACAAAGATTTATACGAAAATAAAATATAGAAGGTGAATTTATGAAAAGAACATCTCAAGAATACCATCTGGTTCTTCCTGAGAAACATAAACCATCAGTTTCAGAAATGATAGTAGTATTTACTATAGCATCTATTATAGGATTTTTAATTGAAACTGGTTATGTATTTTTAAGTGTAGGAAAAGTTGTAAAAAGAGGAATGCTACTTGGTCCATATTGTCCAATCTATGGTTTTGGTGCATTAATATTATATTTATGTTTTTATAACGTAAAAGCTAAAAAGGTCAATATTCCTTTAATATTTATAAGTGCTTCTTTAATACTTGGCTCGTTTGAACTAATTTGTGGTCTAATTTTTAAATATATTTTTAACATTGAAATGTGGAATTACTCAGATAAACCATTAAATATATTAAACTATACTACTTTGCCAATACTTATTGGTTGGGGAATACTTGGAACAATATATGTATTTTTTTTGCACCCAATTATCTTAAAGCTTGTTAGACACATTAGTCCAATATTGTTAAAAAAAGTAGCAATAACTATTTGTGCAATATTTATACTAGATTTTATTATCTCTACTAAAAGAATTTGGATTAATCCTAATATTTTAAATAATTTAGTTAATCCAGAAAATGCTTCAATTAATATAAATTTTCAAAAAGAAAAAGAGGATTTTAAATCCTCTTTATTTTTTGTTCCAATTCATTTAAATTATTAAATTCAAGATTTCTTACTATTCTTTTTTCTAATTTAGCATTATTGCATGTTAAATAGTCTCTTACTATTTGCCATTTGCTTTCATAGCATTTACTAATATAATATTTTAGTTGCTTTATTATTCTTTCTTTATATAAATCAAGTTCTAAAGTAAATGGTAAATCCTCTATATTTTCATATAATATCTGTGCAACTATATATGCTAATGCTTCATTTAATACTGGATATTTAATAGAATTAATAGACGATATTTTATTGTTTGAAACAGTAATATCTCTGATATTTATTCCATTGCAAAAATGTACTAAAAACATATTTTTATCTTTCTTATATGTTTGCTTTGGACCATTAAATCTTGCCATTGCCTTTACTAAGTTATAATATAATTGCATTAAATACTCATCTTTAGGTAACTTAGTTATATTAAGATTTGGAAAAACCTCACAAATATTATTCCTATAGCAAACAGGATCATAAAATGAAATTTTAATATTGCCATCAACATACTCTGTATTTTTACATTTAGTAAAATAATACGTATCTAGTGTATTGACTATACTCTTTGTATTTTTACTATAAAAATAAATATTTATTGTCTTTGCATTTTCATATATTCTTTCAATTTCCCTTGAAGTAAATTCTCCTCCGAGTCTTAAGAAAATCTATAATATTATCTATCTTTACTCTGATCTCCCTTTGAGTATATTCAAGTGGTGCATCTAACATTTTTGTTTTATGAAATAAATTATTCCACATCCTTTTAAAAAAGCTAAGCTTTTTTTGATTTTCGTAACCATTAGTCATAGTTACACACCTCCTATAAATTATTATTTTTTATATATTTTTATTTAACAAGTATATTATACCACACATTCTTTTTTATGTAAAGTAATGATTTGTTATTATTTTTCTTGAATACAATAAGACAAAAAATAATATACTTAAATGAGGTGATTTTATGATTAGTGTTGCAATAGTTGGTGCAACTGGCATTGTAGGAGAAATGTTTTTAAAAGTACTAGAAGAAAAAAATTTAAATATAGATAAATATACTTTATTTGCATCCAAAAGGTCTGCTGGGAAAAAAATAACATTTATGCAACAAGAATATACGGTAAAAGAACTAACTGAAGATAGTTTTAAAGATGAAAAATTTAATTATGCTCTTTTTTCTGCAGGTGCTTCAACTTCTGAAAAATATGCAAAAATTGCAGCTCAAAATGGCTGTATTGTAATAGATAATAGCTCATATTTTAGAATGGATAAAACAGTGCCTTTAATTGTACCACAAGTAAATATTGAAGACGCATATGACCATTTTAATATAATTTCTAATCCAAATTGCTCAACAATTCAAGCCGTTTTACCACTTAAAGTATTAGATGATAAATATAAAATTAAAAGGGTAATTTACTCTACATATCAAGCAGTTTCTGGAGCTGGTAAAAAAGGAATTGATGACTTATTATATAATAAAGCTGAAAAATTTCCTTATCCAATTGTTAACAATTGTATTCCACATATAGATAATTTCTTAGAAAACGGATACACCAAAGAAGAAATAAAAATGATAGAAGAAACTAGAAAAATTTTAAAAAAGCCGAAGCTTCCTATTACTGCTACTTGTGTAAGAGTTCCAGTATTAAACTGTCACTGTGAAAGTATAAATGTAGAGCTTGAATATAATTTTAAAATAGATGATATTAAAAAAGATCTAAATAACTCAGAAGGTATTATTGTTATGGATGATCCACAAAGACAAATTTATCCAATTAATACGTTTGTAAGTGGAACTGATGAAGTCTATATAGGTAGATTAAGAAGAGATTACACAGTAGAAAATGGAATTAACTTCTGGTGTGTAGCAGATAATATAAGAAAAGGAGCTGCTTCAAATGCTGTAGAAATTTTAGAAAAATTACTTCAAAAAGAGTTGGAATAAAAGCTCCAACTCTTCTTTTTAATTTATTATTTTTATATTATAACCTCTCCTGTATCTCCATTTAATAGTACATTTTCACCTGTTCGTATTATTGAAGTAACATCTCTTATTCCAACAACACATGGAATTCTATTTTCTCTTGCATTAATTGCAAAATGACATAGGACACCACCAAATTCTGTAACAATTCCTGAAACATGTGATAAATTTATATTTTTAAATAGTTCTTGATCAACATATTTTGTAACTATAACATCTGATTTCCTAAAATTCTTTAGATCCTCTTTTGAATTTACCACACAAGCTCTTGCACTAACTTTTCCAAAGCTTGCACCTATACCTTTTAAATTTTTTCTATAATCCATTTGAATTTGCTGCTTTAGACAAGGAAAAATATCACTTTGTGGAATATAGTTTCTAAATGAATTATAATAAATTTTATTTTTATTTACTATATTTTTTATCTCATCTATATCTCTTTGATTAACAATATCATGATAATCTAAAAAGAAAATATCATCTTCACTTTCAATTATATATTTATCTTTATATATTTTACCAAGTTGTAATAAAACTTTTCTAAGCTGAGATCTGCATACTAAAACTAAATCTTTTAATGCATACTCTTTCTTTTGTAATTCTCTTACAAATTCTATATGTTTAATAGCATTTTTATATTGTGATGCTTTTAGATTCTTTTGAAGTTTTTCTAGTACTTCTTCATATTCTTTATTTTGTTCCTTTAAATCTTTTAAAGGATCATACATATCATCTAAATCTAAAATATCTCTATAAGTCTTTATAACTTTAAGAATTTCTTCATCATAAGTTTTAAACATTATATCTGATTCATCAAATGAATGATATCCAAATAAATCAATAAAATCTGTTAAAAAAGTTTTGATGCTTTCATTATTTCTATCTTTCCTATAAAAATAAAAGATTTCTGCATCTAAATTTTCTTCAAAAAATTTCATCTTAGATTTGTCTTTTTTTATCTGTCTTGATGTATCCCACATATGTAAATATGGTGCACTTGAATATTTATCCTCTATGCCAGAAAGTAAATTATCTATCTCATTTTTAATAAGTATGTTATTAAATCTATGATGCAAATTAATCTTAAATACTGCATTTACAAATTGTTGCCATACATATTTATTTTTTATTTCCATATATATTTTTAAAGCATCATTTACTTTTGAGTAAACCTCATCTGAAGAATGCATAATCTCTAGTCTAACAAGTACATCTTTTCTATATTCTTCAACATCAATAATTTCCTTTTTCAACTTATCTAAAATATCTTTCTTAGGAAATAGTTTTATTTTCTTATCTTTTTCATATAAGTTCTGTTTACCATTATCTAAGTAATCTATTCTAACTTTTAAAGCATCATCAAGATACCTTTCAACATATCCAGGAACATTTTCTAATATGTTTTTTAAAAGTGTTAAATTCCAATAAAATCTTGAAAATCTTGAAAAAACAACTGGTTTTAAAATTTGATTATCACTAAAGTTTAAAAAATATTTAGCAAATGATATTTCACTATTAGTATATATTTGCTCATCTAGTGAAATCATTAATGGTGAAAGAATATTAATTCCATCTAAATTAGTATTACTATATCTGTAATATACATCTTTATATTCTACTTTTGTTATAGGTCTAATTTGAAAAATATATAATTTTGAATCATATACTCCAAACTCCAAGTCAATTGGAAATCCGAGCTCTTGCTGTAAAGTTAAAGAGATATTTACAATTCTTCTTATTGAAGTTTCTCCTAGTAGATTAATCTTTGGTTCTTCTATATATTTTTGAGACTTCCAATCATACACAATTCTCTCTGGTAAAGATTTTCCACTTACTGCATCTCCTGATCCTCTTGCAAACTCAACTACTATTTCTGTATCTTTTCCATTAGTTGGATTAACTGTAAATAATATACCACTTACATTGCTTTCTATCATCTCTTGTACAATTACATTCATTTCTATCTTATTTATATCTATATTATTTCTTTTATAATATATTAAATTTTCTTCACTATATAATGATAAAAAACATTTTTTTATATTTTCCTTTAAATATTCTCTTTCATATGCAACATTTAAATATGTTACATATCTTCCAGCCAAACTATACTTTTTCCCATCCTCTATATTAGCACTACTTCTTACAGCTAACATTTTGTTACTAGGTATAACACTAAAAATCTCATCAATTATCTCATCTGATATTTTTAAATTGTTAATTGTATCAAAATTTAAATTTTGATCTTTAACCATTTTTTTAAATTCTTCAAAATCGATTACAACACCTAAAGGAATATTATATCCTCTAGTTTTTAATAAAGACAAAAACATTGCTTTACTACCACAGTTATCTATAATTTTATCTCCAAGCTTGTACATTATTATCATCTCCATTTTCCGCTTACGATTTAAAAGAATAAGTTTTCATTTTTTCTATATTCTATCACATTATTGCCTTTATAACAAGAAAAACAGCTCAAAACTTATACGCATAGCACAATAAAGCAAAAAATATAGAGACTTTAAAGTCTCTATATTGCGTATCTTTGATCTATTTTTTGTTCAGGAACATGTATACCTTTTTGTATATATCTATCTATTCTACTATCTACAAATCCCTGTGCACATTCATTAACCACACCAAAAGGTTGATTTTCTCCATAACTGCTCATTTGATATATTCTTCTATAGACTTCATCCACTGTATCTAAATCATTACTGTCAACAGCCTTATATAATTTAGATAACTCTCTATCTATTAAAGTTCTATCCACAAAACTCTTAGCATATTTATTAATTCTTCCACTTTTTGCATAACTGCCATCTTTTACATATCCTGCCATATCCATTATTTTATTAGATAAAAGCTGTAATCTATTTTTGTCATTTAATTTTTTAGCCTCTTCAACTTCCTTATTATGCTCATCATATGCTAACTTATCTAAGTACTCTCTTACATATGGATTAATCTCATCTTCTGTTAAATCACCTTCGTAACCAGCTCTTTCTCTTAGAGTTTTACTATTTAAGCAAATTTTTGCAAAATCTTCTTTTCCAACTGTCTCTTTTATAATTTTTATTAATGCATTGTATTCTTTTAATTTTTCTTCATTTAATACTACATTTCTTTTTTCCATTTATTTGCATCCTCCAAATATATTATAAAATTGAGTTTTCTCGTTAAACGGTACATTATTAATTATACCATTTTTTGAGTAATTTTACAATAGTTTTACACATTAATTTTTGATTTTTTAGCATTTTTTATCATTTTAAAGAATATTAGTAATATAGGGAGTAGCATCCCTATGAGAATTACATAAATAATACTACTATTTACTATCTCATAAAATACAATTCCTTCTTTAAAAATCAAAGAAGTAGCAATATAAATGGCAATACAAATTATAATCGAATAATACTTTTTAAATCTCTTTCCAGGTAATATATTAATCATATAATAAAATAAAAACGTAAGTAAAGAAAAAGAATTAAAGTAAAAGTGTAAAGCTAAGATATTCTCTACTCTTTCTAAAAGATTAAAAAGAGAAAATTGTTTAAGAGCTATATATTCCGGAAATCTAAATATACTGATAAAATCCTCTCCTAATACCAATATAGTTGCAAAAATAATCACTAGTTGAACAACATTACTAAATACAATCATTTTAAATATTATAGATGAGGCTCTATCTTTATCTTTAATTCTATTTCTTGAAGTAACTAATAACATACAAAAAGCAACAATACTTAAAATAATATATATTAGTATTGAATGAAATAAATCAGGAACACTTGTATTAAATATAGGTTCTATATTTATAATATTAAATTTAGGATATAAACCCAATATATCAATTAAAATAAATACAATACTAATTATAGTAAATATTTGATTAGCTTTTATTATTACAGATAAGTTTTTAGAACATATATACACAATAGGTAATAAAACTAGTACTTTAAAAAAATTAATAGAAGAATCTGACAAATATTCTATATTTAAAAAATTTGATATATTAAACACAATAATACATGCTATAATAAAAAAAGTGATAAATAACATTCCATTTAATATTTTTGAAAATATTTTTCCAAATAAGTTTTTATTTAATTCAATCAAATTTGATGTATTATTATTTTTAAATATATAATTAAAAATATAAAATAGCCCCAAAGAAATAACAGAACCTACAATCACTGCAATATATGTATCATTTTTAGATAAATTAAACATTATATATGAACCAAGGCCTAAAAACATTGCTAAAAATGATGACAAAAAAATACAACTAACTCCAAAACTATATATTTCTTTAGACTCCTTTTCTACCATGTTTTATTTATCCCTCCTTGATTAGAAATGTTTACTTGTGTATTTACATTCACATTTAACTTTTGCAAGTAATTATCTTGAGTATATAATTGATTTTTCTTTCTATAAAGCAAATTACCAAAGCCAAGTATATCACTATTATATTCATTTTTAATTTTATTATAAAATACGAGCATCTCATTATTAATTTTTTCTTCAAAATTATTTTCTATCTCTTCGAGTTTTTCACTGTTTGTTATTTTAATATCTTTACTTGTTTCAGATAGATTCGCCTTTATCTTTATCTCAATATTAATAGTATCTTCATTTTCAATACTTATTTTACTTTTGGAATCCATAACCTCTGCAACTATTAAATTATCTCCTTGATCAACGCTCAAAATTATATTACTAATCTCGTTAATAAGTATATTATATAACACACTTTCCTGTGAAGTTAAGTATCCGGCCATATTCCAGTCTCTAAAATATGCCATGTCATTTATTACTATTTTTTCGTCTTTAATAGATATAGAATTTGCACATATTTCATTTCCATCTTTTAAAATCGTCTTAATAATTTCATTTAAATTTTTTAAATTTGCTATTCCTCTATATTTTTCTGTAGCTTGCAAAAATGATACCATATCAATTTTTTCAGTATTTATTATATCTATTATTTCACTTGATTTAGCACCATTTGCAATAAATAAATAAAATGCATTGCTTCCCTCATTATCCCTTATAAAAAAGTCTAATACATTTTCTGTTTGAGTTTTAGCTACTTCTTCTGATATTACTAGTGTTTCCATATGAGCTAAATATAACTTTTTAGGAGAAATTCCAACTATATTTCTTGCAGCATCATGTACAGAATCTCCAATTGCTTCATACACTATCCCACTATTAGTATTTTCTGAATCTGATGTATCAATTACTATAGCAGATATATGATATTTTCCATCTTCAGTCAAGTCTATTCCCATTGCTTTTACTATTGCTAAATCTGTTAGCTCTTTTATACTACTAAAACCATTAAATATAATAACAAATACTAATAAAGCTATTACATATTTTCTCATAAAAATCACCTATTCTCTACTTCTAGTCAAGTTATTAGTGAGTATTTTTTGCCTTGTATGATCTTTTGGAATTGCCATTCTTGTAAACAAACTTTTCTTAACTTGAGTCATATTTAAAGGGGCTACAGGATATGTAAATGATTTTGTATAACTATTAGTGCTGACAAGACTTGTAACAAATAAAATAGTTGCCATAGCCATACCAATAAGTCCACATAAACTTGCAAAAATCATATATATTGCTCGCCATTTTCTAAGAGCATTTATAACATTTATATCTGAAAATGTTAAACCAGAAATGGTAGTTAAAGCTACTACAATAATCATTATAGGTGAGACTATTCCCGCACTTACAGCTGCATCACCTAATATTAAAGCTCCAACTATAGACATAGTATTTCCTGATATTTTATTTGATCTTAAATCACTTTCTCTTAATATTTCAAAAGCAAAGACCATTGTAATTGCTTCAATAAAAGCTGGAAAAGGTACCCCTTCTCTTTGTGCGGCAAATGAAGTTAAAAGCTCAGTAGGTATTGATTCCTGATCAAAAGTTATCAAAGATAGATAAAAAGCAGGAACCATTACAGTAAGTATTAAGCACATATATCTTATTATTTTTGTAATGGTTACGTTCTTAGATTTTTGATAAACGTCATCTATATTGTTTATAAAATCTTCGAAAAAAGCTGGTAAAATCAAAACATATGGGCTATTATCTACTAACACAGCGATTCTTCCTTGCAATAAATAGTATGAGACAATGTCTGGTCTTTCTGTATTTATAGATACAGGAAAGTCAGATTCATTTTTTTCCTCAATATATTCTTGGATATAATTAACATCAAGTATTCCATCTATAACAATTTTATTTATTTTTTCTTCTACTAAATCAACAAGCTCTGACTTAGCAATATTTGATACATACATTATTCCTACAGTGGTATTAGTTTTTGTCCCAATTTTAGTCTCTTTGTATTCTAATTTTTCAGTTTTTATCCTACGCCTTATTAGTCCAATATTTGTCATTATATTTTCGACAAATGAATCTTTTGCTCCTCTTACAGAATTTTCACTTGTAGGCTCTGAAATTCCTCTTATAAGAGATGCTTTTGTCTCTACTGCATAAATATTTTCATCTAAAACTATTAAAACAAAACCAGACAAAATATATGTAAACAAGTTATCCTTCTCTTTATCTAATTTTTTAATTTTATTTATTGCAATACTATTTTCAAGGTCAATTTTTTTTGAATTAATTCCTATTTTCTCTTCGATTTTACTTTTTAAGTTATTTTTATCTTCCAGTTCATCACTGCTTATTATATCAACAAGACTTCTTATAACAAAATTAGATACTAAACTCGAATCTATAAGTGCATCACTAAAAGCAATAAACACTTTTTTGTTTTTTATATTTAATTCTCTAAAATATATATCATCTAAATTTTTTAATCTACTCTTTAAATACTCAATTAAATTCTCCATATATATTTACTCCTATTATAGTTATGATTCAAAACTAAAAAATTTATACAAAAAAGAAGTTATAAATTAGATTATAACTTCTTAATAATATCTTTTACCATTTTGAGTAATATATAACAAATATTTAGATATATTTATTGGAATAATTTTATTTAATACATAAGTAAATTTATTAAATACTCCTGGTATAATAATTTCTTTATTTTTCATAAGCTTTTCTATTGTATATTCTGCTACTTTTTGTGAATTACTTGGTGGTATAAAAAAACTTACTCCTAAATCACTATTAAAATTAGTATCCACAGCTCCAGCACAAAGAGTTGATACAACTACATTTATTCTTTTCATTTTAAGTTCTGTATTAATTGCTCTACTCATACTTGTTATATATGCTTTACTTGCATAATATGAACTCATTAGTGGTCCTGGCATAAAGCCTAAAACTGAAGATACATTAAGTATTTTTCCACTATTTTTACTTACCATATCCTTTAAATATAGTTTTGTTAAAACATCCGTAGCTATTACATTCAAATTGAGCATTCCAATTTCTTTACTAACATCTATATCATAAAATTCACCATAAATTCCTACTCCTGCATTATTTACTAAAAGATCTATATCATCTTCTTTTGTTAATTCATATAGCTTATACATATTGGATATTATGCTCAAATCCAAATCTATTATTTTAACTTTGGTATTACACTCTCTTTTAAGATTTTCTAGACAATCTTTTCTTCTTGCAACAATTATTAGATCATACCCTATTTTGCTAAGATATCTAGCTATGCTATATCCAATACCAGAAGATGCTCCAGTTACTAAAGCTTTCATATATTTTTCCTCTTCCCCTTTTTACTTATTTTTTATCATTATATTTATATAATGTCAAGTATATTTTAAATTATTGTAAACTATAAGATTGAAAAATAAGTCAAAATATAGTATAATGGTTTTTATTGTGAGGTGTTGAATATGAATAGCAAAAGAAGATTTTCTTTCGCTTTTAAAGTAACCATAATTTTGTGTTGCTTAATTGGGATTTTGTCTAATCTAATTAAGACGACATCACTTGCAAGTATTTTTTCATTTTATACAATGCAAAGTAACTTGCTTGTTTTAGTTTTTTACGTTGGATTTTTTATCGCTAAGAAATTCAAGCCAAATTTTGATAGCACAAACATGTATTACATATTAAAGGGAGCTATAATAATGGCCATACTTCTTACATTCATAGTATATAATATATCACTTCAAAAGCTTGATTTTATGATGGATGTAAGAACTTCTTCATCAAATATATTAAATTTTTCGAACCTTTTTGTTCACTTTATAACGCCAATACTTGTTTTTTTGGATTATATTATATTTGATGAAAAAGGAAAATTCAAACCAAAATATATTCCTATTTGGTGTATTTTCCCTGCTCTATACCCTATATATGTTTATACATATGCTTATTTTGGTGGTCGTTTCTTTGGAGTCGGTGGTTCTAACAAGTATGCTTATTTTTTCTTAGATATAGACAAAATAGGCGTAGATGGTGTAATAGGCTATCTTTTACTTTTTACTATCGGCTTTATAACGATAAGTTTTCTACTTGTAAAAATAGATGGTTTACTAAGAAAGCGGAAAGAAAAAAAGGAACAATAATCTACTGCCTGTACCTAAAAACAGCAGCTCTTTATAAGAGCTGCTGCTATTTTTTACATTGCTTTTCTATATAATTCAATAAAATCTTCTTTAGTTACTTCTCTTGGATTTCCTGGCTTACAAGCATCGTTCATTGCCTTTTGAGCAAGCATTTCAAAATCTTCTTCCTTACATCCTGTATCTTTAACTGTTTGAGTAATTCCAACTTTTCTAGATAATTCTTCAATCATTTCAACAAATTTATCTATAACTTCATTTTTATTCATAGATTTTGCATCTACACCCAAAGCTATTAAAATTTCTCTAAATCTTTCATAACAAACTTCACCATTAAATCTCATTACTGTTGGAAGTAAGATAGCATTTGCAAGTCCATGCGGTGTATCATATACAGCACCTAATTGATGTGCCATTGAATGAACAATACCAAGTCCAACATTTGAAAATCCCATACCAGCTATATACTGTGCAAGTCCCATCTTATCTATAGCATCAGAATCTTTATCATTAACTGCTGCTGGTAAATATTCAAAAATTAATTTAATTGCTTGCATATGAAACATATCTGACATCGTATTGTGTGCTTTAGTAATATATCCTTCAACAGCATGAGTTAAAGCATCCATACCAGTAGAAGCTGCAATAGATTTTGGCATTGAAGCCATTAATTCTGTATCTATGATTGCCAAAACTGGAATATCATGTGGATCAACACATACCATTTTTACTTCTCTATCTTCATCTGTAATAACATAATTTATTGTTACTTCTGCAGCAGTACCTGCTGTTGTAGGCAATGCAATTATTGGCAGAGATTTATTCTTAGTATTAACTGCTCCTTCAAGTGACACAATATCCTCTTTATCTGGATTTGTCATTATAATTCCTATTGCCTTTGCAGTATCAATACTTGATCCACCACCAACTGCAACTAATACATCTGCTTCTGCTTTTTTACAAGCTTTAAGACCATCCCATACATTTGCCTTTGTTGGATTAGGTTTTACATCAGAATATACACTATAAGCAATTTTTGCTTTATCTAATTCATCTGTAACTTTAGTAGTTACTCCACAATCAAATAATGATTTATCTGTAACTACCAATACTTTTTTATATCCTCTTTTTTTAATCTCATCTGCAAGAACTTCTCTTGCACCAATTCCAAAATATGATGTCTCATTTAATACAAATTTTTTTGCCACTACTAATACCTCCTAATTATACTATAAATATTATTTGCATTTTTAATTTTATTATTCAAGTACATCTTTAAGTACTATTGTTTTAAGTCTTGAAACCTCTTCAAGTGTTGTTGCAATACCCTCATTTCCGATACCACTATGCTTCCATCCACCAAAAGGCATCTCAGCACTTCTATAGAAGCTTGCACCATTTACAATTGCTCCTCCACATTCAAGTTTTGATGCAACTTGAATTCCAAGCTTATAATCTTTTGTTATTACACAACCACATAAACCATAAGATGATTGATTTGCAATTTCAATTGCTTCTTCTACTGTATCAAATCCGATTACTGGAATAACAGGTCCAAATATTTCCATATCTTTTGCAACATCCATATCTTTTGTTACATTATCTAAAATTGTAGGTCCATAATATGCAGAATATCTTTTTCCTCCACACACTATTTTTGCACCTTGTTCAACTGTTTTATTTACATATTCTTCAACTCTTTTAGCTGCTGATATGTTAATTAATGGTCCCATATCTGTATCAAATGATGATGGGTCTCCAACTTTAAGTTTAGATATAACTTCTTTCATTCTATCTATAAATTCTTGTTTTCTTGAATTATGGATTAAAAATCTTTTACTTGCACAACATACTTGTCCTGCATTATATAATCTTCCCCACATAGCTTCTTTTATTCCTAAATCCATATCACCGTCTTCAAGCATAATAAAGGCATCATTTCCACCAAGTTCTAAAAGTACATGTGTTAAGTTTTGTGCACAAGTAGCCATTGTTTGCATACCTGCTGCAGTACTTCCTGTTAGTGATACAAGATGAACACCTGGGTGTCTTGCTAAAGCTTGCCCACAAGTTGGTCCGTCTCCAGTTAACACTTGAATACATCCAGCTGGAACACCAGCTTCTACCATTAACCTTACGTACTCTATAAGTGTAAGAGGATTATAGTTAGATGGTTTAACAATAACAGCATTTCCCATTATTAAAGCAGATGGTACTTTTTGACCAAACAAATCACAAGGGAAATTAAATGGGATAATTGCAGCAATAACACCTATTGGCTCTCTTACTGTTATTTGCATACATTTTTCTTGTCCTGGTTCTGCTTCTCCTATAAGACTTTCTCCATATAAATGTTTTGCCTTTTCAACATATCCATTTACAAAATTTCTACAATTTCCTATCTCTGCTATAGCCTCTTTAATTGGTTTACCTGTTTCACTAGATAGTAGCCATGCAAGATCATCTGCATGTTCTTCTACTAGCTCTACAAATTTATTTAGTATTCTTCCTCTTTGATGCATTGGTATCTTAGCCCATTTCTTTTGCTCAATTTGAGCAACTCTTACAGCTTCATCAACATCTGCATCTGAGCAATTTGGAACTTTAGCTATTATTTCTTGAGTAGCAGGGTTATCTACCTCAATATATTTTCCATCTTTAGCTTCCTTCCATTCATAACCAATTAAATTTTTTGGATTACCCTGTGGAGCTCTTCATTTACCAAGACCAGTAAATGATAGCATAAGTCCTCCGCAAGTATTTCTATCATTATTATTTGAACCATACTCACCAAATGTAAATATAGTCATAAATGGAGTATCTCCTGCTTCGTCTTTTAACCTTTTTGATACTTCATCTATTCTATCTCCAATTCCAAGTTTTCTTCCTCCACAATGAACAAGTAAATATGCTCCAACACCATTTGGTAATCCTTCTTTTACTGATTTCATTGCATCAGTAGTTGACTGAATAAGTTCATCTACAGTTGCTTCCATACGAACAATTGCAGTTTTCTCAGCAAGTTGGTTTCCAATATTCATAGATAAATCATCATTTCCAGCCATTGGATGACGAATTGCTACTAAATCTCCAAGTCTATCTTTTACTCCAAGTGGTGAAAGAATAGTCTCAACTAAAAGATTTCCTCCTTTAAGATCGTCTATCTTCTTACCAGTCCATTTAGAGTATTGCTCTAATGCTGGCATTCCATTTATTTCAACTAGTTTTCTTTTTCCTTCAACTTTTGTAATTATTCCAACGTCATCTGTTTCTCTATAAGCACCAGTATATACATTAGATAAAGGTTTATCTGTGTAGAAAAATGCAACTACACATCCATCATTAAATACAACATCATCTGTATATAATGACCAAAGTCCTTCAACAGTATTATCTGCAGCTGAGCCTCCAAACATTGGTACTCTACCTATAACATCTTCAATACCTTTTAAGTAATCTTCTTCTTCTTTTGGTGAAGCTGCCATATAAAAATATGAAGGTGCACATGTTTTTCCTGCTTTTTTCATTGCTTCTTCTGCGATTTTTCTTCCTGTCTCTCTTGCATCCTTATCTAACGCACTTCCTGCAACTCCTACACTCATTGCACTATCAGATAGAGCCATAACACCTACAAAACCATTTTCTGAAGTAATGAATCCATCTGGTACAATAATTCCGCCACTTGAAGTACATCCTACAATAGGAACTTCACCTAGGGCCTCTTTTGCTCCTTCTAATACTTCCTCTACATTATTGTCTACAGAAGTATAAAGTAAAGCTACTTTTGTTTGTGTTAGATTAGCTATAGCCTTTTGAGCTGCTTCTTTACCAGCATCTTTGCTTGATTTAGCTATACTCCAACCAACATTTGATTTTAACATACAATCTCCCCCTTTGTAAAAAAACTTTTACAATTAAATTGTATCAATAAAAAAAAAATTAATCAATTACTTTTAATTAGATTTTACATAAATTTCACAACAGCAAAAAAAGTATTTTTGTTTACTTTTTATGTAAAGTATGCTATAATATAATTGTGCTTGTATATTATATTTTTTTAAAATTTTAAAAGGAGGTCATTGATATTATGAAAAAAATGTTAAAAAGGATTCTATTTTTGTTTTTACTATGTGCAATTGTTTTTACAGGATATCAATTTATTCAGTACAAAAATAGAGAAGTAGACGATCTAAAAAGAGAAGTACAAGCTCAAGACGAAGCTGACCTAGAACAAGAATTATTAGATAAAGAAATAGAAAACGCTCAAAATTATATTAATAATATAGATAATAATATTGCATTAACAATACTAAGAACTAGTGGAAAAATCACACTATCACATGATAAAACACCTGAGAATAATGGTTGGACTGAATGGTTATTTAACTCTGATATAAAAGTATATGCAAATTATACTACATCAACAACTATAGAAATGAATAACATTAAAACTAGTATTTCAGAAGATGCAACTGTAATAATTCTTTATGATCCTAGAGATATCACTGTTTCATCTGTTGATATTACAGATTTTTCTACATCAGAAAATAAAAGTATTTTTGGTAGCTCTTATACACCTGAGCAAGTAGCAGCGTTTGAACAAATAGCCAGAAATAAAATACTTGAAAAAGTTGACACAGAAGCAAATCAAAGACAAGCGCAATTAAATTTAGAATCCTATTTCCATGCACTAGCAAGTAATTTTAATGTAAAAATTAAAATTTTGCAAAAATAATATTAGCAGTTCAATTTTGAACTGCTTTTTCTTTTACAATTTTCCCTGGAATACCAACAACAGTAGTATTAGCTTTTATATTATTTAAAACAACTGCACCTGCTCCTATTTTAACATTGTCCCCTATTAATATCGGTCCCAAAATTTTTGCTCCAGCACCAACTAATACGTTATTTCCAATTGTTGGGTGTCTTTTATTTTTATCTTTTCCGGTTCCTCCAAGTGTTGAACCATGATAAATTGTACAATTGTCCCCAACTTCTGCAGTTTCACCTATTACTATTCCCATTCCATGATCTATAAAAAGTCTTTTACCTATTTGAGCACCCGGATGTATTTCTATTCCAGTAAAGAATCTTCCTATTTGAGATATAATCCTTGCAAATAATTTTAATTTAATTTTATACAAAAAATGTGCAACTCTATGAAAAATTAATATATGAAATCCTGGATATAATAAAACAACTTCAAAAATATTTTTTGTTGCAGGATCTTTTTGCTTAATATTTTTAGCATCCCTATAAAGTGAAACAAATATATTTTCTTTCTTTTTCATACATATCACCTACTATATGTTATGATAATATTATTGTTATGTGATATAATTAGTTTGGTGATAATATGAATAATTATGAAAAACTTAATGAATTAAAAAGTATAATTTTGAGCTCTGATTCAATTGTTTTTTTTGGTGGAGCCGGAGTATCAACAGAAAGTGGTATAAAAGACTTTAGAAGTAAGGATGGTCTATACAATATGAAATATAAATATTCTCCAGAAAAAATACTTAGTCATTCTTTTTTTGTATCAAATACAGATGAATTTTATAAATTTTATAAAGAAAAAATGAATTCCTTAAAATACACTCCAAACATCACTCATTATACTTTAGCTAAACTTGAAAAGAAAGGAAAACTTAAGGCAATTATTACTCAAAATATAGACGGTCTACACCAAAAAGCAGGTTCTAAAGTAGTATATGAATTACATGGTAGTGTACTTAGAAATTATTGCTTAAATTGTGGAAAAGAATATAATGCAGAATATGTATTTAATTCTAAAAGTATGATTCCTAAATGTAGCTGTGGTGGAATAATAAAGCCAGATGTTGTCTTATACGAGGAGCCCTTAGATAATGATATTTATAAGAACGCACTACATGCAATATCAAATTGTGATATGTTAATAATAGGTGGCACTTCTCTTGCTGTGTATCCAGCATCATATCTTATAAATTACTTTAAAGGTAAATATTTAGTCCTTATAAATAAAGAAAAAACTCCATTTGATAATAAGGCAAATCTAGTTATAAACGATTCGTTAGGATTTGTTTTTGATTATATTGATAAAAACTGTTTTTAATGCTTCATATTTAGCTTTATTTAGATTTTTAATTAAATTGTTATTAATTTTACTTCTAAGCTTTTTTAGTCGCTAAAATTCAAATATTGCTAATTATATTTTTTATATGCATTTGACTTTATGTAAACATTATGTTATAATTTTATATATTATACAATAATATAACCAAAAAATAATTTAGGAGGTGTTACTATGGCAAAGAAAAAGCTTCGAATTGAAATTCCTTTTACAACATATGATGCTATAAAAAGAGTTCGTTCACCTTTTGCAACAGTTAAAATGACTGGTGCTGGAGCACATAAAAGTAAAAAGGATTTTAATCGTCAAGCCCAAAAACTTGAAGATAGAAAGCTTTTTAAAGAATATAAGTAGTGTAATAACTACTTATTTTTTTATAACAAAAAAAGAAGGTCTTTTTTGAAGTGTACTTTTTGGGGTTCACTTCATATTTTAGACCTTCTTTTATTATATAACTTATTAGTTCATTCTTAATTTTTTAACTGTTAATGCTATAGCTCCTACAGAAATAAGTGCAATTACTGCATATAAAGCTACTGCAATATCTCCAGTTGGAACATTTGTAAAGTCAACTACATATGTTTGTCCATCTTCAGTAATTGTTACTTCAAATACTAAATCAGATTTATCATATCCTTCAGCAGCTTCTACTTCTTCAACATAGTATACACCATATCTTAGACCAGCTACTAATAATTGACCATTATCATCTGTTCTTTCTTCTGCAACAACTTCACCAGCTTCGTTAGTTATTCTGAATAAGCATCCAGGAACAACTTCACCAGTTTCATCATCTGTTTTATTTATTAAGATGTTACCAGTAATATATTTAACTGTAACTGTTTCAACTAATTCGTTATCTTCTTCTAGATATAATTCTTTAGCAGCAGGAACAACATATTGTTCAGCTAAATCTGTAACTTGTCTAATATATCTTCCAGCTCTAATATCTGTAAAGCTTGCTACGCCTTCTTCATTAGTTTCAGCCTCGTATACAACTTCTTTTGTATCTGGATCAACTAATTGAACCATAGCTTTTTCTAATTTATTACCGTCTTCATCTACAACAGCAATATTAACATCAACTTTTGTACGTACATCTTGTAGTACAAGTTCTTTTTCAGTCTCAGTTGTACTTAATACAAATCCATAGCTTTTTTCATCTAAATTATAATATCTAGGAGCTTTTGTTTCTTGAACAGCATAGCTACCAAATGGTAGTCCTTCAATTACAAATTCACCATTTTCATCTGTAGTACGAACAACTTCAACATACTCATCATCTACTTTTTCAAGTAATGGATAATATTGTCCATCTTCATCTAAGTATAGCACTTTATATTCAGCACCTTCAAGTCTAGTAACAGAAGTTGTTTTCTCAACATCTGCTAAAATACCATCAAGAATACCTTCCATAAATTGTTCTACTCTTTCAATTAATGATACTTCAGTATCACCATTTTCATCATCTACCATAACTTCTTCAATTTTTGTAAAGTTGAATTTAGTTACTTTTAATGCTTCATTTACTATTTCTCCAATATTAACACTAAATCTTTCTGTAGTGTTATCTGTTGGTTTTGTTTCAAATTCATATTTTTCATTAGATAACTCATAATTTACATTTGTTGCTAGTTCTTTTGCATAGAATTTACCCATTGGATATTCAGATTCAAATGAACCTTTTCCATCTTTATCAAAGATTACAACATCAACTAAAGTATCTTTTGGTATAACTACTGTTCCTTTAACATTTGTTATATCTTCTGAAGCATATATACCAACTATTACATCAGCATATGCATCTGAATCTATTGATTCAACATTATCTAATTCATCTTGTTTATAGAAGTTTAATCCACTAAATGTTTTAGTTACTTCTAAATCATAATCTTGTCTTGTTAATGTATAGTTTTCAGTAGGTAAAGTATACTCTTTAACTTTTTGTTTTTGAGCTTCTACTGTTATTGGTCTATCTTCAGTATCTAATACATATCCTTCTGGTACTTCAACCATTCTTAATGTATAGCTTCCTATATATAATTTTGTTTGAATCTTACCACTTTCATCACTTGTTAACTCAAGTTTTTCTCCAGCTTTCATTCTTACTGTTCCATCACCAGTTACTATATCTTCATTAGCTATTAATTCAAATTTAGCTCCTGGAATTGGTTGTGAAGTATATGCAGGACGATTAACATTAGATTGACCATAAGCATCCTCAGTATTTACTCCTGTTAGAACATTACCTTTAACACTAATGTTTACTATACCTTTTTGAGCAATATTTTCAGTTGGTACAACAACTATTTCATCTCTGTCATAGTCTTCTGTTGAATTTGGTTCAACTGTAAATGTTGCTATTGGTTTATTTTCTGCAACTGATTGATTGTAATATCCCTCTGGAGCAGTTATTTCATAAACAGTATATGTATCAGCAGGTAATTTTTCTGGTAATACAGCATATCCATAAATTGCATCCTCATCTGCTGTTACAAATTGATCCATTTCTACAACATTTGGATACATATTCTTTTGAGTAATTATTTCATTTTTTGAATTTTTTATTTGATATGTAGTTGGAGTTCCTGTAACAAGTTTTCCTGTTTCAGCATCTCTTTTTTCAATTTTTACATATCTTTGAGCAACCTCTGTGTTAACTATTTTAGAGTAAATAAATTCTTCTTCACGATCTATAGTTATTGACATAGGATCCATAAGATCTAATTTATCACTACCGTCAACATTTGGTCTTTTTGTTTCTGTACATGTATATTGTCCATATGGTAAGTTTTTAAATTCAACATAACCATCTTCATTAACTTCTGCAACATATTTTTCTTCTGGACGACTGTCTAATGTTACTGTAATCTCAGATCCAACAGATGGAACTTTTGTTGTATTTCCACTTAAATCTGGGCTATTAGAAACTATCATTCTAAATCCACCATAAATCACATTTTCTTTAGACTCAACAGTTACTACTCTTTGTCCATTTTCATCTTTTGCTGAACCTGCAGAAGCTGTAACAACTGCATCATTTAGTTTACATCCCTCAGAAGCAGCTAGTTCTTTTACATAGTAATCTTTATATTCAAGTGGATTTGTTATAGCAATACCATTTGCATCAGTTACTATCTCTTGAACTAATTGTGTACATCCTTGATCTGAATATACACCATATCTTGCTCCTTCTACAGTTGCATCACCAGTATTTGGATTTGCATCACTTGGATTTAAAGTCTTTTGAACTCTAACTCTTAATGCATTAGTATAGAAACTTACATAGTAAGTATCATTATTTACTGATGAACCTGTAAGATATGTTAAAGATTTAGAACCATCTTTAAGAGTTGCAACTCCAGCAACATATCTTCCACCATTTATTGATTTTCTTACAACTACAGTTGCTGGATTGCTTATTGATCCAATTTGTTCTGTAGTAAAGAATGTTATACTATTTCCTGATTTACTATAGCTTATTCCTGAACCTGGCTCAATTGCTAAGTTAACTAAAGCCATTGTATCAAGAGCATTACTATCTGTTAATGTTACTTCATATCTTTGGTTTGCTTCGCTCCATCCCATTTCAATTGGTTGAGCTGTTGCTTCACCTTGTGAATTATATGCATATGAAGGTTTTAATAATGCTTGTTCTACACCATTTCTTATATATGTATATCTGTCTCTTGCAACTCCACTTAAGCTTGAAATTGCATCAGTTTCTTGTGCTGTTCCTAAAGCATTAGCGTTTGCTAACCAAATATACATTTGTGTAGCTAATGAATATTCGCTATTATAGCTGTCTAAATTAGCTTGGTTTTCTAATTGATCTAGTGTTAGAGAATTTAGACCAAATGCCAAACCAAGACCAACTCTTACATTTGAAGAAGTCCCAGCATAATCAAATTCAACTTCATCGCCTACAATATTACCAACATTTAAGCTATAAGCTTTAATGTTTGCTCCAGAACTTTTTACTTTTAAAGTATAAAATTGTACTGGATTCATAGTTGTACCTAATACAGTAGCTTGATATGGAGTATTAAAACTCTTAACTACTTTATCAAGAACAGGTGTAGATGGATCTTCATCACCATCTTCAATTGCGGCAAGTTGAGATGCTATAATAGTGCTTAATTTAATTTGTCCATTATTAGGCATTGTAGCTGCTTGTACGTTTGTGCATACTACTGATACTGCAACTAAAAGTACAAAAGCAAATACGTATTTAAGCTTACTTATTTTCATATAATCTCTCCCTCTCCTTTTATTTTTCTCACAAAAAATAAAACGTATTTTATTTTCTGATAATAAAATCATATCATTAAGAATTTTTAATTTCAACCACAATTTTTTAAAAAACTACAAAATACCTTTTTTTATTACTTAATATTACAAATAAGTTTCACAAATATTTCACACTATAAATAACAAAGAGAATACCAATATATTATGGATATTCTCTTTACATTATTTTTTACTTTCTATTTATTAAAGATTCTCTTATTTTATCTCTATTCTTATATACAATTAAAGTTATTCCTATTGCACTTGCTATCAATATAACACTAAATAACATTACATTTATATCCGAAGTATTTACTATTAATTCATTACTAACATTTATTTCTTCCATTTCTTCATCAATAGTTATTCTATGTGGAGTTGTATCAATCCTATAATTTTCTGGTGCACTTATTTCTGTGTAAGTATATTCACCATAAGGAATATTTTCAAAGTAATATTCTCCATTTTCATCTGTTGTACCTTCCACTTTGAAGTCTGTTTCTAAACTTTCTAGTCTAAATGTACAGTTAGGGATTTTTTCTCCTCCTAAGAAGTCTGACTTGTTAATTTTTACTGTAGAAGATTTTCTTAAATTCTCTACTTCTGTTATACTTACAGTTTGATCTTCATTTAATATAAATTCATGAGGGTCTTCATTTAGCTCATATATATCTGGTGCACTTATTTCTTTATAATAATAAATCTCTCCTGGTGTCAATAAATCAATAGGCATATAAAATTCACCATTTTCATCAGTCTTATCTTTATATATTACATTTTGATCTTTATCTAGTATCTCAAATTCACAGTCTGGAATGACTTCTGAATTAAAAGCATCTGTTTTTGTAAATAATTTTATATCTATAAGCTTATTTGAAACTTCAATTCTTAATGGCTCTTTTACATGAGATTTTGTAATCTCAAAAGAGTACATTGTATCATCAAGTTCGTATCCTTTTGGAGCTTCAATTTCTTTATAATAGTATTTACCAAATGGTAATTCATCTAAACTAATAGTACCATTTTCATCAGTAACATATTCAGATACACCTGTTTTAGAGACTAACTCTACTGGTTCACCGTTTTTATCGTAATAAAATTTAAATTTAGCTCCAGCTAAAGCATGCGTTCTATCTTGATTATCACCATTAAAAAAATCACCTATTCTTTCTATTATATTTTTATCTTCTTCTGCATATTTATATAATTCAAATTTACCTAGTTCTGTTAAATCATTATTTATTTCATTAGATAATATAACATCTATTACAGGTGTTGTATTATCATTTGGCTTGAATTCAAAATCATATTCCTTTTCATTTATTAAATAATTATCGTTTGTTTCAATTTCTTTTATATAATATTTTCCAAGTGGTAAATCATAGTTTTGACTTGAAATTCCATCTTCGCTAATAGTTAAAATATCAACTAAAGTATCTTTTGCAATAATTATATCACCATTTACATTTGCCAAATCATCTCTTGTATAAATACCAAGTCTTATATCTACATAAGCATTATTTAATATATCATCATATTTTGGCTCTTGCATATTCTTCATAACTTTTAAATTCAATTTTTGTCTTACATCAATAAAGTCCATATTTTTTTCATATATATCTATATCTTGACCTTTATATTCAAGAACAAAAGATATTTCATTCTGTTGAATTAATAATCCATCTAATGTATCTGTTTCTTTTATTGTATATTCACCTAAATATAATTCTGGAGATATTCCAATACCATCTTCATCTGTTCTAAATGAAACTGTATCTCCTGCTTTCATTCTAACTGTTCCGTCTGGTGTAACTATATCTTCTTTAGCTGTTATTGTATATTCTACTCCCTTTAATCCTTTTTCTTCATAAACAGGTCTAGTAATCTCACCTTCTTTTGTTGTACCAGTAAGTATTTCTCCTTTTTTATATACAACAACTTTTGCTTTTTGAGCTGTATCTGGAAAATCTACAGTAATTATTTCCTCTTGTTCTGGATTTTCAGGTGTTGTAGCATTTATGGTAAAAGGAATTCTAGTTTCATTTATTGTATATCCATATGGTGCTGTAACCTCTTCAAGTTCATATTCTCCTGGAATTAATCCATCTGGTAATACCAATGTACCATCTGCTGCTGTTACGAATTCTTCAATTTCTGTTTGAGTTGGATAATCAAAACTTTGTTTAATATATCTTTTTTCTGCTACATCCCAAACTTTAAATGTAGCTCCAGCAAGAGGAATAGTATTACCTGTCTCTGCATCTTTTTTTACTATCTTTAGCTTTCTTTCATTTCTTGGATCTTGAACAATATAGTATAATTTTTGCTCATCTTTTGAAATATATACTTCTTGCGGATCCATAATATCAACAAATTCTAAACTTTTTGTCTCTGTAATTGTATACCAACCATAAGGTATATCTATAAATTCTGCATAACCTATTTCATTTACTACAGATTTATATGTAACTGAAGGATTTGAATTTAAAGTAAGTGTTAATTCAACTCCAGTAGCTGGCTCTTTTGTTGTTGATCCTTCATCAAAGTTTGTATTATTATCTTTATATTTTACGATATAGATATTTCCTCTTTCTACAAGCTCTGTAGATGTAATCTCATGATAAGATATTTCTTCTGTTTGATTTTCTCCTAGTTGCTCAACAACATGAACTTCTTCATCTGCCAAATACCCTTCTGGTCTTTTTGTTTCCTTAATATAATATTTTCCAACTAAATAATATCCTGTTTTTGCACTATAAGTACCATCATCTTGTTTTTCAATTCTTACAGTTTCAACTGCATCTGTTAAAGCTTCATCTCTATATATTGTATATTCTGCCTCTTCAAGTCTAGCATCACCTTGTGTAGCTGTTCCTGTTTCTCTATCTTCTTTATATATAGTTATCTGCATTTTCTTAGCAACATCTTCTTTTGTATATCTATATGGTTCTCTTTCTGTTGAATCTTCTTCAACAAATACATCAAAATTATCTATTTTAAGAGCATTTGCTGGTACTTCAATTTCTTCGATTTCATATGTACCATAAGGTAAATTTTCAATTACACAATATCCACTGCTATCAGTTACTGTTGAATAGTAAACTTTACTTCTATCGCTTTTTAAAGTAGCAGAAAATTTTGCACCTGCAAGATTTTGCTGTGGCGTAGAATCTGTTGCCTGTAATTTTTTTATAATTTCTATATTATTTTTCTTTACATCTTCTTTGCTTGTAAATGTCTTATCTATTAATTCTACATCTTGATTATCATAAGAAATTGTAAAATCCACTTCTTCATCATTTAAAACATAACCTTCAGATGCAGAAATCTCTTTATACATATACTTTCCTAAAGGTAGCTCAACATAGTTTGTAACCCCATCTTCTCCTGTAGTACAAGTTCCAACTTCATCGCCTTTAGAAAATAGTTTAGTCGTTTTATTTGCCGCATAAATATCTTCTCTTGCATATAGTTTATATACTGCTCCAGATAATGTTGCATCACCTTGTGGTGTCTCACCAGTCTCTGAATCTCTCTTTATTATTCTAACATTTCCTTTACTTTCTTTATTTGTTTTTTGTGCATTAACAGTTATTCCAGTTATTACATTTGCGCTTACACTTGTTCTGTCATTAAAATATCCTTCAGCAGCACTAGTTTCAGTTATAGTATATTCGCCTGCTGGCAAATCTGTAAATCTTGCAATACCATCTTCACCTGTAACCTGTGTAAGAGTTATTGTTCCATTAGTAATTTGAAATGTAGTTCCTGGAATTGGTTCTCCATACTCATCTGATTTTTTTACCTCTAAATTTCCTTTTGCTATTATTGGCTTAACCAAATAAAATGTTGATGAACTAACTCCTGTTGAAGAACTTGCTTGAGATGAAAGAAGCTGTTGAGATGGTCTGCCTACAGAATAGTATGCAGTTGTAGTATTATATACATTTCCAACACCATTTGCTTTCATATCTATATTTGTTATATCATATTTTATAACTTCAAGTGGTATTCTTATTTGAAAAGTACTATCCCAAGTAATACCATTAGCCTGCATAATATTTCCATTCATATCTGTAAGGTAAGTTCCTTCTGGAAATCCACCAAGAGTTATATCATAATAATCATTTCCTTGAGCTTTACTTATTGATATTGGATTAGATACATATTGCATTCCTTCTATATTAAAATCTACTGAACTTGTTGAAATGTTAGGACTTCCAACAGTTCCACTATATGAAGCTGCAGCATAATATAAATTTTTTGCAGCTTGAACACACCCTGCATCACCTGCATATAGGTTTTCAATATTAATTTGACCAAGTAATGCCCATATAACTGCCTGCCTAATTTGGAAGTCTGCAGCATCATTCCATGTATAACCATGATCTGCTATTAAAGCATAACCAATTCTTGGATCACTATATGCATATCCAGCATACTCAGTTTTATATATTCTTGTAGCCATTTCAATACAATATGCTCTTGCACCATCTAATGTATAGTAATATAAAGCTGGGTATCCATAAACAGAGTCATGCTCTGGTACACCTACATATAATGTATCAAACTTATCTGCTCCAGAAGTAAGTGCTATAGCACTTTTTGGAGCTAATATAAGTAAAAAAAACAAAATTATAATAAAAAAATATTTCCTAGTTTTCATACATTTTCCTCCAATTTTTTACTTTATTATTATTTTTTCACGAAGGTTTTTTTTTATACAAATATTTTTATCCAATTTTTAGTTTGACTTTTATAAATCTATTTACTATAATATTTCTAAAGGTGATGTGATGGAAAGCTTTTTTATGTATTTTTTTATATATAGTGTACTCGGATGGATAGTTGAAACTCTTTATTGCAGGACACTGGATGGGAAATGGACTAATAGAGGTTTTTTATTTGGTCCATATTGTCCAATTTATGGTTTTGGTGCATTAATTATAATTGCATTTTTACAAAACTTTAAATCATCATTGATTGCTGTTTTCTTTTTAGGAATGATTTTTACATCAGCTCTTGAATATCTAACTAGTTTTTTGCTTGAAAAATTATTTGATGCAAAATGGTGGGATTATTCAAAAATGAAATTTAACTTAAATGGAAGAATTTGCTTATTAAACTCACTTGAATTTGCTTTTTTAGGTGTAGTTTTAACTTATGTTATTCATCCTGCAATTTCTGACGTAATATTAAAAATTCCTTTAGATTTAATTCAATTAATATCAATTGTTCTTATTACTATTATGGCAATTGATATTGGATTTACAATTTCAACACTACTAAATCTAAAAGAAAAATTAATAACATTAAGAGAATCCGCAGAAAAACTAATGGAAAAAAATACATTTCAAGAAAAGCTTTCTGAAAATTATTTATATAATCAATTAAGTGATCTTAGAAAAAATTTAGCAACTAAAGGAAACTTTCAAATAAAAAGACTATTAGAAGCTTTTCCAGATTTTGAATTTAATGGCTTAAAATCTCAAATCAATGAATTTAAATTAGAACTAAAAAAAATTCGTGGTGAAATAAATATAAAAAAACAAGAAATACGAGAAAAAAGTCAAAAAATACGAAATGATATTAAAGAAAAAACTAATAAAAAATAGCACTAAAAAGTGCTATTTTTTTTACTCAACTATAAACCTTTTCAAATTTTTATTTTCTACTGTACCAAGTCCTATAAATTTTCCTTTATTATACACTCTTACAATTTGATTTGATGATTGTACTTCTATTAATACTCCATTTAAAAATTTATTTAATTCGTCATCTGTAAGAGTAATTTTTTTACTTTCTTCATAATATTCTTCTATTGTTATTATCCTATCTAACATATTTAAATAGTCTAGCTTTAAAAAATCATATAGAGGAATACTATCTTCGATCTTAAAATTTCCTGTTTGTGTTCTTCTAAGTTCCGTCATAGTAGCACCACACCCAATTTTTTTACCTATATCATTTACTAAACTTCTTATATATGTTCCTTTTGAACATTCTACATCAAAAGATACCTCTTTTGAAACTAAATCTATCTTAATATTATCTATATTAAAAATTTCTATATCTCTAGGTTTAATCTCAACATCTTTATTTTCTCTAGCATATTGATATAATTTTTTTCCCTCAACTTTTATTGCAGAATACTTGGGTGGCATTTGTTGTTGTTTACCTATAAATCTTTTTATTCTCTCTTTTATATATATTTCATCTTTATCAACAACACTAGCAAATATAATTCTACCTGTAATATCATATGTATCTGTCTCTACACCAAGAAGCATTTTTACACTATATTTTTTAACTTCACTTACTAACTTTTCACTTAATTTTGTAGCTTCACCAATACAAATTGGTAAAACTCCAGTTGCAAGTGGATCTAGTGTACCTGTATGTCCAACTTTTTGATCAGGAAAAATTTTTCTTATTGCATCAACCACATCATGAGATGTAATACACTGTGGCTTATCTATATTTAAAATTCCATTTTTTACTTGTGGTACTATCATTATAACATCTCTCCTACTACTTTAATTAGCTTTTGTTTTTCTATTTCTTCACTCTCTTTCATAGTGTATCCTGCAGCTCTTGGATGTCCGCCTCCACCAAAAGAGATAGCAATCTTAGAAATATCTACATTTCCTCCTGATCGCATACTTACTTTATTCGTTCCATCACTTTTTCCTCTAACATAAACAGCAACTTCTGTTCCTTCAACAGATCTTAAATAGTTTGTCATACCTTCAGCATCTTCATCATCAATGCCAAGATTTTTTATATCATCATATGGAATATATGAATATCTCATTTTACCATTATAAAATACTTCCATATTATCTATAGCTTTAGCAATTAGCTTTAACTTTGATTCTTTAATTGTATCATTTAATTTCTTACAAACCATAACAGTCTCTGCACCATAATCAATTAAATCAGCTACAATTCTATGTGTATCAGAACTTGTATTATTATAATTAAAGCTTCCTGTATCTGTCATTATTCCAGCATATAATAATGTTGCCATATCCTTATCTATTTCTATATCTAAATATTTAATAAATAGATAAGCTATCTCACTTGCTGATGATTTAGTGTCATCTATATATCTAAAGTCCCCATAAGGCTTAGAAATCTGATGATGATCAAGCATAATTACTTTTTTGGCCAATTTATACTCTTGTTCTGAAATAGCAAGTCTTGTATTGTCACTAGAATCCAAAGCTATTAATAAATCATATTCTTTATTTTCTATTGCATCAACACAAAGATTAACACCAGGTAAAAAACTAAATACATTAGAATACGACGGCATAACAACATGTACATCTTTTCCCAGTTTTTTTAGTGCAAAATATATTGCAAGTGTTGAACCAATTGCATCACCATCAGGATTAATATGTGCTGATATGTATATTTTATTTGATTTATTTAGTATTTCTTTTGCCTCTTTAAACAATACAATCCCCCCAAACATAATAATATCTACTTATTCATATTATCTTTTTCCATAACTTCCTTAATAACCTTATCCATATGCTCTCCATATTCCATTGAATTATCTAACTCAAAAGTAATATCTGGCATATTTCTCATTCTAACTCTTCTTCCAAGTTCTCTTTTTATAAATCCAGTAGCCTTTTTTAAAGCTTCTATTACTTTATTTTTATTTTCCTTTCCAAATATACTAACATATACTTTGGCATATTTTTGATCTGGAGTAATTTTAACATCAGTTACAGAAATTAATCCTGTAACTGATGGTTCTTTTACTTCATTCATTATTATATCACTTAGCGCAATTTTCACATCTTGTTCTAATCTTTCGTGTCTTTGCATAATAGTCCTCCTATTTTACTTCCTCCATTACGAAGCATTCAAAGATATCTCCTTCTTTAATATCACTATAATTTTCTAATTTAATACCACACTCATAATTTTCATTTACTTCTTTTACATCATCTTTTTCTCTTTTTAAAGAATCTATCTTTATTTCTAGTAAAACAATATTATCTCTTACAAGTCTAACCATAGCTCCTCTAATTATCTTTCCAGATTTTACATAGCATCCAGCTACAATTCCAACACCTGTAATTTTAAATATTTTTCTAACTTCTGCAACACCATATTTAACTTCTTTAAACTTCTTAGGCATTAGACCTTTAAGTGCTGTTTCAACATCATTTATTGCATCATATATAACACTATATAGTCTCATATCGACTTTTTCTTTTTTAGCTTGTTGCTCGGCAGCCGCTTCTGGTCTAACGTTAAATCCAATAATTATAGCATTTGATACTGAGGCTAAAGTAACATCAGACTCTTTAATTCCTCCTGTTGATGCATGTATAATTCTTACTCTAACATCATCATTAGATAGTTTTAATAATGAATCTTTAAGAGCCTCAACAGAACCTTGAACATCTGCTTTAATTATAATATTTAATTCTTTTATTTTACCTTGTTTTATTTGACCAAATAAATCGTCAAGTGTAATTTTGCTTCCTTGTTTTATAAGCTCTTGTCTTTGCTTTGCAATTCTTTTTTCTATTAAATGTTTTGCAACTTTTTCATTTTCAACTTCATAGAATACTTCACCTGTTTGTGGTACGTGAGATAATCCAAGTATTTCAACTGGTGTAGATGGCCCTGCACTTTTTACAGATCTACCCTTATCATCTTTCATAGCACGTATCTTTGATACCATATCTCCAACAACTATTGTATCTCCAACATTTAATTGTCCTCTTTGAACAAGCATTGATACTACAGTTCCTCTTGTTTTATCTAGTCTTGCTTCTATAACAGTACCTTTAGCTTGCTTGTTTGGATTTGCTTTTAAATCCTTCATATCAGCAATTAAAAGTAACATTTCAAGAAGTGTATCTATACCTTCACCTGTTCTTGCAGAAATTGGAACGCAAATAGTATCTCCACCCCACTCTTCAGGAACAAGTCCATATTCTAATAATTCTTGTTTTACTCTTTCAACATTAGCACCAGGCTTATCTATTTTATTAATTGCTACCAATATACTTACACCTGCAGCTTTAGCATGATCTATAGCTTCAATTGTCTGAGGTTTTATTCCATCATCTGCTGCTACTATGATAATTGCAATGTCTGTAATCTGAGCTCCTCTTGCTCTCATTGCAGTAAATGCTTCGTGTCCTGGTGTATCTAAGAAACATACTTCTCTATCTTTTACCTTAACTTTATATGCACCAATATGTTGTGTAATACCACCAGCTTCACCTTCAACAACATTTGTCTTTCTTAATCTATCTAAAAGTGAAGTTTTGCCATGATCAACATGCCCCATTACAACAACTATTGGAGGTCTTGGAACTAAATCTTCCTCTTTATCTTCACTATCGTCAAATAATATGTCCTCTTCTGTAACAACAACTTCTTTTTCCGCTGTTATTCCAAATTCAGCTGCAATTAAATAAGCTGTATCAAAATCTATATCCTGATTTACTGTAGCCATTATTCCCATAGAAAATAGTTTCTTTATGACCTCAGAAGCTTGTTTTTTTATTGCTTCAGCAAACTCTTTAACTGTCATAGTCTCTGGTAGTTTTACTTCTGTCATTGGAATAATTTTTGTCTGTTTCATTTCAACCTTTGGAGCTTTATTTTTCTTCTTTGAATAGCTTTTTCTAGATAAATCACTATCTCTTTCGTAAAGATCCATTAAGCCTTCTTGACTAATCTCCATTCCTCTTAATTTTCCAGTAGATACTCTTGAGTTTTCTTCTCTTAATCTATTCTTATCTATTTTTTCTTTTCTATTCTCCATATTAGAATTGTTTTTATCATTATATTTCTTTTTATCTCTATCAATATTTACAGAGCTATACTCTCTACTTTCTTTTTGCTCTAAAGGAGATTTTTCAGCTTGTTTTATAAATTTATTTACTTGATAAGAAGTATTATCTGAATTTTGTCTTTGATCTCTTCTAAAGTTATTTCTTTGTGGTCTATCACCATTTTGATTATTATTAAATTTAGAATTATTTCTCTTAAAATCTTTATTATCATTTGAATTTCTATTATAATTTGGGTTATTTTGGGAATTATAATTATTCTTCTTATAGTTATTTTCTCTACTATTTCTATTATAATTATTAGTTCTATTGTTTTGATTTTTAAAATTGTTATTTTCATTTATTTTTGTTTCTCTAGTAGCATTTTTTTCCATATTATTACCACTTTCTTTTACTTCATTTTTTATTTCAACACTTTCTACTTCTTTTTTCACTTCTTCTACCTTTTGTGTTTCTACTTTTGGTTCTTCTTTAACAGGTTCAACCTTCTCTATCGGTTTTCCATTTCTTGTTATAACTATATTACTCCTATTATTTTGAAATCTGTTTCTTCTATCATAAGAATTATTTCTATTCTTATTTTGAGTGTTTGTTCTATTACCTGAAGTCTTTTGAGTAATACTTTGATGAGATTTTTTTATCTCTCCTGATGCATTTGATACAATCTCATTCACTTCTTTACCTTCATTGGTAGTATTTATAACTCTAACGTTTCTTCTAATAATATGAACTTGTTCTTGTTTTTTATCTTCTTTTACACTCTTTTTTGACACATTTCCTTTTATTTTACTTACATCGCTTTCTTCAAGTGTTGATAGATGAGATTTCGCTTCAATTCCCATCTTATTTAATTTTTCTAACATCTCTGTATTAGATAAATTCATCTCTTTTGCTAATTCATATACTTTTAATTTTCCCAAATTTCTTCCCCCAATTCTCTTAATACTTCTAACATACTCTCGTTTTCTACATTTATTTTCAATTTCATCCTATTTTTTAAGATGATTTTTTCTAAATTTGTTATACATTGTTTGTTTTTACAAACATATATTCCTCTTGTATTTATATTTTGATTTTTATCTATTATAGCATTATTATTTTTATCTGCTACAATTCTAAAAAACTCTTCTTTATTCTTTCTACTCTTACATGCCACACAGCATCTAATAGGCTTCATCAAATCACCTTTTTCTATTCAACTACTGTTTCTTTAATTTGTGTCTCTGTTTTTATATCTATTTTCCAACCAGTCAATTTTGCTGCAAGTCTAACATTTTGACCACCTGCACCAATTGCAAACACTAAAGCGTCATCCGGTACAACTACTGTTGCAATTTTTTCTTCATCATTTATATCTATTGCAAGTATTGGCGCTGGAGAAATAGCATTTATTATATAACTTGGAACATCTTCACTATATGGAATTACATCTATTTTTTCTCCATTTAATTCATCAATAATTGGTTGTATTCTCATACCTTTTTTTCCTACTAAACTTCCAACAGGATCAATATTTTCATCATTTGACCATACAGATAGCTTAGTTCTACTTCCAGCTTCTCTAGCTATATCTTTAATTTCTACTATTCCATCCATTATTTCAGGCACTTCATTTTCAAATAATTTTCTTACAAAATTTTCGCTTTTTCTAGATAATGTAATTTTAGGTGATGAAATACCAGTTTCATTTACAACATTTGTTACTAAAGCTTTAATTTTTTGATGTGGTTGTAATTTTTCTGTCTTTATTTGCTCAGTTGTTGGTATCAAAGCTTCTACTCTACCAAGATCAACAATAATTCCATATTTTTCAGTCTTTTGCACTGTTCCAGAAATTATTTGTCCAACTTTATCTGCATATTGTGTATATACAAGATTCTTTTCTGCTTCATTTATTTTTTGAATTAAAATATTTTTTCCTGTAGAAGCTGCTATTCTTCCAAAGTTTTTTGGTGTTACTTCAACTTTTACTAAATCACCTACTTTAACTTTCTTAGATATTTTCTTTGCATCTTCTAATGAAATTTTTACTCCTTGTTCCTTTTCAGATACTTCTTCTACTACTTCCTTTACACAGTATACCTTTATTGCTTGTTCAGTAATATCTACATCAATATCTTGTGGTATTAAATATCCATTTTTAGTTTCTTTTTTCTCCTCGGCATTGTTTCCTTTTACTAAATCATCTTCCTTAGAATTTTTTCTTTCTTCTCTTTCATCTAAACAATGTGTATTAATAAAGTCTCTTTTATATGCAACTTTTAGAGCAGATTTTAAAGAATCAATTAAATATTCTCTTGTTATTCCTTTCTCTTCATAAATTTGATCAATCGCATTAAATAATTCCTTTGAACTTATTTTTTCACTTCTCATTTTTTTAATTCCCCCATCTATTTATTAAATTTGTTTAGTTTATTTAAATTAACATTATCTGTATTTCCTTTTAATGCTGCATTAAAGTCATAAGTAGTATATGCAGTTGCTATATCTTTTAAAGCAATTTTTATTTCTTTTTCATCTTCTGTTTTAACAATTATACTTTGTTCATCTTCATTTACGCCACAAATAAAGGCATTAAATTCTTTCAAGTCGTCTTGCTTTTTAAAAAGTTTAATATGTATTTCTTTTCCATTATATTTTTTATATAATTTAATATTTTTTAGTTGCCTTTCAAGTCCTGGAGATGACACCTCTAAAACATATTCTTGATTTATATTTTTATCTACAACATCCTCAATTGCTCTACTTACTTTTTCGCAGTCATCCACCCACATTTTTTCTCCAGTTCTATCAATAACCACTCTTAAAACATTGTTTGAACCTTCTTTAACAAATTCTACATATTCAATTTCAAATCCTAAATTATTTACTATTGGTTCAATTAATTCTTCTACTTTGACTTCTACTTTCATTTATTACCTCGCTTCTAAACATAAGTGAGAGGATTTTAGCCACCCTCTCACTTCAGTTCACAGTGATTATATTATACTATAATTATTTTAAAAATGCAACATTTTACACAAATTTTTATACATAATTATAAAAATAATTACATTTTTTTATTATGTTACTCATTTTCAATAAACATTAAGGCATTATTTAAATTTCTCTCTTCAAAATCTTCTAATCTATTTATTATTTTTTGTACATTTTTGCTCTTTATCTTATAGTTATCTTTTATTCTTTTTAAATCCATAATATTTACTTTAGCAGACTCTTCAAAAAACTTCAAATAATCATCTATTTTTTCTAATTTAAACATATTATTTCCTATACTTGTAGCAATATCTAATATTGCATTTTTAGTTCCATTAAGCTTTTGTGTTCTTGTTTCAAGCATTCTTCTTAAAGATACGTTAAACCTTGCGTATTCCCTTAATTGATATTTTATATAAATATATATATTATCTTTTGTCTCCTTATTTTTACAAAGTTGCTTTAACATTCTTCTATGAAGTTCAATATTAGTCATTAAATACTTTATCACTTCTATTTCTTCTGACATATAACTCACCAATATTATTATTTACTATTAAATAAATAAAGATACCTCAAAATAATGAGATATCTTTAAAATAATCTTCTATTTTACAATTTCTGTCTTTTGCCAATAAAAACTTCCATCTTCATTTTTTATAAATGTATGTCTATATTCTGTAGCATCATCATAGTATTTTGATAGAATTTTTTTGTTCGTATCATTATATGAATACATATCTTGCGTAATGTTAATACTATCAACTTCTGAATCTGAGATATGACCCAATGAACTTGTAAATCTATATCCTTGTCCATAATATGATGATATGTTGTGGTATCCATATTCATAACTATCTATTAACATTTTTTCTGTAACTATATATTTATCACTATACTCTTCTACATTTGTTATACCAGTGTGAATAAACTGATTTGTTCCACCACCAAAACCACCATAAACATAATATATATCCTCACTTGAATCATACTTTAAGATTTTACCTCCACCAGCTTGATATAATACATATGTTGGCTCATACTCAACATCTCCAAATACTTTTTTTATAGCTTCATCCATATATTTAACTTCTAATTTACCAGTTCTCATTTGATCATCAGGTTCAATTTCTTCGATATTCTTGGCTGCATCATAAAAAAATGCAATAGTCTGAATATACTCATTTGATAAGTCGTCAACAGTTAACTCTCCCTTTTTTAACCAATGAAATATATCGCCAGTTGCTCCATTTACTAGCATATACATCTCTTCTACAATTTCACTATCTAAAGCTACACTTGTAGGAGTCTCTGGTTCTTCTTGTTCTTCCTGATTTTCTTCTAAATTTTCATTATTTTCTATAATTGTATCATTATTTTCTTCTGTTTTTGGTAAATTCGTAATTACTAAAGCAACTATAAGACCAATTATTACTAATATTAATATTATTATAGTTATTATACTACTTCTCCTCATAAATTTACCTCCTAATTAACTTTTGTAAAATAATACATGCTATATGTTATAACATTCATCATAACTGTATTTTTTCCATCGGTAACCATACTAAATTGAGTTGTATATAATTCATTATTCTTTTCATTTAATAGTACTCTATCCGTAGTACTAACAGTAAATATATACTCTCTATATTCTGGTGTTTCTTCGTCTTTTGCTAAAGTGTAATTTCCTTTAATATATAGGGTTGTCCTATCATCTGTAAATAACTCCATTGTTCCATCTTCATTAATAACAAGTCCAATTTTATTTGTGCTATCGTACCACTTTCCAATAAGTTCATTATTTAATGAATTTGTTAATGGTAAAGTATTAACAATTGAAAATGGTATTGCTATAACAGCTACAATTATTATACCAATAGCAAGTCCTAATTGAGTTTTATTTTTCTTTCTTCTTACTATCTCAACAATTCCTAAAATTAATGTTATTACAGCCAAAATTATTGCTACAATTGGAAAAAAGAAACACATAATTATAGAAAGTATTCCTACAATTAATCCCAAAATCCCCATATATAAACCTCCAACTTTATATAATTATATTATAATGTATATTTTTTACTTTTTCAATAATCTACATATTATATTTAAGTTTCTAAATATAAAAAAACACCTAAAACTTAACGTTTTAAGTGCTTTATTACTTTTCTATTTCTTTTTTACTGAAAATCCAAACTTTCCAATTTGATCTCCTAATTTATAATAATGTCCATGTGAATATGCCATTAAATTACATTTTTCCATATCAAATCTATCTGTTTCGTCCATATATTTTTCATCAACATCAATAGCTAAAACTTTTGCAATAAACATATCATGAGAACCTAATTCTTTAATTTCTTCTACCTGACATTCTATTACAACAGGACTTTTCTTTATAATTGGAACATCAATTTGTGAGGCCTTCTCTGTTTCTAAATTCAAAGTTTTAAATTTATTTTCATTTCTTCCAGATTTTACACCACAATAATCTGTTGCATAAGCTAACTCCTCTGTTGTTAAATTAATACAAAATACTCCACTTTTTTTAATTATATCATAAGAAAATCTTTCCTTTCTTACAGATATATATGTCATTGCTGGATCACTACAAATTGTTCCAGTCCAAGCAACAGTAAAAACATTTTCTCTATCTCCATCCTTACAAGTAATTAAAACAGCAGGAACTGGATATACTAGTGTACCAGGTTTCCATGTTCTTCTTGACATTTTTTATTCCTCCTTTAAATTCCAAATTTATTATTTGTCTTATCTATAAATAATTCAATTTTAGGTGGAAAAAATGTAAATAAAGCAAAAATAATAACTAAAAATATATTTAAATACTTAAATATATCTTCTACTTTTGCAGACACTTCCACTTTATTTTGAATTATATACTCGATAAATTCAGAAATAATAATACTAATATAAAATATAGCTATGTCTATTATAAGATTTTCTGTATTAGTTATTGCTTTATATGAGTAAAATAATAAAGGAATTATTATTATTAAAGTTAAAACCTTTGCAAATAATGATGTCCACAAATTACATTTTCGCTCTTCTATTATCCACATTTTAAATATAGCTACAATATACGTTGGCATAACAGCAATTTTTATATGCTCCCATATACTCTCATTTACCGCGCTAAATATTGCGACAAGTAAATTACCACCACTAAACTCATACAAAAAATGTAATAATGTACCAAGTATACTTACAACAACTATATCAATAAAAAACTCTTTACTAAATAATTTTAATGCTTTACATGTCTTCATATTATATTATTATGCCAAAGTATTGACATATATGTATTAGTGCGTATTTAATTTTCTTTTTCTTCTTCCAAGTTTTCTCATAAATGGCATTCCAACTGTATACAAATAGTATACAAATGGATTATACACCTTATTTATTTCTCCTATATATTCTTCTAGCCCTTTTTCTCTACAAAAACCAATTTTAAACTTATATAACCCATTATTTGGATCTAAATTTAAAACTCCACCAAAATTATATATTTTACAATTAGTCTCTAGTCCCCATCTTATCATTGCCATTTGCATAGCATAATTTGGCATCAAATTTCTTTTTACATTTGAACTTGCTCCATATACATAAAATAATTCGCCACCTATATTAGTAGCTATTGCTGCAGCCAATGCTTCTCCCTCATGCTCAGCAATATATATTCTTAGCTTTGTTTCATCATATGCTTTAAGCATTCTTTCAAAATAATCATAGTCTCTACGACCAATCTTATCTCTTTCTGTAGTTATTTTATATATTTCATAAAATTTTTTTAAATCTTCAACATCTCTTGAGTATCTTACAGTTACACCTTTTCTTCCTGAAAGTCTAATGTTATATCTAGTCTTTTCAGCAAAGCTCTTCATAAGTTCTTCTTCAGTTTTTCCCTCAATATTTAACACCATATTATGCCCAGGTTGAATTAAAATATCTGGATCTGGTTTATATCCTGTAGTCTTATACTTTGCCTTTCTATACATTGTATCCAATTTTTCATCATATAGCACTTGTGGATCAAATTTTAACATACAGGCATTATATTTTTTTACTAATGGTTTAGCCTCTTTAATAAGTCTATTAACTAAATCTATATCATATACATCGCATACTGGTCCACGTGGTGAGTATATAATTGTAGATTTTAAAGGTATTTTTTGAACAAGAAGCATCATTGCTGCCACAATCTTTCCGTTTTCCTTTAAGTATATAGCTTCTTGTTTCCAATTATTCTTAACTTTCCCCCAATTTAAGTCTTGCATAAAACTTGTTCCTACACGATTTAATACAAAATCTTCATACTCTTTAACTTCTTCTTTATTATTAAAATCTAATATTGGCATTTTATCCCCCTATATTTTATTAATTATTTGTCCTTCTCTTGTATCTTTCACTTCATACCCTAATGAATAAATTTTATCTCTTATTTCATCTGATTTAGAATAATCTTTATTAAGTCTTGCATTTTTTCTCTCCTCAAGTAATTCTTTTACTTCTTGTGGATAATCCTCATCTTTAATTATAGTATTCTTATCTAAATCTAAAGACAATATATAATCAAATTTCATAAGCAATTCAAAGTATTTTTTAGACTTAGTCTGCTCTCTTGCAACATCCCATACAACAGCCATTGCAAGTGGCATATTTATATCATCATTTATTGCATTATTAAATCTATCTAAATACTCTTTTATTTTTTTCTCATCTGCTACACCATCACCATTTTTGTGCTGTTTTGTTGCTTCTCTTAATCTATTTAAAGCTACTTGAGCAGATTTTATAGCATCCCAAGTAAAATTTAACTTTGTTCTATAATTTGCTGAAAAAGTAAAATACCTATAAGCAAGTGGTTCAATACCATTATTCTCTAAATCAGTAATTGTATATACATTTTTTAAACTTTTAGACATTTTACCGCCGTTGATTTGCAAAAATTCAACGTGCATCCAAATTTTAGCTGGAACTTTTCCAGTTGCCCCTATAGCTTGAGCAATCTCGTTTTCATGATGTATTGGAATATGATCTACTCCACCAGTATGTATATCAAACACATCGCCTAAATATTTTCTTGACATTGCAGAACATTCAATATGCCATCCTGGATAACACAGTCCCATAAAGCTATCCCACTTCATTATGTGCTCTTTAGGAGCTTTTATCCAAAGTGCAAAATCTTGTGGGTTTCTTTTTTCATTATCAACTTCAATTCTTGCACCAGCTTTTAACTCTTCTAAATTATTATTAGACAACATTCTTCCATAATTTTCTAGTTTTGATGTATCAAAATAAACTCCTTTTGAAGTTTCATATGCATAGCCATTTTCAATTATCTTTTTTACATATTCTTCCATGTCTTTTATATGATCTGTTGCCTTGGCCAAAATCTCAGTATCTTCTATATTTAGCTTTTTAAAATCTTTTTGATATGCTTCTGTATATTTTTTAGCAATTTCATAAACACTTAAATTTTGCTCTCTTGCAGATTTAGCCATTTTATCTTCACCTTCATCTGCATCTGAAGTTAAGTGCCCAACATCAGTAATATTCATTACGTGCAATAAATTATATCCATTATACTTTAAAACCTTTCTTAAAGTGTCCATAAAAATATATGTTCTCATATTTCCAATATGAGCATAATTATATACAGTAAGACCGCATGAATACATTCTTACTAAATTATTTTCTTTGTCTATTGGTTCAAAAATTTCTTTTTCTTTAGTAAGAGTATTATATAGTTTCAGCATACTATACCTACCTTTCTAGTCTAATACATTATATACCATTATTAGTTTTTTTTCAATTATATGTCAAATATAATTAAGTATTTATTAAAATATATTTGTTAGAATTAAGAATTATAATTTATTTATTGAAAATTATTTTTTTATACTATATAATTTTAAAAAAGGAGGATTTTATGGAAAGAATAAAAAGTATATATAGTACTTTTTTTGATGTAAATTTATTCTCATTTAAAAGACTAATAATAGCTTTATTAGTATTAATATGCTTTTTTATATTAAAAGGACTTTTATCTAAATTAATACTTAGAATATTTAAAATAAAAGGAAAAGATAAAGTAAAGACAAATAATTTCTATAAACCACTAAAAATATTTTTTGGAACGTTTGGACTTTATATTGCAATACTAATACTTGGTCCTTCTGAAAATTTAAAAAATATATTAAATATAATATTTAGATCTGTAATTATAATATTAACAACATATGCTCTTGGAAATCTTGTTGCACCTAAATCAAAATTTGAAAAGCAACTTAGAAAAAAGCTTACTAAATCTAATGATTCAATGATTAAAATGATTTGTAAAACACTAAAAGTATTAATATATATAATTGGTGGTGTAGTATTAATTAGTGAATTAGGATTTAATGTTAGTGGAATAATAGCTGGTATAGGAATTGGTGGTGTTGCAATTGCTCTTGCAGCACAAGACACAGCATCTAATATTATTGGTGCACTAATGATAATATTAGATAAACCATTTGAAGTTGGAGACTGGATTGAGGTCGGTACTACTTCTGAAGGTAGTGTTGAAGAATTTACATTTAGAAGTACAAGAATTCGAGAATCAGAAAATACAGTGGTATCAATACCAAATTCAACTATTGTAAATTCGGTTATAATTAACTGGAGTAGACTTCAAAAAAGAAAAATATCTTTAGATTTGCTTTTAGATGTTAATACTTCGCTTAAAAAAATAGCTGATGTTCAAAATGAGATTCTTATTTATTTAGAAAATGAGCCAAATATATTAAATGACTATATATATGTAAAATTATCTGAAATAAGAGCTGACGGATTAGAGTTAGAAATTGTTTGCTATACTAATATAATTAATTATTTAGATTATGTTGATTTTAAAGATAAAGTTAATTTTAAGATAATGAGTATTTTACAAAATAACAAAGTTTCTCTTACTTCAAGACCACAAACTCTATATGTTAAAAACGATTAAAAAAAAAGTCAAATTGTTCTTCAATTTGACTTTTTATTTTATTATAATTCTATCATATTAAATACCAAAGCTTGTGAATCATATTTATACAATACATTTGTATCAATAGACATAGCATATTTAGATATAAAATTTAATGTATCGTCTTTTTGCTCGTATACAGCAAATACTAAACATGTATTATCAGCAATAATTGTTGTACCTTGATTAAAAACTATTTTAATTGTAGACATGTCTATATCAATTCCAAGCTTATCAGCAGATATTCCTTTAAACTTATTTGTTATATTAGTTTTTACTTCATTTAATGTAGCTTCATCTAAAGTTTCTCCTGTTTCTCCTACAAACTCATTTAAAGTCTGTGTATAATCTTGTGGAACATTATATGGATTTCCATCATATTCTACTTCTGAAGATTCATCAGTAATATTTTGTCCATCTATTGTAGAAGCATTACCATCTATTGTAATTTTATCTTCATTATTAGTAGCTATTTTTACAATTAAAACTACTACAGCAATTATTATTACTATTATTGCTATAGAAATTAGTAGTCTTTTTTTATCTAATTTTAATTGCTTTTTCATAAATCTCACCTAGCAAAATTATATCAAAATTATACAAAAAAATCTACTCTTTTTTATATAATTCTATTTTTCCTTCTTTATAACTTTTTAATATATCTAACCATATTGAGTTTTCAATATTTCTTTTCTTTTTAGGATGTACTAAAAATCTTAAATATAATTCAATATGTTCATCTACTACATCTATATATATAATTGGATCTAAATTATTAAAATATATTCTATATTCCATAGAAGCATCATTTACTTCATCTTCCATTTTGTTTGGAATATTTCTAACAGTACTATTTTTCTTTATAATTCTATATAACTCTTTTTTTGTCTTGTATACATCAGCATCTATTGGAATATTAATTTTTATCTCATCCCAAATATATTTGAATGCTTTAACGTAGTTTTTTACTGGATATGTAAAAACAATTGAATTTGGCACATGAACTATTCTTCCTGTACTTTGTTCCCCATTAACTCTATCGCCAATTTCTAATAAATCAAATCCAGTTTTATTTATATTTACTACATCTCCTTTTAATCCATTAATCTCTATTCTATCTTCTAACGAGAATAATTTACTTGTTTTTATATAAATTCCTGAAAAGAAATTAAAAATTATATCTTTCAAAGATAAGGTTATAGCAGTAGAAATAAATGTAATAAAAGTAATAAAGTTCTTTAAATAATCTATCCATACTAAAGATAATAATATAAGTGTTACAGTCGTTGCAATAGCACTTCCCTTTTTATTATACATATACCTTTCTTTAGAATTTAAGTTCTTTTTAAATGAAATTTTTAGTAAAACGTATCTTATTCCCTTAATTACAAAAATAATTATTAAAGAAACAATAATTAAATATATGTAATTGCTCTTAATTGTGGTTACAGATTCTATATAATTACAAAAAGACTGCAAATACTTCATACTACTTACCTCCTTTACATTATTATTTTGCGGTAAGTAATATTATAACATTATAGATAAAATTTTACCAGCTTTTTCACAATACTTTCACTTTATTTTGTTTACATAAAAATAGTATAGCGATTTGCTATACTATTTCTGTTTTATTTTAATTGTATAAAATTCCTCTTCATTTTCATTTATGCAATTAATTATTTCTTTTAACTTATCTTTTGTAGTTTTTAATTTTATATTTGCATCATTATTTTCTATCTTTATTGTATATTCCTTAATATCATTTTCATCTAAAATTTTTTGCAATCTTTTATAAAAGTAACTATCACTTATGCATCTATAGATATAAGGAAAACAATGACTTACATTATATTCTGTTTTATACACCTCAATTACGTATTTTCTTATTTCTCTACTATTATACCTAACAACAAAATATGAAATTAAAAATCCAAAAATAAGTCCTACTATAATACCATACAAAAAATTCATATTAAAACCCTCCCTTTTATTAAAAACACTAAGAGGCAAACTATTATTGCTCAATACGCATTATAACACAATATGCTATAAAAATCAAAAAGAAAAAGAGCTAGGGAGATCCTAGCTACATGTGGCTCCTCAAGTAGGGCTCGAACCTACGACCCTTCGGTTAACAGCCGAATGCTCTACCGCTGAGCTATTGAGGAATATTTATTATTATTTATATGTATATATTATCATTACTATTCAAAATTGTAAATACTTTTTAATAAAAAATTAAAAAAATAAATAAGAAAATTTTCTTATTTATTTTTTACTTAAACACATTTAATATAGTTTCTTGCTATTTCTGATTAAAAATAAAAATATTGGTCTTAATATCCCAAAACTTAATACACTAAATACAGTAAAAATATCGCCATATTTATCCATAGCTTTTTTAAATATTTTATGTGAAATTACAATATTTAATATGAAACTTACAATAATTAAAATAAAAAATATTACTAATAGCCAAGGATTAAAATTTTCAACTAAATAAAAATATATAAACATTATAGCTATACTAATATTTATTGCACCAAGTATTACACCTTGGATTTTTAAGTTTGCAATCTTTCCAAGTAAATATTTATTATAAAATGGAAACCAAGCTGTAAATGGATGTTTATATTTTAAATTATTACATACTCTCATAATAGCAATGCTTTCAAAGACATATGTTACCAATAAATAAACTAAAACTACTAAAAATATTGCAACAAAAAAATAAAAGATTGCTGATAAAATTCCAAGTAGTATTAATACACTTACTCCACCCATATTTTACATCCTTTCATTTTAAATTTTTATTTACATTATATTAACATAATTATATATATAAGTCAATTAAACACAAAAAAGCTAGGTAAAAAACCTAGCTACTTTGGCTCCTCAAGTAGGGCTCGAACCTACGACCCTTCGGTTAACAGCCGAATGCTCTACCA